>NZ_NEIO01000003.1:0-452429 GCF_002113575.1 Pseudomonas sp. B8(2017) | reverse complement strand
AGCGGGAAGCCCGGCAGGTCGAGCAGTGGAACGACAGCCCGATCGCGGCCAAGGCGTATCTGCCGCCGGTGGACATCGACGCGCAGACCGAACGCAACACCGCGCGCAAGCAGCAGGACGCCCGCGAGCGGCTGGAAGAGCGTTACGACGAACGCGCCCGCGCCGCGTTCCAGGCCGATTACGACCGCGAACTGAAAAACTGGCAGTCGATGATCGACCAGGTTGGCGATCTGTATGCGCGGCACTTTGCCAAGCGGGCGTTTCAGCAGATCGGCTACTACGACTATGACGCGACCTCCCCTGTTTCGGTGGAATACTTCATCCAGATGATGGCCGCCTGCCTGGCCGGCGGGCCTACCGAAACCCTGCCGCAGGAGGGTCAGCCACTCGGGATCACCCAGCATATCTGGCAGCAGCTGCTGGAAGACGACCGCAGCCTGCTTTACCAGGCACTGCTGGCCAAGAACCAGAAGCTGATGCAGCAGGTGGCCAGCGCGCTGTCCGGGGACGACTTCGGCAAGGTGTACGACATCATCAAGGGCATCGCCGGTACCGCAGACGGCCAGCTGTTGATGATCAAGCCGATACAGGATGCCGTTGGCCAGTTGCTGGCCGCGACCAACAGCGCAGGGAATGCGCTCAGCCAGCACCTGAGTGAACGGACCAAGACCCTGATCGGCCATGTGCATCGCTCGGCGTTTGCCCTGTTTGCCGGGCAGCAGGTAACGCCGCTGCGGGTGTCGCTGACAGTGGGCGAATACATGAGCCTGCTCAATGAAGCCCTGGAGGCGCGGACCGATGCGTTTCTGCAGCAGGTAGACAAGCAGTTCCGTGACCCACTGGGCCGCAAGGTGCGGGCCATGGTGCTGAGTGGCGCGATCAATATTGCGGCAACGGGTAACCGTAGCCAGATGATCGAAGTGATGCTCTGGACGTTGGAAAGTGCTGAAAGTTTACAGGCGCGGCTGGTGCAGTTGCGCGAAGGTGCAGCCGGTGGCGTCGGGGCGCTGGTACGCAATATTGCGATTGGTGCGGGTACGCTGCGTGCGCAGGTTACGGGTGGTTTGAAGATCAGTTCTACGGCCGCGCAAAGCGTGGCAAGCGATGCGATGCGCAGCCTGCGGGATGCTGCAGCGAGTAACGAAAGCGTGAAGCTGCTGTTTGCCTTGGGGGGCATATGGTTCCAGCAGGACAGCCTGGGCAAGAACTATCGGGCGTTGCAGGAGATGCATCAGAACAATCCGGAGGCGCTTGCGGCGATCTGGTCTTCATCGCTTGGGTTGTTGGGAGTGAGTGTCGAAGCGGCAGGGCTTGCTGTCACACTTGTACGACCGAAGATACCGTGGCCCGGAACGGTAACCACAGCCTTACTAGGAAAGAACCTAGCCAAGTATGGCGGCGCCATCGCTGCACTCGCCAATGCCATGGATGCAGTGCAATACGTGAATGCGCTCGCCAGAACTAATAACCAAGGGGACAGCACCTCTGCAAACCAGTACGCTCGCGCGGCCGTGCTTGCTACAGTTTCCACTGTCTCTGGTATTTACTCGGCATTATTCGCAAGTTCGCTACTCGGTCCCTTAGGCTTTACGATCATCCTTGGTCTGGCAGCCTATACGCTGGCGATGGATGCCAAAAATCAAGAATCTTCACTATTAGAGCTTTGGTCCCGACACAGTAGATGGGGAACACCAGAGGAACATCGTCGCTGGATGAATCCACAAGATCTGGATACCGCAATTGGCTCACTGAACGCGGCAGCCTTGGGAGTTCAAGCGCAGGCTTCAATTGAGACAAGATTTCAACCAACTCACAGTACGTACACGCTAGACCAAACAAAAGCCTTCATCAGCGATGACGCTGCTGTCGCGGCAGGTTTTTATCTCGATTTGTACATAAGCTTGCCAAATTTCAGCACTGAAGACGCACAGTACAAATGGCAACTGACTGTGTACCCAGCAGGGCAAAATCGACTGCCTTTTTATCTCTCCGGTAATAGTTCACATCCAAAAGTAGTCGAATACGTGCCCGAAGAAACCCAAAAAACCTTTGCTAGCCCTGAAAGCGTCAGCGAACGAATAATTTTTAAAACCACCGATAAGACGCTGCACATCAGCACTTCAATTCCACTACTGGAAAACCATTGCACAAAAGCTATTGAGCTAACGCTCACTTATTGGCCCAACAAGCATGACATGTCAGGTTATGCAAAAGTGACAATGAGAGAAAACAATCTGTCCTCGCTAAGGAGTCTATTCTAATGGCCCGCCCGCACCTTAACCCGCCATGTACAGGATGGATAGAGGACCTACCCCATCCTGACATTCCCATTGCGACCGAAGCCAGCCTGGGCAATCAATCCCCTAACCATCAGGATCTTATCTACCTTGAAGTACCCAGACCCCTCGGTTGGGCAAGAGAAGTAATGGCTTTACTTTCGCTTCCAACTATCGCCATCACCACCCCTCTGCTCAGTTTCATAAACTCCAACTTGGAGCAGAGAGACTTCGAATCCGTGCTAGTTGACATATTAATACTTGCATGCGGAGTATGGGCATCCGTATTTTGCCTTCGAGCAAGCATATCCCCACCCCGAGATGAACCCCTTCGCTTCAACCGAGTACGTAAAAAATTGTATGCGTACAATTTCAAGTACTGCTGGTGGAACCCCTTCACGAACTGGAAAGTAGAAACAGTTTGCTACGACTGGTCCCAAGTCCGCGCCGAGCGCTGGTCCCAGACCGGCGCACTGCCAAACGGTGGGTTAATTTTCAAATTGGGTGTCACACTCTCCATCGTTGCACCTGGCACAAACAATGTCATCGACCGTTTTCCTCTGGTTACGATGGGTGCCGACCAGCATGCCTGGGCCTACATCTGCACCTACATGCAGGAAGGCCCCTCAGCCCTGCCACCACCCGCCCCCCCCAAGGATCACAACGATGTGCTCTGGTGTGAGTTCGCCCTGCGCCTGGCACCCCGAGTAGTGTGGCCAGCGGAAATGGATCTGGAGTCGAGAACCGCCCCCTGAGATTACTGTCTTGCGCTGCTTGCTCTGGCCCCATCGCCGGCATGCCAGCTCTCATAGAACTGCACATGACTCATTGAATTAGCAGGGACTCTGTGGGAGCGGCTTCAGCCGCGAACACCGGCGCAGCCGGTGCCATGCACCGCGTTGGATTCTTCGCGGCTAAAGCCGCTCCCACAGGGTACGCGGGCCGCTTGCGAATTCAGTTTTCTACGCGACAACGCAGCCCAAAGGGCTGGGCAATCTCTCTTGGACTGCACATGACTCATTGAATTAGCAGGGACCCTGTGGGAGCGGGCATGCCCGCGAACACCGGCGCAGCCGGTGCCATGCATCGCGCTGGATTCTTCGCGGGCACGCCCGCTCCCACAGGGGTTACATGGTCGGCGCCACCAACCTGTACCCCACCCCTGGCTCGGTGATGATGAACCGCGGTGCCGTGGGGTCATCGCCCAGCTTCTGCCGCAGATGCCCGACCACGATCCGCAGGTAATGGGTGTCGTCCACATGGGTAGGCCCCCAGATATCCTTGAGCAGTTGCTGCTGGGTAATCACCCGCCCCGGGTGCCCGGCCAGCTGCGCCAGCAGCGCATACTCCTTGCGGGTCAGCGCCACTTCCACGCCATCCAGGGTCACCCGGCGAAAGGCAAAGTCCACCATCAGCGGCCCAAAACTGGCCGCCACTTCCGAGCCACCGGCCTGCGGCACCTGGCGCAGCAAGGCGCGCACCCGCGCCAGAAACTCCTGGATGCCGAACGGCTTGGTCACATAGTCGTTGGCGCCACCATCCAGCGCATCGACCTTCTGCACTTCGCTGGCGCGCACCGACAACACCAGCACCGGCACCGCGCTCCACTCGCGCAGGTCACGCAGTACCTGCTGGCCGTCCATGTCCGGAAGGCCCAGGTCAAGCACCACCAGGTCCGGCTTGCCCAACGCCGCCTGGGCCAGCCCTTCCGCGCCGGTGGCGGCCTCGAGCACCTTGTAGCCTTGCGAGGCCAGGCTGATACGCAGGAACTTGCGGATCTGCGGTTCATCGTCGATGACCAGAAGGGTGGCGGACTGACTCATGGGGTTTCGCTTTCGGTTTCAGGTTGAGGAGGCAGCGGCAAGCATAAAGTGATGCTGGTGCCCTGGCCATCGATGCCTTCGCCCACCAGGATCTGCCCGCCATGGGCGCCGATCATGCCCTGGCAGATCGCCAGGCCCAGGCCGGTGCCCTGCCCGCCGCGGTCGCCGCGAGCGGCGGTGTAGAACATGTCGAAGATCTTCTCGCGATCATCCACGGGAATGCCGGGGCCCTGGTCGCTGACAGCAAAGCACAACAGGGCATCCTGCACCGACACCTGCAGCTCCAGCCGGCCATTGGCTGGAGAGAAGCGCGCGGCATTTTCCAGCACGTTGACAAGCGCCTGCTCGATCAACGCCGCATGCACGAACAGCAACGGCAGCTCGGCCGGCACGTCGGTGTGTACCCGCAGCGGCGCCAGCACCGCGCGCAGGCGGTTGAGCGCGCTGCCGACGATGTCGGCCGGGGCCACCCAGTCGCGGGCCAGCTTGAGGCCGCCGTGGCCCAGGCGGGTCATGTCGAGCAGGTTCTGGATGTAGCGGTCGAGGCGTTCGGCCTCGTTGCGGGTACCCTCCAGCAGTTCGCGGCGGTCGGCGGTGGGGATCGCCTCGCCCAGCGCCAGCAGGCTGTCGATGCTGCCGCGCATGGCGGTCAGCGGGGTGCGCAAGTCATGGGAAACGGACGCGAGCAAGGCGCTGCGCAGCTGCTCGGTTTCACCATGCAGGCGCGCGGCCTCCAGCTGTTCGGCCAGGCGCGCGCGGGCCAGGGCCTGGGCCAGTGGCTGACCAAGGGCAGTGAGCAGGCGCCGGCGCGGGTCGCTGAGCGGCTGGCCGGAACGTGGGCGCACCCCGAGCAATGCCAGGGGCTGTTCATCCACCGCCAGCGGCCACCACCACCAGCGGCCATTGGGCAGGGTGTCGCTGCCATGACCGGCGGCCTGGCCGTGCTGCCAGGCCCATTCTGCGGCGGCGCGTTCGTTATCGCTGAAGGCATGGGCTTCGCCGCTGGCCACCTGCAACTGGCCTTCGACATTGCGCTCCAGCAGGCACACCTGCATGTCCTGCCAACCGTCCAGGTGCTGGCCGGCGGCGTTGAACACCGCCTGGCGGTCGGTGGCCACGGTCAGCCGGCGCGACAGGTCGAGCAGCTGGCTGGTCTGCGCCTGGGTCTCGCGCAGCGCCTGCAACTGGCGGCGCTGGCGGGCGGCCAGGTTGCCGGTGAGTGCAGCCATCAACAGGAAGAACACCAGGGTCAGCACGTCTTCTTCGCGCTGGATCCTGAACGACAGGTTGGGCGGGATGAACAGGAAGTCGTAGGTCAGGAACGACAGCACCGCGCAGGCCAGCGCAGGCCCCAGGCTGCTGCGCACCGCCACCAGCAACACCGCGGCCAGGAACACCAGCGAGATGTTGGGCAGGGCCAGCACACTCGACACCGCCCAGGCCAGGCCTGCGGCCATGAGCGTGGCCAGCAGCGCCAGCAGGTAATGGCGCCAGACCCACACCCGCCGCACCGCCGACCGCGGCGCTTGCGGCTGCGCGTCGCGGTCCAGCACGTTGATTTCCAGGCCGTGGCTTTCGCGCAGCAGCCGCGCGGCCACACCGGCACCGAACAGGCGCCGGCGCAGGCGGTCGCGGGACTGCCCGACCAGCACCAGGCTGGCCCGCCGTTCGGCGGCATGCTGGATCAGCGTGCGCACCACTTCGCCGGCACGCAGCAGTACCACCTCCCCGCCCAGGCGTTCGGCCAGTTGCTGGGCAGCTTGCAGGCGCTGGCGCGCGGTTTCGTCGCGCAGGCGGCCGTTGTCCACGTGCACCAGGCTCCAGGGCAGGTGGCGGCGTTGCGCCACGCGGCTGGCATGGCGCACCAAACGTTCCGCCTGGTCGTCGCCATCCACGCCCACCAGCAAGCGCCCACGCAGGGCCGGGGCTTCCTGGCCGCGTTGGCGATAACCGTGGGCCAGGTCGGCATCCACCTGGGCAGCGGCGGTCTGCATGGCCAGTTCGCGCAGGGCGGTAAGGTTGGTTTGCGAGAAGAACGCATCGATGGCGGCCCGCGCCTGCTCGGGCACGTACACCTTGCCTTCGCGCAGGCGTTCGAGCAGCTCCCGGGGTGGCAGGTCGATCAGCACCAGCTCGAAGGCTTCCTGCAGTACCCAGTCCGGCAGGGTTTCGCGCACTTGCACGCCGGTAATGTCGCGGACCTTGTCGTTGAGGCTTTCCAGGTGCTGGACGTTGACCGTGGTGTACACATCGATGCCGGCGGCCAGCAGTTCCTGTACGTCCTGCCAGCGTTTGGCGTGGCGGCTGCCGGGCGCATTGGTGTGGGCCAGTTCGTCGACCAGCACCAGGGCCGGCGCGGCCTTGAGCAGGCCGTCCAGGTCCATTTCCTCGAGGGTGACGCCGCGGTACTGGCTGCGCAGCAGGGGTTGCTGCTGAAGGCCTGCGAGCAATACCTCGGTTTCGGCACGGCCATGGGTTTCGACCACACCGGCCAGCACCTGCACGCCCTGGCGTTGCTGGGCGTGGGCGGCCTGGAGCATGGCGAAGGTCTTGCCGACGCCGGGGGCGGCGCCAAGGAACACCTTCAACCGCCCCCGGCCGCTTCGCGGGAGGGTAGCCAACAGCGCGTCTGCGCGGGCGGAGTCACTCATCTTTCATCCTTTGCTATTTCCAGCAAGCAGCAAATCCAGGGACAAACACCGTACCTGTGGGAGCGGGTTCACCCGCGAATGCAGTAGTAGCGCCACCGACGCATTCGCGGGTAAACCCGCTCCCACAGGGTCCCTGCTAGCCCCTCAAGTCATCTATCAATGGCTGAGGTTTTCCAAGGCCTGATTCAAGGCCAGCACATTGACCACCGGCGGGCCGATCAATGGGTGGAGGGTGGCCTCTTCCAGCAAGCCTTGCAAGCGCTCCACCGGCAACTGCCGTGCCGCCGCCACCCGCGGGATCTGGTAGGCCACGGCCTCCGGCGGCAGGTGCGGGTCGAGGCCGCTGCCCGAGGTGGTGAGCAACGCCTGGGGCACCGGCCCCTGCTGCGCCTGGTACAACGCAGCCGCATCGCCCTTGACCCGCTCGGCCAGCGCCGGGTTGCTCGGCGACAGGTTGCTGGCGCTGCTGGCCACAGTGGCATAGGCGCCTGCCGATGGCCGCGCGTGGAACCAGCCATCACCCTGGAAATCCTGGGCGATCAGCGCCGAACCGCGCACCTGGCCCCGGTCATCGCGCACCAGGCTGCCATTGGCCTGGCTGGGGAAAACCACCTGGGCAATACCGGTCACCGCCAACGGATACAGCGCGCCGGTCACCAGGGTCATCAACAGGGCCAGGCTCAATGCCGGGCGTACATAAGCATTCATGGTGGCCTCCTCAGACCAGGTGCAGGGCATTGAGCAGCAGGTCGATCAGCTTGATCCCGGCAAACGGCACGACAATGCCACCCAGCCCATAGATCAGCAGGTTGCGCCGCAGCAGGTGCGCCGCACTGGCCGCCTGCACACGCACGCCGCGCAGCGCCAGCGGGATCAGCACGATGATGATCAGCGCGTTGAACACGATGGCCGACAGAATCGCACTCTGCGGGCTGGCCAAATGCATCAGGTTGAGCACGCCCAGCTGCGGGTAGATGGCGGCGAACAGCGCCGGCAGGATGGCGAAGTACTTGGCCACATCGTTGGCGATGGAGAAGGTGGTCAACGCGCCGCGGGTCACCAGCAGCTCCTTGCCGACCTGCACCACATCCAGCAACTTGGTCGGGTCGCTGTCCAGGTCGACCATGTTGGCCGCCTCGCGCGCGGCCTGGGTGCCGTCGTTCATGGCCATGCCCACGTCTGCCTGGGCCAGGGCCGGGGCGTCGTTGGCGCCGTCGCCGCACATGGCCACCAGGCGGCCGTCGTTCTGCTCCTGGCGGATGCGCGCCAGCTTCTTCTCTGGCGTGGCCTCGGCCAGCACATCATCCACGCCGGCCTCGGCAGCGATGGCGGCAGCGGTCAGCGGGTTGTCGCCGGTCACCATCACCGTGCGGATGCCCAGCTTGCGCAGCTCGGCAAAGCGCTCGCGGATGCCGGGCTTGACCACATCCTTGAGGTGGATCACGCCGAGCAGGCGCTTGTCGATGCACACCAGCAGCGGTGTACCGCCGCTCTGGGCAATGCGCTCCACTTCACGGGCCAGCGCCAGGGGCATTTCCAGGCGTTGCATGCCAACGAACGCCAGCACGGCGTCGACGGCGCCCTTGCGGTAGCGGTGCTGCTGCAGGTCGATGCCTGACAGGCGCGTCTCGGCGCTGAACGCCACCGCCTCGAATTGCCCGGCGGCCGGTTCGACGAAGTCATGCAACTGCCGCAGGTACTCGACGATCGACTTGCCCTCGGCGGTGTCGTCCGCCAGCGAGGCCAGCAAGGCGCCCTCCCCCAGCTCGCGGGCGGTGATGCCCGGGGCGGCGTGCAGCGCACTGCAGCGGCGGTTGCCGAAGGTGATGGTGCCGGTCTTGTCGAGCATCAGCGTATGCACGTCACCGGCCGCCTCCACCGCGCGGCCCGAGCGGGCGATGACGTTCAGCCGCACCAGCCGGTCCATGCCGGCGATGCCGATGGCCGACAGCAGGCCGCCGATGGTGGTGGGGATCAGCGTCACCAGCAATGCGGCGAGAAAGATCAGCGGCAGGCTGCCACCGACGAAGTGGGCGAACGGCTGCAGGGTCACCACCACGATCAGGAAGATCAGGGTCAGGCCGATCAGCAGGATGTCGAGGGCGATCTCGTTCGGGGTCTTCTGCCGCTTGGCGCCTTCGACCAGGGCAATCATGCGGTCGAGAGTCGATTCGCCCGGGTTGCTGGTGATGCGGATCAACAACCAGTCGGAGACCAGCCGGGTATTGCCGGTCACCGCCGAGCGGTCGCCGCCGGACTCGCGGATCACCGGCGCGGACTCGCCGGTAATGGCGGCCTCGTTGACCGCAGCGATACCTTCGAGCACCTCGCCGTCACCGGGGATCATTTCGCCGGCCACCACGCGCACCACATCGTCCTTGCGCAGCGCGCTGGCCGCGACGGTCTCGTAGCTGCCATCGCGCTTGCGACGCTGGGCGGTCAGGCCCTGGCTGCCGGCCTTGAGGCTGTCGGCGCGGGCCTTGCCACGGCCTTCGGCAAGGGCCTCGGCGAAGTTGGCGAACAGCACGGTGAACCACAGCCACAGGGCGATCTGCACGGCAACGCCGGTGCTCACGCCGCTGCCGGGGGCGAAGCACAGGACGGTGGTCAGCACCGCAGTCAGGGCGACTACCAGCATCACCGGCGAGCGTTTGAGCTGGCGCGGGTCGAGCTTGACGAATGCCTGCACCAGCGCCGGGCGCCACAACGCGGCGAAGCGGGTCTGGTCCTTGGCACTATGCCGAGCTTGTACTTCAGGAATGGGCATGTTCATGGTCGGTCCTCAAAAACCCAGGCTCAAGTGTTCGGCGATCGGCCCAAGGGCCAGGGTCGGCAGGAAGGTCAGGCCACCGACCAGCAGGATGGTGACCAGCAGCAGGCCGGTGAACAGCGGGCCATGGGTGGGGAAGCTGTTCAGCCCCTGGGGCGCGCTTTTCTTCGCCGCCAGGCAGCCGGCCAGCGCCAGCACCGGCAGGATGTAGCCGAAGCGGCCGACAAGCATGGCCAGGCCGATCATCAGGTTGTGGAACACCGTGTTGGCACCGAAGCCGGCAAAGGCCGAGCCGTTGTTGGCCGTGCCCGAGGTGTAGGCGTACAGCAGCTGGCTGAAGCCATGCGCGCCCGGGTTGCTGACCGCACCCGCCGGGCCTGGCAGGCTGGCGGCGATGGCGCCGAGCACCAGCACGCCGACCGGCATCACCAGCAGGGTCGCCACCAGCAACTGCACCTCGCGGGCCTGCAGTTTCTTGCCCAGGTATTCCGGGGTGCGGCCGATCATCAGCCCGGCCAGGAACACCGCGATCAGCACGAACAGCAGCATGCCGTACAGCCCTGCACCGACGCCGCCAAAGATCACCTCTCCGACCATCATGTTGACCATCGCCACCATGCCGGTCAGCGGGTTGAGGCTGTCGTGCATGGCATTGACCGAACCGTTGGAGGCAGAGGTGGTAGTCACTGTCCACAGCACCGAACCGGTGGTGCCGAAGCGGCTTTCCTTGCCCTCCATGGGGGCGCTTTGCTGTACCTGCGCGCTCTCGAGGGCCGGGTTGGGCTGATACTCGGACCACAACGCCGTGCTGCCGCCGATCAGGAACAGGGCAAGCATGCAGGCGAGGATGGCGCGGCTCTGGCGCAGGTCCTTCACGTAGTGACCAAAGGTGAACACCAGCGCCACCGGAATGAGGATGATCGAAGCCACCTCGAACAGGTTGCTCCAGGCCGTGGGGTTTTCGAACGGGTGCGCCGAGTTCACTCCGAAGAAGCCACCGCCGTTGGTACCTAGCTGCTTGATGGCGATCTGGCTGGCGGCCGGGCCCAGCGGGATGGTCTGCTCGGTGCCTTGCAGGGTGACCGCGTGGGCGTAGTCGGCCAAGGTTTGCGGTACGCCCTGCCATACCAGCAACAACGCCAGCAGCAGGCACAGCGGCAGCAGGCCGTAGAGGGTGGCGCGGGTCATGTCGACCCAGAAGTTGCCCAGCGTCGTGGCGCTGCGCCGGGCGATGCCGCGGCACAGGGCGACCAGCACGGCCAGGCCGGTGGCAGCGCTGACGAAGTTCTGCACGGTCAGGCCGAGCATCTGGCTCAGGTAGCTGACCGACGCCTCACCACTGTAGGCCTGCCAGTTGGTGTTGGTGACGAAGCTGACTGCGGTGTTGAACGCCAGCGACCATTCCTGGCCTGGCAGATGCTGCGGGTTGAATGGCAGGTAGCCCTGCAACAGCAGCACGGCGAACAACAGCAGGAACCCGGCCAGGTTGAAGGCCAGCAGGGCCAGGGTGTACTGCTGCCAGTTCTGTTCCTGGCTGGCGCGCACGCCTGCCAGCCGGTAGCAGGCTTGCTCGACCGGGCCCAGCAGGGGCGACAGCCAGGTGCGCTGGCCTTCCATGACCTTGAAGTAGAACCGCCCGAGCCAGGGTGCCGGTAGCAGCACGATGGCGAAAAAAGCCAACAGCAAGGCGAAGTCGTAACTGTGCATGGCCGCTCCCTAGCTGCGATCGGCGCGCAGCAGCGCCACCAGCAGATAAAACGCCAATGCCACTGCCAGCAGCAGTGACAGCCCGTCGAGCATGTTCATGTGTGGTTCTCCCCGTGGTGCGGCTTGGGCCGCTTTGGGGAAATTGTCCGAGCGAGGGGCGTAAAGGGGCGAGATTGGGGGGTGGGGATGGGAATAAAGAAGGTGTAAAGATCGGGGGTTGAGGTTGCCTGAACCGGCCTCTTCGCGGGTAAACCCGCTCCCACAGGGACCGCACCACTCTCCCGGGCTGCGGAGATCCTTGTGGGAGCGGGTTCACCCGCGAAGAGGCCAGTACAGGTTTACTGCTGAGGCGGCTGCGGGACGGCGTTGCGGCTCCAGTCCAGCAGCAGGCTGTAGCCGACCGCCAGCAAGGTCGGCCCGATGAACAGGCCAATGAAGCCAAAGGCGATCAAACCGCCGAACACCCCCAGCAGCACGATCACCAGCGGCAGGTTGCCGCCACGGCTGATCAGGTACGGTTTGAGCACGTTGTCCACGCCACTGATGATGAAGGTGCCCCAAACCCCCAGAAACACCGCCATGCCGTATTCGCCCTTCCATACCAGCCAGCCCGTGGCCGGGATCCAGGCCAGTGGCGGGCCCATGGGGATCAGGCTGAGCATGAAGGTCACCAGCCCCAGCACGATGGCCCCGGGCACACCGGCAATCAGGAAGCCGATCAACGCCAGCACGCCCTGCGCGGCGGCCGTACCGATCACCCCGTTGACCACCCGCTGCACCGTACCGGCCACCAGCTCCAGGTAGTACTCGGCACGGTCGCCCATCAGGCGGTGCAGCAAGCGCAGGACGAACGCCGACAAGCGCGGGCCGTCGCGGTAGAAGAAGAACACGAATACCAGGCTCAGGGTCAGCTCCAGCACGCCGCTGCCGATCTGCGCGCTGCGCGCCAGCAACCAGTTGCCCATCTGCCCCAGGTGCGGCTTTACCGAGGCCAGCAAGGCCGCGCCCTGCTGGTCCAGCGATTGCCACCAGCTGACCAGGCGCTCGCCAACCAACGGGATGCCACCCAGCCAGGCCGGGGCATCGGGCAGGCCGTCCACCTGCACGTCACGCACGAACGCCGTCGCATCGCGAATGTGATCGGCCAGGTTGAACCCCAGCCACACCAGCGGCAGCGCCACGATCAGGATCCAGGCAGTGGTCAGCAGGCTGGCCGCCAGGGTTTCGCGCCCGCCCAGCGCACGCGTCAGCAAGCGCATCAACGGCCAGCTGGCAAAGGCCAGGATGGCCCCCCACAACAGCGCTGAAATGAAAGGTGCCATCACCCACAGGCCGGCACCCAGCAGCGCCAGCAGCAGAATCTGGACCAGCAAGCGGTCATTGTTAGCCATGGTGGTGCCCGTTCAACGGATCAGTTCAAGATGCAGGCCGTCGGTAGGCGCGCTACCGACTTCGAGGCGGCCATTGCGCACCCCCGCCTTGACCAAGGCCTCGCGCCAGGCTTCAGCCTGGGCGCCACTGAGGCTGGCACGCAGGGTGCTGTCGAGGTTCAGGCTGCGGGCCAGCAGGTTCGCCCAGGCGTCTTGCGGTGCGGCCAGGTCAGGGTAGTCGAGCTTGCCGGTGTCGCGCATTTCGCGCAGCACCGTGGCGGCGGTCGGCAGCAGTTCGCCCAGCGGGCTGCCGGCGACGAACTCTTCCACGTGCAGGTAGGCGCGGCGGTTGCCGCGGGTGACGCTGTACAGCGCGACCAGGGTATCGGCCTGCTCCGCCGAGCGGCGCAGCAGGATGAACGCCTGCTGCTCGTCGCCGCCGTTGAGGCGGGCATTGGCGAACACATCATTGGCCCACAGGCTGGCCTCGCCGCAATCGCGGCCCTGGCACCAGAACAGCGGGTAGCCACCGTCGCGCTGCAGTGCTTCGCGAGCGCTGGTGAAGGCTTCGCGGGCGGTACGCTCGACCGGCAGCTCGTAGGTTACCGAGCTGACCTGGCCACGGCTTTCGACCTTGTCCTCGACCCGCAGGCGGCCGCTGATCTTGCGCAGCGGGCCCATGGGGTAGACACGCTCCTGCTCCACGGCCGGGCGCTGGTCGACCACCTTGGCGTCCACCGGTACCGGCAGGCTGCCGGCCCACAAAACGGGGCTGGCGAACACCAGGCAGGCAGCGAAGGCATTACGGATGGCAACAGGCGCGCTCATTGGCGAACCAGGCGGCGCTCAGCGCCGAGGTGAAGCTCCAGGATGTCTGGCAGTTGCATGGTTGTCTCCCTGTTCAACCCGCCAAGCCTCGACACTTGTCCGGTGCAAGTCAAGCAAAGCCAAAGAAGCGATTGAAACAGTCTGCGACAAGGGCCGCGCCCTGCTCATCGTTCAGGTGCAGGTGATGGCCACCGGGCAGCGTCACCTGCTCGAAGGGTAGCTGCTCCAGCAACCCTGTGTGGCGCGCCAGCATGCCGTCGGCGGCCACCACCAGGCGCGCCGGGCAACTTACCCGGCGCACGTAGGCCATGGCCTGGGCCTCGCTCAGGCGCACTGGCGAAGGCAGGGTCAGGCGGCTGTCGCTGCGCCAGCTGTAACCACCGGGCACCGGCATCAGGCCACGCTGGGCCAGCAGCTCGGCTGCCTCGCGGCTGACCGCGACCATGCCTTTCATGCGTGCCTGCACGCCCTGCTCCAGTGTGGTGTACACCGACTTGCGCTTGCCATCCAGGCGCAACTGGGCCTGCAGCGCCATGCCCAGACGCTCGCCGGCATCCTGCTCGGCACCGGTCGGCGGGATGACCCCGTCGATCAGGGCCAGATGGCTGACCCGCTCCGGCAGCGCGCCAGCCAGTTGCACGGAAATGATTGCCCCCAGCGAATGGCCCAGCAGGGCAAAACGTTGCCAACCCAGCTGCTCGGCCACCCGCAGCACGTCATGGGCGTAGTCGGCCAGGGCATAGCCAGCGCCGAGCGGCCGGTGCTCGGAGTAACCATGCCCGGCCAGGTCCAGGGCGACGATGCGCAGGCCTTTCAGTTGCGGCGCCAGGCGGGCGAAGCTGTTGGCGTTGTCCAGCCAGCCATGCAGGGCGATTACCGGCAGCCCGTCCTCGGGGCCGAACAGGTGCGCCGCCAGTTCGATATGGCCCAGGCTCAGGCGGATTTCCTCGACCTGCGCGCTCATGCCTGGCTCCAGCGGTCGAACAGGCCCTTGATCAGGCTGGCGGTGTCGGTTGGTCGCTCCAGCGGGAACATGTGCCCACCCGGCACGCTGTGGAACTCGCCCCTGGGCATGCCGCGCACAGCCAGTGTGTGGTGGCGGCGAATGACGTTGCTGCGCTCGCCACGGACCATGGCCAGCGGCACCTGCAATTGCCGCGCGGGCGCAGGGCTGGTATGCGGGATGCTGCGGTAGATGCTGATTTCCGTGGCCGGGTCGAAGCGCAACTGCAGCCCCTGCTCCATCGCCTGCAGGCCGTGCTCTATGTAGGCATCGAGGCATTCGGGATCGAAATGGCGAAACAGTGACTTGCCGGCGAAATAGTCTCGGGCACTGTCGCGGTCATTGAAGGTTTCGCGGCGCCCCAGGGTGCGGCCAGCCGGGGTGATACGGTCAATGAAGCCGAAGCGCTTGGCGGTGCGCAGCAGCCACTGGTCGGCGCGGGTGAGCACCGGCGAGTCGAGCATCACCACGCCGCGGTAGTACTCGGGGCAGCGCAAGGCTGCGTGCAGGTGCAACACCCCGCCCAGCGAATGGCCGACGCCCCATACCGGCTGGTCCTGCCGGGCCAGGTGGTGCAGCAGTTCATCGACCAGGCTCTGCCAGTTGTCGTCCACCGGAAAGCGCGGATCGTGGCCGTGCTGGGCCAGGTGCTGCACCTGGTAGTCCGGTGCCAGGGCGGCGAACAGCTTGCCGTAGGTGGCCGAGGGGAAACCGTTGGCATGGGCGAAGAAGATCTGCTGCGACATGGCGCCGGGTCCGGATGGGGGATGATGGCCCATTGTCGGTATCGCGGGGCAGTTCGGCAACGTCCGGATAGGTCATCGGCGAGGGCTATCAGGTCAGGCTTGTGGGCGCGGCGCGGCGGAGGATGGCACGGGCTTCGCCAAGCCCTAATGCGAGTCAGTTAAGGTTTGTCGGTTTGACTGGGGCTGCCTTGCAGCCCTTCGCGGGCTTGCCCGCTCCCACAGGGATCGCGTAAACCATGAGCTCAGCGACACACCTGTGGGAGCGGGCAAGCCCGCGAAGGGCCGCGCAGCGGCCCCGGGGTTTCAGGCCGGCGAGTTGATCGCCCGAAGGGTCATCAGCCCAGCCAGCGGCCAGTCCCCTTCCAGCTCCGCCAGGCTTGCAGTGCTCATGCCTGCCGGTTGCTGCTGGTGGCCATGCTGCAACGCCCCTACCAGGGTACCCACCAGCGGCTGGTGGCTGACCAGCAGCACATGCTCCAGGCCCAGGCGCTCGATTTCGCCGATAACCTGCTGCACATCACTGTCAGGTGTCAGCCAGGGCACGGTGCGCACCGGCTCGGCGAAGCCCAGGGTGTCATGCACCAGGGCGGCCGTTTGCTGGGCGCGTACGTAAGGGCTGGCGATGATCGCCTGCAGTGGCTGGCCCAGCAGGCGGGCGGCGCTGTGCAGCACCTGCTCGCGACCATGGGCGGTCAGCCGGCGCTCGGCATCGCTGTTGGCCCGCGGCTCCGCTTCACCGTGGCGCAGCACCCACAGCTTCACAGCTTGGGCTCCTCGTCACGCACCGGGTGCGGGGCCGGGGCCACCGCGTGCGGCGCCTCGCCTTCCGGGGCACGCGGTGCCGGCCAGTCGGCGAATGGCCAGGGCTTCTGGTCGCTGTGGAAGCTGCCGAAGCGGCCGATCTGCGCCAGGTACTGGCTCAGGCTGTCGCCGAAGTTCATCAGGCTGGCGCTGGGGGCGCCGTACACCAGGCGGTAGATCAGTTGTACCAGCACCAGGCCACCGAGCAGCAGCTCGGCCAGCTGCCAGACCACCAGGAACACCACCATCCACAGGACCCGCAGGATGATCGACTCGCGCTGGGCGCGTTCGGGCGTATCGTTCATGTGTTGCTCCTTGCTGTTGTCAGAGCCGCTGACGGCTCAGTTGAAACCGCTGATGGAAATGAAATCGACATCGGTCTTCGGCTCGGCACGCATCAGGTGCTCGATCACCTGGTTCAGCGTGCGGCCTTCGAACAGGATGGCATGCAGGCCAGCCACCAGCGGCATGTACACCTGCACTTCCTGCGCCTTGGCCTTGAGCACCTTGAGGGTGTTGACGCCTTCGGCCACTTCGCCCAGGCGGTTGACCGCCTGCTCCAGGCTCAGGCCCTGGCCCAGCGCGTGGCCGACCTGGTAGTTGCGGCTCTTGGGCGAGGAGCAGGTGACGATCAGGTCACCGACACCGGCCAGGCCGAGGAAGGTCATGGGGTTGGCGCCCTGGCTGACGGCGAAGCGGGTCATCTCGGCCAGGGCGCGGGTAATCAGCATGCTCTTGGTGTTCTCGCCCATGCCCAGGGCCACCGCCATGCCGGCGATGATGGCGTAGACGTTCTTCAGCGCCCCGCCCAGCTCGACGCCAAAGCGGTCGGCACTGGCGTAGACGCGGAAGGTACGCCCATGCAGCACGGCCTGTACCTGCTGGCACAGTTTTTCGTCCTCGCTGGCAACCACCGTGGCGGTCAGCGCATGTTCGGCGATTTCACGGGCCAGGTTGGGGCCGGACAGCACGCCGATGCGCGCCTCGGGGGCGATTTCCTCGAGGATCTGGCTCATCAGCTTGAAGCTTTGCGCTTCGATGCCCTTGGTCAGGCTGACCAGGCCCTTGCCGCGCAGCAGCTCGGCATGCGGGGCCAGCACGCTGCGCAAGGCGCTCGATGGCAGGGCGACGAAAATCAGCTCGCTGGCCTGCAGGGTGGCCAGCAGGTCGCTGACCGGCTCGACGCCGTCGTGCAGGCGGATGCCCTTGAGGTAGCGCGGATTCTCGCGATTGACGCGCATGGCCTCGGCCTGTTCCGGGTCGCGCATCCATTGGCGCACCGGCACACCGTTTTCTGCCAGCAGGTTCGCCACGGCGGTGCCGAAGCTGCCGCCTCCCAGAACTGCAACAGGTTGCTGTTCAGTCATATCCAATCCGTTAAAGCCAAAAGTTAAGTGGCGACCCGGCCATTATACGGCTCGCCTGCTACAGAACCAGTGTCAGTACTGGCCTCTTCGCGGGTAAACCCGCTCCCACAGGTACAACGAAGCCTTCAGTAGCGGTGCGGTCCTTGTGGGAGCGGGTTTACCCGCGAAAGGGCCATCACGGGTAATGCAGATCACTGGCAAATACGCCACGGTCAGTTACCATGCCTGTTTCAATCCTGATACAAGGCCGCTTTGTGTTCCCTGGCACGCCCCCGTACCCGCGCCTGCTCATACTGACTGCCCTGCTCGGTGGCCCGGCCGTGGCCGATGACCTGTTCATCGACAACACGGACCTGCCGCAGGTTCTGACCGCCACGCGCCTGAAACAATCCCCCGCCGCAGTCCCGGGCAGCATGACCGTGCTCGACAGCGAGCTGATCCGCGCCAGCGGTGCCCGCGACATCCCCGAACTGCTGCGCCTGGTGCCGGGCATGATGGTGGGCTACAACGCCGGCAACCAACCCACGGTCAACTACCACGGCAGCAACGTCAACGATGCCCGGCGCATGCAGGTGCTGATCGATGGCCGTTCGGTGTACCGCGCCGGCCTGGCCACGGTGGACTGGAGCGACATCCCCCTGGCCATGGAGGATATCGAGCGCATCGAGGTGTTCCGCGGCCCCAACACGGTCAGCTACGGCGCCAATGCGCTGATGGCGGTGGTCAACATCCTTACCCGCAACCCTGCCGACAGCCATGGCACGCGGCTGAAGATGACCCGCGGCCAGGACGGCATCAACGATTTCTACGCCAGCCACGGCTTCGGCTGGGATGGCGGCGACATGCGCCTGTCGCTGTCCGGCCAGCAGGACGATGGCTTCGACGAGAACCAGTTCGGCCAGGATTACCGCGACAGCCGCCGGCTAACCCGCTTCAATATCAACGCCAGCCACAGCCTGGCGCACGACCAGACCCTGGAATGGCAACTGGCGGCGAAGGAAGGCAGCAACCAGCGGCCTTATACCTATCAGCCGGTGTTCGCCAAATACGAAGCCGGTAACAACGCTGACGTCAATGCCAAGGACTACGCCGGCTCATTGCGCTGGACCAAGGACTTCAGCTCCGAGCACAGCCTGTATATCCAGGGCTCTGCCCAGCATTTCGACCGCCAGCAGGTGTGGCGTGCCTGCGACGCCTTGCAGTCGTTCAGCCCGGAATTGACCCAGCTCTGGCAAATGAACCCTGACTTCGCCGAAAAAGTGGCGCGCGGCATTGCTACCGGCGCACCACTTTCGACCGATGATCCCGTGATGAAAGCGCTTCTGGAGAAGGTCCAGCAGCAATGGGCGAACGGTGGCAAGCAGCAGGTTTGCGGCGACGTCGACCAGAGCACCCGCGAAACCCGCTACGACCTGGAAATCCAGGATACCCTGAGCCTGACCGACAGCCTGCGCCTGCTCAGCGGCATGAACTACCGCTATGATCGTGCCGACTCGCAGACCTACTTCAATGGCAGCATCGACGACCAGACCTGGCGCCTGTTCGGCCAGCTGGAGTGGCGCGCCGACGAGCACTGGATCCTGCAGGGCGGTGCCATGTTCGAGGACTCGCGCCTGTCCGGCAGCTCGCTGACCCCGCGCGTGGCGGTCAACTACCTGATCACCCCGCGCCATGGCCTGCGTGCGGTGTATTCCGAGGCAGTGCGCTCGCCAGACATGTTCGAGAACAACATCAACTGGAGCTACACGGTCAAGAACCTGACCCCCAACGCTTTCGGCCTGCAAAACGGCGAATACTTCGTCAAGACCCGCGGCCCGGGCGACCTCGACCAGGAACGCATGCGCTCGCGCGAGCTGGGCTACAACGGCTACTTCAGCGACATCGACCTGAACATGGATGTGAAGCTGTTCTACGACGAGATCACCGGAATGATCAGCGAGCCCCTGAAGAACAACCAGTACATCGCCAGCAACGCCAACAAGGCCCGTTTCAGCGGCAGCGAGGCGCAACTGGACTGGCGCCCGACCCTGCGCGACCGCCTGCGCCTTACCTACGCCTACGTGGATGCCTGGGCAAGCAACCCTGCCGACCGCCGCCTCAGCGCGCGCAACAGCGGCTCGGCCGGGTGGATGCGCGAGTGGGGCGACGGCTGGTCCAGTGCGCTGTTCTATTATGGCGACGATGCGCTCAACCAGTACCGCTACGAGCGCCTGGACCTGCGCCTGGCCAAGCGCTTCCGGGTGCATGGCAGCAACCTGGAGCTGGCGGCGCTGTGGCAACAGCGCCTGGACGATGAGCCGACCACGGCAATCCAGAACCGCTACGACAGCCGCCACCGCCTGAGCGTCAGCGCGGAGCTGGAGTTCTGATGGCCCTGCTGCTGCGCCTGTTGCTGTTGTGCCTGTGGCCGATGGGGCCGCTGTCCGCCAGCGAAATCGTGTTGGTAGGCGCGGAAGACCAGCCCGGCATTCGCAGTTTCGTCGCTGCGCTGGAAAGCCGCCGGCCGCACGATCACGTGCATTTCCAGACCACCGCCGACCTGCCACGCCCGGGCAAGCTCAAGGCTGACCAGCGCCTGATCTTGCTGGACAACGCCGCACTGGAATGGCGCCTTGGGGAAACCGCCGGCCCGCCGGCCCTGGCCATGAGGGTCAGCCGGGTACAGGCTGAACAGCGCCTGGGAAAGTCGCGGCCCGCGTTCCTCACGCTGCTGTGGAGCGACCCGCCGCTGGGCCGACAGCTGCGCCTGGCGCGCTACCTGCTGCCGCAGGCCCAGCGCATTGGTGTGCTGTACGGTGAGCACAGCAGCTTTCTGCTCGAAGAGCTGCGCCATGCCGCCCGCGCGCTGGGCCTGGAGATCATTGCCCAGGACTGGCCCGACCCGCGCGACAGCCGCCCTCTGCAACATTTGTTGGCCAACAGTGACGTGCTGCTGGGCCTGGACGATGCCGACCTGTTCAACTCCAAGACTGCGAAGAACCTGCTGTTGAGCAGCTATGGCCGGCAGATGGCGCTGATCGGCCCGAACGCCGGGTTCGTCCGCGCCGGCGCCCTGGCCAGCACCTTCAGTGACCAGGACGATTGGCTGGCGGTGCTCGACCAGTTGCTCGACCAGCCACCGGCGCGCTGGCCGCGCAGCCTGTACCCGGTGCGCTTCGGCGTCAGCGGCAATCAGCAGGTGGCGCGCGCCCTGGGCCTTGAACCGATCGATCCGAACGCCGCCGCCAAGGCCCTGGCCGAAGGAGAACCCACCCCATGAGCAAGCGCCTGAGCTGGGACATCCACACCCGCACCCAGATCATCAGCCTCGGCCCTGCCCTGCTGCTGACCTTGCTGCTGATCAGCTTCTTCACCTTCGTGCGTATCCAGGACCTGCGCCAGGAACTGAACCACACCGGGCAGCTGATCGCCAACCAGCTGGCGCCAGCCTCGGAATACGGGGTGATCTCGGGCAACAACGAAGTGCTCGAGGGCCTGATGCGCGCCACGCTCAGCATCCCCCACGTGCGCTTCCTCGAGGTGCAGGACAGCCGCAACCACATCCTGGTGTATGTGGAGCAGTCCGACGAAAGCGCCAACCGCGCGCAGCGCGTCGAAGTGTTCCAGGCACCCATCCGCCTGCAGCAGATCCGCCTGGACAGCGACTTCCTGCAACAGGGCAAGGCCACCACCCCGGCCATCGGCGACGATTACCTGGGCCGGGTCATCGTCGGCATGTCCGATGACGCCTTCAGCCAGCGCCAGCAGGAAATCGTGATCAAGGCCGGTATCCTCGCGCTGTTCGCCCTGCTGTTCACCTTCCTGCTGGCGCGCCGCCTGGCCCTGAGCCTGGCCAAGCCGATCAGCGACATGGGGCATGCGGTCAAGGCCATCCAGCAGGGCGAGTACCACACCCTGTTGCCGGTGGTCGATGACAGCGAACTGGGCCACCTGGCACGCCACATCAACAACCTGGCCCACGCCCTGGAGCAGGCCAGCAATGAACAGAAGCAGGCCATTGCCGAACTGATCCAGGCCCGCGAGGAGGCCGAACAGGCCAACCGCGCCAAATCGGACTTCCTGGCGATGATGAGCCACGAGCTGCGCACGCCGATGAATGGCGTGCTGGGCATGCTGCAGTTGCTGGAAACCACCCAGCTGAACAGCGAACAGGCCGAGTACACCGCGGTGGCAAGCGAATCCACCGGGCACCTGCTCAAGGTCATCAACGACATCCTCGACTTCTCGCGCATCGAACGCGCCGCGCTGCAACTGGAACACATCGACTTCAACCTGGGCGAGCTGATCACCAGCAGCGTCCAGTCGTTCCAGCACAGCGCCCAGCAGCGCGGCCTTGCCCTGCACCTGCAACTGCCGGCGGGTATCGAGCAGCTGCAGGTGAACGGCGACCCCACGCGCATCCGCCAGATCCTGCTGAACCTGGTCGGCAATGCGCTGAAATTCACCGAACGCGGCCAGGTACAGGTCGAGGCGCGCTGGCAGGTGCTCGACCGCCAGCTGATCTGGCTGACCTGCAGTGTGCGCGACACTGGTATCGGCATCGACAACGAGCGCCTGGAAATGATGTTCGTCGCCTTCCAGCAGGCCGACAGCTCGATTTCCCGCCGCTATGGCGGCACCGGGCTGGGGCTGTCGATTGCCCGCACCCTGGCCGAACGCATGGGCGGCAAGCTGCGCGGCGAAAGCCGTGAAGGCCTGGGCTCGACCTTTACCCTGGAGATGCCGCTGGCCCTGGCCAGCCCTGCCCCGGTATCACTGACGCTGCCAAGCGCTGCGCCGCCGGCGGTGGCCGACAATGATCAGGTGCTGCTGGTAGAGGACAATCCGGTCAACCAAAGTGTCATCGAGGCCATGCTGCGTAGCCTGGGGCTGGCGGTATGCACTGCCGAGGACGGCCTGGAGGCGGTCGAACGGGTCAGCCGGCAGCGTTTTGCCGCCGTGCTGATGGACTGCCGCCTGCCGCACCTGGACGGCTATGAAGCCACCCGGCGTATCCGCCAGCTGCCCAACGGCGCCAGGCTACCGATCATCGCCCTGACCGCCAACGCCTTGCAGGGCGACCGCGAGCGTTGCATGGCGGCCGGCATGGACGACTACCTGAGCAAACCCTTGCGCCGCACCGAACTGCAGCGCGTGCTGCAGCGCTGGCTACCCGGTCAGACAACCGCGACTGGCGATAAATGCTAAAGTGCGGCAGTCTTAAACACTGGACAGGACCTTCATCGGACCTGAAAATAGACGTTTCAGTGCACACCTGTACTTCTTTCACCGGGTGCACTGTGACTTTCACCACAACGCAATAGTCTACCTGTAGGCTGCCGTCTCGGACGCGATGCGTATCGGGCCGGCCGGGAAGATTCATCCCCTGCCGCAGGGGGTTATTGAGGAGCTCGCATGACCAAACAACACGCCTTTACTCGGGAAGACCTGCTGCGCTGCAGTCGCGGTGAGCTGTTCGGCCCAGGTAATGCGCAACTGCCCGCGCCGAACATGCTGATGGTCGATCGCATCACCCATATCAGCGAAGAAGGCGGCAAGTACGGCAAAGGTGAATTGGTCGCCGAGCTGGATATCAATCCGGACCTGTGGTTCTTCGCCTGCCACTTCGAAGGCGACCCGGTAATGCCGGGCTGCCTGGGCCTCGACGCCATGTGGCAGCTGGTAGGTTTCTTCCTCGGCTGGCAGGGCCTGCCGGGCCGCGGTCGCGCCCTGGGTTCGGGCGAGGTGAAGTTCTTTGGCCAGGTACTGCCGGAAGCCAAGAAAGTCACTTACAACATTCACATCAAGCGCGTCCTGAAGGGCAAGCTGAACATGGCCATCGCCGATGGCTCGGTCAGCGTCGACGGCCGCGAGATCTACACTGCCGAAGGCCTGCGGGTCGGCGTGTTCACCTCCACTGACAATTTCTAAGGGTTATTCGCATGCGCCGCGTCGTTATCACTGGTCTGGGCATCGTATCGTGCCTGGGCAATGACAAAGCTACCGTCACCGAAAACCTGCGCAACAGCCGTCCGGGTATCCGTTACAACCCGGAATACAAGGAAATGGGGCTGCGTAGCCAGGTTTCCGGGTCCATCGACCTCAACCTCGAAGAACTGATCGACCGCAAGGTCTACCGCTTCGTCGGCCACGCTGCTGCCTACGCCTACCTGGCGATGCAGGACGCGATCAAGGACGCCGGCCTGACCGAAGAGCAGGTTTCCAACCCGCGTACCGGCCTGGTGGCTGGCTCCGGCGGCGCCTCGACCCTGAACCAGATGGAAGCGCTGGACACCCTGCGCGAGAAAGGCGTCAAGCGCGTCGGCCCGTACCGCGTTACCCGCACCATGGGCAGCACCGTTTCGGCGTGCCTGGCCACACCGTTCAAGATCAAGGGCATCAACTACTCGATCTCGTCGGCCTGCGCCACTTCGGCACACTGCATCGGCACCGCCCTGGAGCAGATCCAGTGGGGCAAGCAGGACATCGTCTTCGCCGGTGGCGGTGAAGAAGAGCACTGGAGCCAGTCGTTCCTGTTCGATGCCATGGGCGCCCTGTCGACCAAGCGCAACGAAACCCCGGACCAGGCCTCGCGCGCCTACGACGCCGACCGTGATGGCTTCGTCATCGCTGGCGGTGGCGGCATGGTGGTGGTCGAGGAGCTGGAGCACGCCCTGGCCCGTGGCGCCAAGATCTACGCGGAAATCGTCGGTTACGGCGCCACTTCCGACGGCTACGACATGGTTGCCCCGAGCGGCGAAGGTGCCATCCGCTGCATGCAGCAGGCGCTGTCGACCGTCGACACCCCGATCGACTACCTGAACACCCACGGCACCTCGACGCCGGTCGGTGACGTTGCCGAGATCAAGGGCGTTCGCGCCGTGTTCGGCGACAAGGCACCGAAGATCAGCTCGACCAAGAGCCTGTCGGGCCACTCGCTGGGCGCTGCCGGCGTACACGAGGCGATCTACTGCCTGCTGATGATGGAAAACAACTTCATCGCCGGCTCCGCCAACATTGACGAGCTGGACCCGGAGGTCGCCGACCTGCCGATCCTGCGCAAGACCGAAGAAAACGCCAAGATCGATACGGTCATGAGCAACAGCTTCGGCTTCGGCGGCACCAACGCCACCCTGGTGCTCAAGCGCTGGGAAGGCAAGTAAGACGCTGCTGCGGTAAACGAAAACGCCCCGACTGGTTCGGGGCGTTTTCATTTGTGTTGCCTGTACCGGCCCTATCGCCGGCAAGCCAGCTCCCACAGGTACTGCATAGGCTTCGGAACCTGCGCAGTACCTGTGGGAGCTGGCTTGCCGGCGATAGGGCCAGCACAGGAAAACCCTTATTTCTGCCTGGGCAGTACAGCCAGAAAATTCTCCCTGGCCACCTTGTTGGCAACTTGTTCCGGCAATGCATCCAGAAACGGCCTGAACCCATGCATCTGCTCCCCAAGGCTACCAAACCGCCCCACCACATCCGAACCCAGCATGAACCGCTCCGGGAACCTTTCGACCAGTGCCAGCCACGCCTTGCGCGGCACACCCCGGTCATCCAGCAGATAAGGCTCCAGCACGCTCCACGACAAATCGACATACAGGTTCGGGTAATCCTCCAGTAACCGCGTCAGCACCGGCAGCAGAAAGTCCATCTGTGTCTGGTGCCGGTGAATCTCCATGCTGCTGCCGGCGTGCGCCCAGATAAACCGCGTGTGCGGGTGATTGCGCAGTGGCTCTTCGATCTCCGCCAGGTACAAGGGGTTGCGCTCGCGTTTGGAGGTGATGTTGGAATGCAGCAGCACCGGCAAGTCGCGCTCGGCTGCCAGGTGATAGATACGCGTCATCGCTTCGTTGTTGGCGCGCGGCGTGTCACCGCTGGTCAGTGCCGTCAGGTCATCGTGGCGGGTGAACACTTCGCCAATGCCCTGCCACAGCCCCGGATACAGATCGAGCATGCGCTCGATATGGCTGGCGGCGTTCTTGTCCACCGGATTGAAGCCGGCCAGGAACGGATGAAAGCGCTTGCGCTGCTCGTCGGGCAGTTGCTGCAACGCCGCAGCCACGTAGGTGTCGGTGGCGCTGTACCAGTAGGCTTCGGCGTCATCCCCAGCGTAATAGCGCGGGCGCTTGGGCTCGTCTTCGTGCCACTTCTTGGCCACCGGGATGCCGGAAATCATCGACTGCTCGATACCGGCGGCGTCCATGGCCTTGATCAGCGCGGGCATGCCTTCGCTTTCCTGGAAGAAGTCGACGTAGTGCAGGTGGGCGTCACTGTAGCGGTAGTCGCGCGCCTGCGCCGCTTGGCACAGCCAGGTGGATAACAGCACGCAGGCCAGCGCTCTGACGATCATGATGAAGCTTCCTTTTCCGGATACCACACCACTAGACCGGCCAGCCAACGAGACGGTTCAGCCGCGGCGGGCAAACCGCTATGCTTGGGGGCATTTCCACCTTGCCTGGAGCCTTCCCATGAGCAGCCCCCTGGTCATCCGCCCACGTGCCGAATCGGTCGAGGGCCAGCCAATCCTGCGCCCGCTGCCGTCGGCCCAGTGCCGCAGCGTCGGCCCGTTCGTGTTTTTCGACCACATGCTCGAAACCGACTATGCCCCTGGGCATGGCATGGACATCCGCCAGCACCCGCATATCGGCCTGTCGACCCTTACCTACCTGTTCGAAGGGGCAATCCTGCACAAGGACAGCCTCGGCTCGGCGCAGCGGGTGCTGCCGGGCGACGTCAGCTGGATGACCGCAGGCAGCGGCGTGGCCCATGTCGAGCGCACGCCTGAAGATGCTCTGGCCCATGGTTCACGCCTGCACGGGTTGCAGGTATGGCTGGCGTCACCACGCGAGCATGAACAAGGCCCGGCAAGTTACAGCCACCACCCGGCGGCAAGCCTGCCGGTCAGCGAGAGCCTGGGGGTGCGCATCTGCATGATTGCCGGCAGCGGGTTCTGCCTGGAGTCGCCGGTGCCGGTGCTCTCCCCTACCCTTTACGCGCATGTGCGGATGCAGCCGGCGACTACCTTGCAGGTGCCGAATGAGCATGCGCAACGGGCGCTGTACGTACTGGATGGCGAATTGCTGATGAACGATGAGGAGGTGGAGCCGTATAGCCTGGTGGTGCTGCCGGAGGGCGAAGAGGTGACACTGTATGCGGAAGGTGAGTGCCAACTGGTGCTGATTGGTGGCGCGCCGCTGGATGGGCCGCGGCGGATGAACTGGAACTTTGTCGCCAGTGATGTGGAACTGATCGAACAGGCCCGGGCCAAGTGGGCTGCGGGGGATTGGCCGGTGGTGCCGGGGGAAACTTCGAGGATCGAGCTGCCCAGGTAATTTTGGGGCTGCTTTGCAGCCCATCGCCGGCAAGCCAGCTCCCACAGGTACGGCGCTGTCTTCACTGTGGGAGCTGGCTTGCCGGCGATGGGCCGCACAGCGGCCCCCTGCAATCTCAGCGCTGGAACACTTCGGTCAGCAGGTTATGCATCGAGCGGAACGCCCGCTCCGAGGTACGCCGGTCATACTGCATCTTGCCCGGCACATTGGCACTCGGGTCGGTAAACGAGTGCACCGCGCCGCCATAGCTGAGCAATTGCCAGTCAACCTTGGCCGCGTTCATCTCCTCCTCGAACGCCGGCAGCTGCTCCTTCGGCACCAGTGGGTCGGAAGCGCCGTGCAGCACCAGCACCGAGCCCTTGATGCGCTTGGCATCTTCCGGGTTCGGCGTGTCCAGCGTGCCATGGAACGACACCGCCGCACGCAAATCGGCGCCGGTACGGGCCAGTTCCAGTGCACAGCAGCCACCAAAGCAGAAACCGAACGTGCCGACCTTGCCCGGCTCCAGCAGCGCCTTCGACTGCCCCAACAGTTGCGCCAGGGCTTCCTGCATGCGCTTGCGCAGCTCGCCACGGTCGTTCTTCAACGGCATCATCGCCGCGCCGGCCTCGTCAGCGTTGGACGGACGCACCGATTGCCCGTACAGGTCGGCAATCAGCACCACATAGCCCTTCTCGGCCACTTCCTTGGCGATGCGCTCGGCACCTTCGCCGATACCCATCCAGTTCGGCGCCATCACCAGGCCTGGCCGCCCCAGCGCGCCCGGCTCGTAGACCAGGCGGCTTTCATACGCCTTGCCGGACAGGTGATAGACCAGCGATTCGACGATTACTTTGCTCATCAAGCACTCCTTTGGCACTCGTCATCAATATGCTCGCCATGAAAAAAGCCCGCCGAAGCGGGCTTTCCTATGCATCAACTCAAGCAGACAGCTCGACCAGCAGCTTGTTCAGGCGACGAACGTAAGCCGCCGGGTCCTTCAAGCTGTCACCGGCCGCCAGGGCCGCCTGATCGAACAGGATGTGCGACAGCTCGGCAAAGCGGTCTTCGCTCTGCTCGTTGTCCAGCTTCTCGATCAGCGGGTGGGTCGGGTTAAACTCGAAGATCGGCTTGGACTCCGGCACCTTCTGCCCGCTGGCTTCGAGGATCTGGCGCATCTGCAGGCCCAGGTCCTGCTCACCGATGGCCAAAATCGCCGGCGAGTCGGTCAGGCGGTGCGACACGCGCACTTCGGCCACGCTGTCACCCAGCGCGCCCTTCAGGCGCTCGACCAGGCCTTCCTTGTCCTTGGCGACTTCTTCCTGGGCCTTCTTGTCTTCTTCCGAATCCAGCTTGCCCAGGTCCAGGTCGCCACGGGCGACGTCGACGAAGGCCTTGCCGTCGAACTCGTTGAGGTAGCTCATCAGCCACTCGTCGATACGGTCGGTCAGCAGTAGCACTTCGATGCCTTTCTTGCGGAAGACTTCCAGGTGCGGGCTGTTCTTGACCTGCGCGTACGACTCGCCGGTGAGGTAGTAGATCTTGTCCTGGCCTTCCTTGGCGCGTGCCAGGTAGTCGGCCAGGGCAACGCTCTGCTCGCCGCTGTCGTCCTGGGTGGAAGCGAAGCGCAGCAGGCCGGCGATCTTTTCCTTGTTGGCGAAGTCTTCGGCCGGGCCTTCCTTCAGCACCTGGCCGAAGTTCTTCCAGAAGCCCTTGTACTGCTCGGGCTCGTTCTTCGCCAGCTTCTCCAGCATGTCCAGCACGCGCTTGGTCAGCGCGGTCTTCATCGAGTCGATGATCGGGTCTTTCTGCAGGATTTCACGCGACACGTTCAGCGACAGGTCGTTGGAATCGACCACACCCTTGATGAAGCGCAGGTACAGCGGCAGGAACGACTCGGCCTGGTCCATGATGAACACGCGCTGCACGTACAGCTTCAGGCCGCGTGGCGCTTCGCGCTGGTACAGGTCGAACGGCGCGCGGGCCGGCACGTACAGCAGCGAGTTGTATTCGAGCTTGCCTTCGACCTTGTTGTGGCTCCAGGCCAGCGGGTTTTCGAAGTCATGGCCGATGTGCTTGTAGAACTCCTGGTACTCCTCGTCCTTGATCTCGGTACGCGGACGGGTCCACAGGGCGCTGGCACGGTTGACGGTTTCCCACTCTTCGGCCGGCTGTTCTTCGCCTTCGGCGGCAGCTTGCTCCTTCGGCAGCTGGATCGGCATGGCGATGTGGTCGGAGTACTTCTTGACCACGTTGCGCAGGCGCCAGCCATCAGCGAACTCCTGCTCGTCCTTCTTCAGGTGCAGGACGATGCGGGTGCCGCGCTGTGGCTTGTCGATGGTGGCGACTTCGAACTCGCCCTCGCCTTTCGACGACCAGTGCACGCCTTCGGCGGCCGGCTGGCCGGCACGACGGCTGTACACGTCGACCTTGTCGGCAACGATGAACGCAGAGTAGAAGCCCACACCGAACTGACCGATCAGGTGCGAGTCCTTCTTCTGGTCACCGGTGAGGTTCTTCATGAAGTCGGCGGTGCCGGACTTGGCGATGGTACCCAGGTGGGCGATGACGTCTTCGCGGCTCATGCCGATGCCGTTGTCCTCGAGGGTAACGGTACCGGCGTCCTTGTCGAAGCTCAGGCGAATCTTCAGGTCGGCGTCGCCTTCGAACAGCTCTGGCTTGGCCAGGGCCTCGAAACGCAGCTTGTCGGCGGCGTCGGAGGCGTTGGAGATCAATTCACGCAGGAAGATCTCCTTGTTCGAATACAAGGAATGGATCATGAGGTGCAGCAGCTGCTTTACCTCGGTCTGGAAGCCCAGCGTTTCTTTTTGAGTCTCCACACTCATGGTCTTCAAAACTCCGATCTGATGGCAGTTGACGCCTGGCGGCCAGGTTGGCCTGCGTTAGCGGCGGATGTCATGCAGATGGGGGCTGCCCGGATGATTTCAAGGGCTTTTCCGGTTCGATCTTGAAATGCGCGCGAGCCGTGGCGATCGGCGACTGCCTGTCACCCTGCCAGGCGGTGATGGCCACATTGGTCACCCGCCGGCCCTGGCGCCACAGTTGGCACTGAGCGTAGGTATCGCGAAAGTGCCCGGCGCGCAGATAATCGATGGAAAAGTCGATGATCTTCGGAATGCTCGCGCTCTCGCTGAAGATCAGCAGGTACAGCGCTGCCGACAGCTCCATGAAGCCCGCGATCACCCCGCCGTGGATGGCCGGCAGCAGCGGGTTGCCGATGTTGTCCTGGCTGGCAGGCAGGCGGAACAGCAGGTCATCGCCCTCGCGCTCGCATTCGATGCCGATCAGGCCGGCATAGGGGATCAGTGCCAGCAAAGGCCGATAGTCTCCCACTGCGTGAGCGGCGTTGAGCTGTTGACGAACCTCGTGCGGAATCATGCCCCGCCCTCCTTCAGGCTGTTGCCGAAACGGATGCCACCCTTGATCTCCTGGCCCAGGCGCATGAACGTGCCCACCACCTGGCAGATCGGCTGGGCGGGGTCGTCCTGATAGGCCGTGCCACGGGTGAAGATCACATCACGGGTGACCCGATAGCATTGGGCATGGCCGTAGATGTCCTTGCCGGCCTCTGCCGGGTGCATGTAGTCGATGCGCAGGTCCAGTGTCGGGCACACCTCGAAGCGCGGCAGCACGCACAGCGTGGCCATGCCGCAGGTGGTGTCCATCAGCGTGGTCAGCGCGCCGCCATGCACGGCGCCGGTCTGCGGGTTGCCGACGATGGCCGGTGACCAGGGCAGCACCAGGGTCATGCCATCGGCATTGGCTTGCGCCACGCGCATTTGCAGCAACTGACAATGTTTCAGGGCCGAGAGAAAACGCTCGGCCATGGCCATCAAGGTTGAATCGCTCATTGGCTGTTTCCCTGCGTATTGCCGCAGCGGCATAAAATCGTTAAAAAGTCCATATAGAACGGGGCGTTATATATGTGTAATCTTCGCGGAACTTATTCCGCGTAGTTGCACTCGAAGGAACAAGTCACTTATTCCACCAAGGAGAAACACCCCCATGCGTAAACCTTTTGCTTTTGCTCTGATGCTGGCCGCTGCCATGGGCCTGGCCGCTTGCGATAAAGCGAGCGAAGACAAAGCCCAGGACGCACAGCAACACGCCGAGCAAGCCCAGGAAAAAGCGGGCGAAGCTCAGGATAAAATGAACGAGGCTGCCAAGGAAAACGCCGAAGCCGCCAAAGATCAGGCCGAAGCCGAGCAGAAGGCCGCCGAAGAAGCCGCTCCGGCTACTCCGGCTCCGGAAGCCGCTCCAGCTGCCCCAGCTGCTCCAGCCGAACCTGCCAAGCAGTAATCGGCTAAAACAAGAAAACCCGACATTGTCGGGTTTTTTTGTGCCTGAAACTTATGGATTAAACGTTTCAGGTACTAGGAGCGGTGTTTTCCTTGGCGGGTTCGATCGAAACACTTTCGGTAGGTGTGAACACCATCACATCCAACACATCCGAATGGAACTCGCGGCGGTACAGAATCAGCACTACCCCGACACTCATGACCATGAACAACCATGGGCTGATGAACCAGCTCAACATGGCCATGCCGAAGTAATAGGAACGCAGGCCCAGGTTGAACTGGTTGGCGGCAAGCGACAGCACCCGCGCCGCCCGCGAGGCGAATGCCTTGCGTTCAAGTTCATTGACCAGCCGTTCACCGATCATCGGCGCCGAACCCACCAGCACTGCCGCGAAGTTGTATTGGCGCATGCACCAGCTGAAGGTGAAAAAGGCGTAGACGAAGACCATGGCCAGGCACAGCAGCTTGATCTCCGACATGCCCTGGGACGTCTGCTGCACCAGCGGCAGGTCGGCCAGCAGCGACAGCGCCCGGTCGGAGGCCCCAAGCACGGTGAGGATGCCGGCAAGGATGATCAGGGTGCTGGAGGCGAAGAACGAGGCGTTGCGCTCGAGGTTGCCGATCACGCTGGCATCGGCAATGCGGTTGTCGCGCAGCAGCATGCGGCGCATCCAGTCTTCGCGGTACAGGTGCAGCACGCTGGCCAGGCACGCGGTGTCGCGGCCCTTCCAGATGGCATAACGGGTGTAACCGCCCCAGCACAGGGCGAACCAGGCGATGGCCAACAGGTTGTTGAAGTTGCTTTGGATGAAGTTCATGCAGGGTTCCCGGGAGGGCCAGATACCTGAAGGATAGGGACCGGATTTCGACGCTGGCAAGCGGCAAAAGGCACACATCCATCCTGATATTTGCACTGCTCATTCCGGCCTCTTCGCGGGCACGCCCGCTCCCACAGGTACAGCGCCAATTCTGAGGTTTGCGCTTGACCTGTGGGAGCGGGCGCGCCCGCGAAGAGGCCGGTACAGGCAAAGAAAAAGCCCCGCATCCTTCCGGATGCGGGGCTCTTGAGTTTCCACCCTTGGCGAGCACCCTTCGGCTTGTGGCCGGTGCCGCCCTCAGGCTTCGACTATCAGGCCAGCGCTTCGCGCGGCTTGCCGAGCATGCGGTCGCAGGCCACGGCGCCAACCAGGGTCACCACCGAAGGCACCAGCCAGGCCAGGCCCTGGTCGCTCAACGGCAGGTGTGCCATGAAGTCCGGCAGCACGTGGGCAATGCCGCTGCCCTTGATCGCATCGACCATGCCGAACAGCAGCGATACCAGCATCACTGGCGCCAGGATGCGGGTTGGCGAGTTCCACAGGTCCTTCACGAAGCTGAGCCCGACCACCACGATGCACGGCGGGTAGATCGCGGTGAGCACCGGGATCGAGAACATGATCAGCTTGGTCAGGCCGAGGTTGGAGATCAGCAGCGAGAAGCCCGCCAGGATCACCACCAGTGCGCGGTACGACAGCGGCAGCATCTGGCTGAAGTACTCGGCGCAGGCGCAGGTCAGGCCAACCGCGGTCACCAGGCAGGCCAGCGCGATCAGCACGGCGAGGAAGCCGCTGCCCAGCGAACCGAAGGTGTGCTGCACGTAGGCATGCAGTACCGCCGCGCCGTTGGTGGCGTCAGCCGCGATATCGTGGCTGGTTGCACCCAGGCGGAACAGGCTGATGTACACCAGGGCCAGGCCGACACCGGCGATCAGGCCGGCGATGATGGCATAGCGGGTGATCAGCTTCGGCGACTCGACACCGCGCGAGCGGATGGCGTTGACGATGACGATACCGAACACCAGGGCACCCAGGGTGTCCATGGTCAGGTAACCATCGGAGAAGCCCTTGGAGAACGCTGCGGCGGCATAGGCCGGCTGCGCGTCACCAATGGTGCCGGCAGGCAGCGCGAAGGCGGCGATGCCCAGCACCGCCAGGGCGATGATCTTCAACGGCGCCAGGAAGCGGCCCACGGTATCGAGCAGCTTGCCTGGGTACATGGACACGGCCAGTACCACGAGGAAGTACACCAGGCTGTAGATGAACAGCGCCAGCGGACTTTCGCCGGTCAGCGGCGCAACGCCCACTTCGAACGATACGGTCGCGGTGCGCGGGGTGGCGAACAGCGGGCCGACCGACAAGTAGCACACGGCCGCCAGCAGGCCACCGAAGAACTTGCCGATCGGGCTGCTCAGGGCATCCATGCCGCCGCCGACCTTGGCCAGGGCGACCACGGTGATGACCGGCAGGCCCACGGCGGTAACCAGGAAGCCCAGGGCCGCCATCCATACGTGCGGGCCAGACTGCAGACCGACGATAGGCGGGAAGATGATGTTGCCAGCGCCCACGAAAAGCGCAAACGTCATAAAGCCAAGCGCCAGGATATCCTGGCCTTTGAGAACTTTCATTTAAGGTAGTACCACACTGCTGAAATCGGGATTCGAGAGGGGATTTCCCTTTGGATGAGGGGAAATGCTGCCCGGCTTGATAGGCCAGACCCGTTTAGCGTGTCGTTCCCTTTTGGGGTACGGGCACAGAGTGAACGCGTAATGTAACTGTTTTGTCAGTCAAACGCACTGGCACAGTGCTGCTTGTCCGATGTGCGTACATGTTTGTCGTCTGTGCGACCGAGGACAGCGAGAATTATCCTCGGATTGAAACATTCGTCTGCGTGAAAATTCCTATCAAACCCATAGAAAGTTCTTCGCAGTTTGCACTGGCCCTATCGCCGGCAAGCCAGCTCCCACAGGAGACCTTCACAATCAGGGCCTGTGGTGATCTCCTGTGGGAGCTGGCTTGCCGGCGATAGGGCCAGTGCAGGAATACCCAATACCCAGAAACGACAAAGGCCACCCGAAGGTGGCCTCTGTGCGCGTGGGGGGTGTAGCAGTATTACTTCTTGACTTCCCAGCCAGTCAGCTCGGCCAGGGCCTTGCCGATGTCAGCCAGGGAACGCACGGTCTTCACACCAGCGTCCTGCAGGGCGGCGAACTTCTCGTCCGCAGTGCCCTTGCCGCCGGAGATGATGGCGCCAGCGTGGCCCATGCGCTTGCCCGCAGGTGCGGTAACACCAGCGATGTAGGAAACGACAGGCTTGGTGACGTTGGCCTTGATGTAGGCCGCAGCTTCTTCTTCAGCCGAACCGCCGATCTCGCCGATCATGACGATCGCTTCGGTCTTCGGGTCTTCCTGGAACAGCTTCAGGATGTCGATGAAGTTGGAGCCCGGGATCGGGTCACCGCCGATGCCGACGCAGGTCGACTGGCCGAAGCCGGCGTCGGTGGTCTGCTTCACAGCTTCGTAGGTCAGGGTGCCGGAACGCGAAACGATACCGACCTTGCCTGGCAGGTGGATGTGGCCTGGCATGATGCCGATCTTGCACTCGCCCGGGGTGATGACACCTGGGCAGTTAGGGCCGATCAGGGTCACGCCCAGCTCGTCGCACTTGACCTTGGCATCCAGCATGTCCAGGGTAGGAATGCCTTCGGTGATGCACACGATCAGCTTGATGCCGCCGAAGGCAGCTTCCAGGATCGAGTCCTTGCAGAAAGGAGCCGGAACGTAGATGACCGAAGCGTCAGCGCCGGTAGCTTCCACAGCTTCTTTCACAGTGTTGAACACTGGCAGGCCCAGGTGGGTGGTGCCACCCTTGCCTGGGGTTACGCCGCCGACCATCTTGGTGCCGTAGGCGATGGCCTGTTCGGAGTGGAAAGTACCCTGCGAGCCGGTGAAGCCCTGGCAGATGACTTTGGTGTCTTTATTGATCAGGACGCTCATTACTTGCCCTCCGCAGCTTTGACAACTTGTTGAGCAGCGTCGGTCAGGCTGGTTGCCGCAATGATGTTCAAACCGCTTTCTGCCAGTACTTTAGCGCCCAGTTCGGCGTTGTTGCCTTCAAGGCGAACGACGACCGGAACTTTCACGCCGACTTCTTTCACTGCACCGATGATGCCTTCGGCAATCATGTCGCAGCGAACGATGCCGCCGAAGATGTTGACCAGAACGGCCGCGACATTACTGTCGGACAGAATGATCTTGAACGCTTCGGTAACGCGCTCTTTGGTAGCGCCACCGCCAACGTCGAGGAAGTTGGCCGGCTTGCCGCCGTGCAGGTTGACGATGTCCATGGTACCCATGGCCAGGCCGGCACCGTTGACCATGCAGCCGATGTTGCCTTCGAGGGCAACGTAGTTCAGTTCGAACTTGGCAGCGTGGGCTTCACGGGCGTCGTCCTGCGACGGGTCGTGGAAGGTTTTCAGCTTAGGCTGACGGTACATGGCGTTGGCGTCGATGTTGATCTTGGCATCGAGGCAGTGCAGGTCGCCGTCGGCCTTGATCACCAGCGGGTTCACTTCCAGCAGGGCCAGGTCGTGATCCTTGAACAGCTTGGCCAGACCAACGAAGATCTTGGCGAACTGTTGAACTTGCTTGCCTTCCAGGCCCAGCTGGAATGCCAGCTCGCGACCCTGGAACGGCTGAGCGCCGACCAGCGGGTCGATGGTGGCCTTGAGGATCTTCTCAGGCGTTTCGTGAGCAACTTTCTCGATGTCCACGCCACCTTCGGTGGAAGCCATGAACACGATACGGCGGCTCGAACGATCGACTACAGCGCCCAGGTACAGCTCTTTGGCGATGTCAGTGCAGGATTCGACCAGAATCTTGGAGACGGGTTGACCGTTGGCATCGGTCTGGTAGGTAACCAGATTCTTGCCCAACCACTGTGCAGCGAACGCCTTGGCGTCTTCTTTGCTGCGAACCAGCTTGACGCCGCCCGCTTTACCGCGACCACCCGCGTGAACCTGGGCTTTTACCACCCACTCGTTCCCGCCGATCTTGTCGCAGGCTTCTGCAGCTTGCTCAGGGGTATCGACAGCGAAACCCTTGGAAACTGGCAGGCCGTATTCAGCGAACAGCTGCTTACCCTGATACTCGTGAAGATTCATGCTTTTTACCGTCTTCGTTAGGTACTGCGCTTCGGCGCTGCGCCATCACTGGCGCCGCACCACCTGTGACCGTTGACCCCGGGTTTTCCCGTGTGATCCGGTCCGGCGGACTTTCCGCGGTGAGTCATGCACGCAAGACTCACGACGGGCAGCCCGCCGTGGTTTCTTATAATTAACGCTTCTTACGGTTGGCCACGTGAATGGCGCCGCCATTCACTGCCAGCGCTGCTTCATGCAACGCTTCGGACAGGGTCGGATGGCTGAAGACCATCATGCCCAGATCCTCGGCACTGGTGCCGAATTCCATGGCGATTGCGCCCTGCTGCACCAGTTCGGCAGCCGATGGGCCAATCACGTGTACACCCAGGACGCGGTCGGTCTTGGCATCGGCGATGACCTTGACGAAACCACCGGTGTCGTTGGCAGCCATCGCACGGCCGCTGGCCGCGAACGGGAAGGTGCCCACGTTAACCTCAACGCCCTCGGCCTTCAAGGCCTGTTCGGTCTTGCCGACCCACGCGATTTCCGGGTGGGTGTAGATGACCGACGGGATCAGGTCGTAGTTCATCTGGGCCTTGTGGCCCTTGATGCGCTCGACCACCATGATGCCCTCTTCCGAGGCCTTGTGGGCCAGCATCATGCCGCGCACCACGTCACCGATGGCGTACACGCCCGGCACGCTGGTAGCGCAGTAGTCGTCGACGAAGATGTAGCCACGCTCGTCGATGGTCACGCCGCTGTCGGCAGCCAGCAGGTCGGTGGTCACCGGGCGACGGCCGACCGCGACGATCAGCTTGTCGAAGGTGATCTTCTGCTCGCCGTTGGCGTCGGTGTAGGTCACTTCGACTTCGTTGCCGTTGACTTTCGAGCCGGTGACGCGCGCGCCCAGCTTGATGTCCAGGCCTTGCTTGGTCAGGGTCTTCTGGGCTTCTTTCGACACGGCGGTGTCGGCAGCCATCAGGAAGGTGTCCAGGGCTTCCAGGACGGTGACTTCAGCACCCAGGCGAGCCCATACCGAGCCCAGCTCCAGGCCGATCACGCCAGCACCGATAACGCCCAGGCGCTTCGGCACGGCCTGGAATTCCAGGGCGCCGGTGGAGTCGACGATGACGTTCTGGTCGACCGGAGCCGGCGGAATGTCGATCGGGCGCGAGCCGGAAGCCAGGATCACGTTCTCGGCTTCGATGACTTCGGTGGTGCCGTCAGCCTTGGTGACTTCGACTTTCTTGCCGGCCAGCAGCTTGCCGTGGCCCTGGATCGAAGTAACGCCGTTGGCCTTGAACAGGGTGGCAACGCCACCGGTCAGGTTCTTGACGATGCCAGCCTTGCGGCCAACCATCGCGGCGACGTCCATCTTCACTTCACCAGTGGAGATACCGTGGACGTTGAAGCTCTCTTTGGCTTCCTTGTACTTCCAGGAGCTGTCCAGCAGCGCCTTGGAAGGAATGCAACCTACGTTCAGGCAGGTGCCGCCCAGGGCCAGCTTGCCCTCGGCGTCGGTGTACTTCTCGATACAGGCAGTCTTCAGACCAAGTTGTGCGGCCTTGATGGCAGCCACATAGCCGCCAGGACCTGCACCAATCACCACTACGTCGAATTTCTGGGTCATAAAAGATTCCTTATCAGCTACAAGCTACAAGCCGCGGACCGCGCGGCATGGCTTCCTGCGAAGCCAGGGCCGGCACGGTACGCAGCCAGAGGGTTAGATGTCCAGCAGCAGGCGAGACGGATCTTCCAGCAGGTTCTTGATGGTGACCAGGAAGGTTACCGCTTCCTTGCCGTCGATCAGGCGGTGATCGTACGACAGCGCCAGGTACATCATCGGGCGAATCACCACCTGGCCATTGATGGCCATCGGGCGCTGGATGATGTTGTGCATGCCGAGAATGGCGGCCTGCGGCGGGTTGACGATCGGGGTCGACATCATCGAACCGAAGGTACCACCGTTGGTGATGGTGAAGGTGCCGCCAGTCATCTCTTCGATGGCCAGCTTGCCGTCACGGGCCTTCTTGCCGAAGGTGGCGATGCCGTTCTCGATTTCCGCCAGGCTCATCGACTCGGCGTTACGCAGTACCGGTACCACCAGGCCACGGTCGCTGGACACGGCAACGCCGACGTCGGCGTAGCCGTGGTAGACGATGTCGTTGCCGTCGATCGAGGCGTTGACAGCCGGGAAGCGCTTCAGGGCTTCGGTGGCGGCCTTGACGAAGAACGACATGAAGCCCAGGCGTACGCCGTTGTGGGTCTTCTCGAACAGGTCCTTGTACTTCGAACGCAGGGCCATGACTTCGGTCATGTCGACTTCGTTGAAGGTGGTCAGCATGGCCATGCTCGACTGGGCTTCGACCAGACGCTCGGCGATCTTGGCGCGCAGGCGGGTCATCGGCACACGCTTCTCGGTGCGGTCGCCAGCGGCAACGACAACCGGGGCAGCAGCGGCAGCGGCGGCAGGCTTGGCAGCTGCAGCAGGCGCCGACTTCTTGTTGGCGACGGCAGCGACGACGTCTTCCTTGGTGATGCGACCACCTTTGCCGGTGCCGGCAACGGTAGCCAGGTCGATGCCGTTCTCTTCAGCCAGCTTGCGCGCGGCCGGGGCGGCAACCGGGTCTTCTTCGCCAGCGTCGGCAGCCGGGGCAGCAGTGGCCGGGGCGGCAGCTGGTGCAGCGGCAGCAGCACCGCCTTCAACGATCGAACCCAGTACTTCGTCGGACAGGACGGTGTCGCCCTCGCCCTTGACGATGGCGCCCAGCACGCCGTCGGCGGTGGCCAGTACTTCCAGGACGACCTTGTCGGTCTCGATGTCGACGATCAGCTCGTCACGCTTGACGGCATCGCCCGGCTGCTTGTGCCAGGTGGCAACGGTGCCATCGGCAACCGATTCCGGGAAGGTTGGGGCTTTGATCTCGATAGCCATTATCTGTGTTTCCTTAAATTCGGTTTCAGGTGCGCGAAGGCGTTAAACAGTGAAGGCGTCTTGCAGCAGTTTTTCCTGCTGTTCGGCGTGCTTCGATGCGTAACCACAGGCTGGCGCGGCGGAAGCGTCGCGGCCGGCGTATTCCAGGACCAGTGCCTTGTTGTGGCGGCCCAGGATACGGCGCATGTGGTGCTGGCTGCTGTACCAGGCGCCCTGGTTCATCGGCTCTTCCTGACACCAGACCGCATGCTTGAGGTTGGTGTAAGGCGCCAGGATTTCGACCAGGTCGTCCTCAGGGAACGGATACAGCTGCTCGATACGCACGATGGCGATGTCTTCGCGGCCTTCGGCACGGCGCTTTTCCAGCAGGTCGTAGTAAACCTTGCCGCCGCACAGGACCAGGCGTTCGACCTTGGCCGGATCGAGGCTGTCGATTTCCGGGATCACGGTCTGGAACGAGCCTTCTGCCAGGTCTTCCAGGGTAGAGATGGCCAGCTTGTGGCGCAGCAGCGACTTCGGCGTCAGCACGATCAGCGGCTTGCGCAGCGGACGGATGACCTGGCGACGCAGCAGGTGGTAGATCTGGGCCGGGGTGGTCGGTACGCAGACCTGGATGTTGTGCTCGGCGCACAGCTGCAGGTAACGCTCCAGGCGCGCGGAGGAGTGCTCCGGGCCCTGCCCTTCATAACCGTGTGGCAGCAGCATGGTCAGACCGCACAGACGGCCCCACTTGTGCTCGCCGCTGGTGATGAACTGGTCGATCACCACTTGCGCACCGTTGGCGAAGTCACCGAACTGGGCTTCCCAGATCACCAGCGCGTTCGGCGTGGTGGTCGAGTAGCCGTATTCGAAGGCCAGTACCGCTTCTTCCGACAGGAAGGAGTCGTACAGTTCGAACTGAGGCTGGCCCGGGAACAGGTTCTTCAGCGGTACGTAGGTGCTGGCGTCCTTCTGGTTGTGCAGCACCGCGTGACGGTGCGAGAAGGTGCCACGGCCGATGTCCTGACCGGTCATGCGGATCGGGTGACCTTCGAACTGCAGGGTGGCGTAGGCCATGGTCTCTGCATAACCCCAGTTGATCGGCAAGCCACCGGCCTGCATCTTCTGACGGTCTTCGTAGATCTTGGCGACCTGGCGCTGGACGACGAAACCTTCCGGGATCTCCAGCAGCTTGGCCGACAGTTCCTGCAGGGTCTTGAGGTCGAAGCGGGTGTCGTGACGCGCGGTCCAGGCATGGCCCAGGTACGGACGCCAGTCGACGAACAGCTCGCGGTTCGGCTCCTTGACCAGGCTCTTCACCACGTGCAGGCCGTTGTCCAGCGCGTTGCGGTACTCGTCGATCTTGGCCTGGGCGCGCTCGGAATCGATGCGGCCGGCCTGGATCAGCGCCTCAGCGTACAGTTCACGCGTGGTGCGCTGCTTGCTGATCTGCTGGTACATCAAAGGCTGGGTGCCGTTCGGCTCGTCGGCCTCGTTGTGGCCGCGGCGGCGGTAGCAGACCAGGTCGATGACCACGTCACGCTTGAACTGCATGCGGTAGTCGATGGCCAGCTGGGTCACGAACAGCACGGCTTCCGGGTCGTCGCCGTTCACGTGCAGGATCGGCGCCTGGATCATCTTGGCAACGTCGGTGGCGTACTCGGTGGAGCGCGCGTCCAGCGGGTTGCTGATGGTGAAACCAACCTGGTTGTTGATCACGATGTGCACGGTACCGCCGGTCTTGAAACCGCGGGTCTGCGACATCTGGAAGGTTTCCATGACCACGCCCTGGCCGGCGAATGCTGCGTCGCCGTGGATCGAGATCGGCAGTACCTTGTCGCCAACGGTGTCGTTGCGGCGGTCCTGACGGGCGCGCACCGAACCCTCGACCACTGGCGAGACGATTTCCAGGTGGGACGGGTTGAACGCCATGGCCAGGTGCACTTCGCCACCCGGGGTCATCACGTTCGAGGAGAAGCCCTGGTGATACTTCACGTCACCGGAGCCCAGCTCGTTCATCTTCTTGCCTTCGAACTCGTCGAACAGCTCGCGCGGGTTCTTGCCGAAGGTGTTGACCAGAACGTTCAGGCGGCCACGGTGGGCCATGCCGATCACGACTTCCTTGGTGCCGTAGGAACCGGAACGCTGGATCATCTCGTCCAGCATCGGGATCAGGCTTTCGCCGCCCTCGAGGCCGAAACGCTTGGTGCCCGGGTACTTGGTGCCCAGGTATTTCTCAAGGCCTTCACCGGCGGTCACGCGCTCGAGCAGGTGGGCCTGCACGTCAGCGGAAAACTCCGGACGGCCGCGCACGCTTTCCAGGCGCTGCTGGAACCAGCTGCGCTGCTCGGAATCGACGATGTGGGTGAACTCGGCGCCAATGGTGCGACAATATGTCTTCTGGAGCGCCTCGAAGATCTCGCGTAGGCTCGCCTCCTCTTTGCCGATGAACAGGTCGCCGGCACGGAAGGTCGTATCAAGATCGGCATTGGTCAAGCCGTAGTGATTGATCGACAGGTCTACGGGCGCAGGACGCTGCCACAACCCCAACGGGTCGAGCTTGGCAGCCTGATGGCCGCGCATACGATAGGCCTGGATCAGTCGCAGAACTTCAACCTGCTTCTTCTCGTGTTCACTGCTCACGCTCCCGGCGGATACCGGTTGGGCGCGGCGCTGGTTCTTTGCCAGCAGTACGAAATGGTCGCGGATTGTCGAGTGCGATACATCGGTAGCGGTGCTGCCGTCGGCGGGCAACTTCTGGAAGTAGGTGCGCCACTCTTCTGGCACAGCGTTAGGGTCGTGCAGGTAGAGCTCATAAAGCTCTTCCACATATGCAGCGTTACCACCTGAAAGGTGGGCGCTTTCCCACATGCGCTGCATCACGCTTTCTTGCATGCTTGGTCACCCTCGGTTAGGGGACTGATCGGCGAGAGCCACAGCAAACCTGGAAAAGTCCGAATACAGCGACTGAACCACGCCACTTGGATCCTGCTGATTTTCCGGGTACCAGCCCGGAAAGCCCCTGCTGGTCTCATATCTTCATAGGTAATGAACGCGGGCTTTGTGAGCCCTTGTTCGGGTTTTACCTCAGTGCGGGCTCACCACCCGCACCTCGGCTTACTGCAGGTACAACACTTTGTATCAGGTGCCGCTTTGCAGCAGCATGTTACGTACGTGGCCGATTGCCTTGGTCGGGTTCAGACCTTTCGGGCAAACGTTGACGCAGTTCATGATCCCGCGGCAGCGGAATACGCTGAACGGGTCATCCAGGGACGCCAGGCGCTCCTGGGTCTTGGTGTCACGGCTGTCGGCCAGGAAGCGATAGGCTTGCAGCAGTGCGGCCGGGCCCAGGAACTTGTCCGGGTTCCACCAGAACGATGGGCAGGAAGTCGAGCAGCAAGCGCACAGGATGCACTCGTACAGGCCGTCCAGCTTGTCGCGGTCTTCCGGCGACTGCAGGCGCTCGATGGCCGGCGCAGGAGTGTCGTTCTGCAGGAACGGCTTCACCTTCTCGTACTGCTTGTAGAAGATGCTCATGTCGACGACCAGGTCACGAATGACCGGCAGACCCGGCAGCGGGCGCAGAACCAGCTTGTTGCCCTTCACCACCGCCGACAGCGGGGTGATGCAGGCCAGGCCGTTCTTGCCGTTCATGTTCATGCCGTCGGAACCGCAAACGCCTTCACGGCAGGAGCGACGGTACGAGAAACCTTCGTCCTTTTCCTTGATCAGCGCCAATACATCGAGAACCATCAGGTCCTTGCCGCCGGTATCGACGTCGAACGACTCCATTTTGGGCGCCGAGTCGGTGTCCGGGTTGTAACGATAAACTTCGACTTTCAACATAGCAGCCACCCTTAGTAAGTCCGGACTTTTGGTTCGAAGGCTGGAACAGTCTTCGGCGCAAAGTTGACGCCGCGCTTGGCAACGCGCTTCTCACCCGGGTAGTACAGGGTGTGGCACAGCCAGTTTTCGTCGTCACGGTCTTCGAAGTCTTCACGGGCGTGGGCGCCGCGGGACTCTTTACGGGCTTCGGCCGCGATGGCGGTAGCTTCGGCGACTTCCAGCAGGTTCTGCAGCTCCAGCGCTTCGATACGCGCGGTGTTGAAGGCCTGGGACTTGTCGTTGATCTTGACGTTGGCAATACGGTCACGCAGGCCGGCCAGCTGCTCGATACCCTTCTGCATGTATTCACCGGTACGGAATACACCGAAGTAGTTCTGCATGCAGCTCTGCAGCTCGCGCTTGAGGCTGGCAACGTCTTCGCCAGCGGTACGCTCGTTGAGCTTGTTCAGGCGGTTAAGGGCAACATCGATATCGGTGTCGCTGGCGTCGCGGTATTCCACGCCGTCGGACAGCGATTTTTCCAGGTGCAGGCCAGCGGCACGGCCGAATACCACCAGGTCGAGCAGCGAGTTGCCGCCCAGGCGGTTGGCACCGTGGACCGATACGCACGCCACTTCACCCACTGCGAACAGACCCGGGATGATTTGGTCCTTGCCTTCGGCGTCCATGGTGATGGCCTGGCCATGAATATTGGTGGCAACGCCGCCCATCATGTAGTGGCAGGTCGGTACGACCGGGACAGGCGCGACGACTGGGTCGACGTGGGCGAAGGTCTTGGACAGCTCGCAGATACCTGGCAGGCGGCTGTGCAGCACTTCCTCGCCCAGGTGGTCCAGCTTCAGCAGCACGTGGTCCTTGTTCGGGCCCACGCCGTTGCCGGCGATGATTTCCTTGACCATGGAACGGGCAACCACGTCGCGGCCGGCCAGGTCTTTCGCGTTCGGCGCGTAACGCTCCATGAAGCGCTCGCCGTGGGCGTTGATCAGGTAGCCACCTTCACCGCGGCAACCTTCGGTAACCAGTACACCGGCGCCGGCGATGCCGGTCGGGTGGAACTGCCACATCTCGATGTCCTGCACCGGCACGCCTGCACGCAGCGCCATGCCGATACCGTCACCGGTGTTGATCAGGGCGTTGGTGGTGGAGGCGTAGATACGACCGGCACCGCCAGTGGCCAGAACGGTGGCCTTGGACTTGATGTACATGGTTTCGCCGGTTTCGATGCAGATTGCGATCACACCGACGAACGCGCCGTCCTGGTTCTTCACCAGGTCAACAGCGTAGTACTCGTTGAGGAAGGTAGTGCCTGCCTTCAGGTTGCCCTGGTACAGGGTGTGCAGCAGCGCGTGACCGGTACGGTCGGAAGCAGCACAGGTACGGGCGGCCTGGCCACCTTTACCGAAGTCCTTCGACTGGCCACCGAACGGACGCTGGTAGATGCGGCCGGTTTCGGTACGCGAGAACGGCAGGCCCATGTGGTCCAGCTCGAAGACCGCAGCCGGGCCTTCCTGACACATGTATTCGATAGCGTCCTGGTCACCGATGTAGTCGGAGCCTTTGACGGTATCGTACATGTGCCAGCGCCAGTCGTCGTTCGGGTCGGCCGAAGCGATGGCGCAGGTGATGCCGCCCTGGGCGGATACAGTGTGCGAACGGGTCGGGAAGACCTTGGTGACCACGGCAGTCTTGTGGCCGCCTTGAGCCAGCTGCAGCGCTGCGCGCATGCCGGCGCCGCCGCCACCGATGATGATGGCGTCGAAGGAAATGGTTGGAATGCTAGCCATGGATCAGATACCCCAGAGAATCTGCACACCCCAGACGAAGTAAGCGAACATCGCAACGCCGCATACCGCCTGGAACAGGAAACGAATCGCAGTTGCCGACTTGCCGAACGACATTGGCGTCAGGTAGTCGGTCGCAATGGTCCACATGCCGACCCAGGCGTGAGCGCCCAGGGCAACGAGGGCCAGCAGACTGAAGATCCGCATCGCGTTGTTGGAGAACAGACCATGCCACTGGGTGTAGTCGATGCCTGGGTGGGCGACCACGTAGCCGATCAGGAAGAGGAAGTAAGCCGCGAGAACGACCGCAGAAACGCGCTGCGCCATCCAGTCATAGAGGCCCGAACGCGACAGGTTCGTGACATTGGTTACCATACCCAAACTCCCACCAGAACGATCAGCACCACGGAGATGACGATCACGATTTTCGAGCCCAGCTTGCCGCCTTCCAGCGTCTCACCGATGCCCATGTCCATGATCAGGTGACGTACACCTGCCACGAGGTGATAAAGCAGGGCGGATAGCAGGCCCCAGGTCACGAATTTGGCCAGCGGGCTGGTCAGACACGCCTTCACCTCACCAAAGCCTTCCTCGGAACCCAGCGACTTGCCCAGTGCATAAAGCATGATGGCAAGGCCAAGGAACAGGATGACGCCGGAGATACGATGCAGGATGGACGTGTACGCAGTGACGGGGAGCTTGATGGTCCTTAGGTCTAGGTTTACAGGTCGTTGGCTTTTCACGGCTTTTTTCACACTGAAGAGCCCCTAGCGAATCAGGGCAAAGTTGTTGGTAAGTGTACTGGTCAGGTACCCACCACCCAGGGAACGGCGACCCCCAGCAGTTCGGGCTTGCAAGCCCCTGGCGGTCGGGTTGCGAGTATAGACAGTTAGGCTGCTTATGACAACGTGACGGGGTAGCCCAAATAGCGCATTGCCTTTAACGCACAAAAGGCGTAAATGGGCGAGAATTTCGCGAAAAATCAGGCCTCAATGCCTGTTTCAACAAGCCTTTAGGCAAATTGACATCTGAATTTATCCCTCTATAGTGGTGCGGGCCCTGCGTGGGGGGTCTGTCTGATGATTTCAAGCATTAATAGGAGGCCACATGGCTGACAAAAAAGCGCAGTTGGTCATCGAGGGCGCTGCCCCCGTCGAGCTGCCCATTTTAACCGGCACCGTTGGTCCTGATGTAATCGACGTCCGCGGGTTGGGGGCCACTGGTCACTTCACCTTCGACCCTGGTTTCATGGCGACTGCCTCGTGCGAGTCGAAGATCACCTACATTGACGGCGACAAAGGTATCCTGCTGCACCGCGGCTACCCGATCGAGCAGCTCGCCGAAAAGTCCGACTACCTCGAAACCTGCTACCTGCTGCTCAACGGCGAACTGCCGAATGCCGAGCAGAAGGCCCAGTTCGTCAGCACCGTGAAGAACCACACCATGGTTCACGAGCAGCTGAAGTCCTTCTTCAACGGCTTCCGCCGCGACGCCCACCCGATGGCGGTGATGTGCGGCGTGGTCGGCGCCCTGTCGGCGTTCTATCACGACTCCCTGGACATCAATAACCCGCAACACCGCGAAATTTCCGCGGTGCGCCTGGTCGCCAAGATGCCGACCCTGGCCGCGATGGTTTACAAGTACTCCATGGGCCAGCCGATGATGTATCCGCGCAACGACCTGTCGTACGCGGAAAACTTCCTGCACATGATGTTCAACACCCCGTGCGAGATCAAACCGATCAGCCCGGTGCTGGCCAAGGCGATGGACCGGATCTTCATCCTCCACGCCGACCACGAGCAGAACGCCTCCACTTCTACCGTTCGTCTGGCCGGTTCGTCGGGTGCCAACCCGTTCGCCTGTATCGCCGCCGGTATCGCCGCACTCTGGGGCCCGGCCCACGGCGGTGCGAACGAAGCGGTACTGACCATGCTCGATGAAATCGGCGATGTCTCGAACATCGACAAGTTCATCGCCAAGGCCAAGGACAAGAACGACCCGTTCAAGCTCATGGGCTTCGGTCACCGCGTGTACAAGAACCGCGACCCGCGCGCCACCGTGATGAAGCAGACCTGCGACGAAGTCCTGCGCGAGCTGGGCATCAAGAACGACCCGCAGCTGGAACTGGCCATGCGCCTGGAAGAGATCGCCCTGACCGATCCGTACTTCATCGAGCGCTCGCTGTACCCGAACGTCGACTTCTACTCGGGGATCATCCTCAAGGCGATCGGCATTCCGACCAGCATGTTCACCGTGATCTTCGCCCTGGCCCGTACCGTGGGCTGGATCTCGCACTGGAAAGAAATGCTCTCCAGCCCGTACAAGATCGGCCGCCCGCGCCAGCTGTACACCGGCGAGCAGAAGCGCGACATCGTTGCGCTGCAGGACCGCAAGTAAGCTTTCATAGCCGAACGCAAAAAGGCTGCCCTCGGGCAGCCTTTTTTATTTCTGCTCGACGCGTTGCGGTTTTGTGGGAGCGGCCTTGTGTCGCGAAAGGGGCGCGGAGCGGCCCCGGGATCTTAGGCTTACCGCTATATTGCCGGGGCTGCTCCGCAGCCCTTTCGCGACGCAAGGCCGCTCCCACAAGAAGCAGCCCCCAACAGGGCCGCCACCTCACAGAGCCGACACAATGCCTCAGTTTTTCTCAGCCCGCTCCCTCAACCCTTTCAGGGTATTGAACGGTGCATCCACCACGAACTTGTTGGCCACCATCGCCGGCACGCTACCACCCGGCTCGGTGTGCACCTGATAGGTCACTTCCGTGCTGTCACCCTTGGGCACCAGCTTCCAGAAGCCTTCGACCTTCGCCACCCGCACAAAGCCCTTCTCTTCCGGGATGTAGGTCGGCTCTTCCTTCAGGTTGCGCACCAGGCTGCCATCAGCCCCCTTGACCGTGGTCACATGCAATACCGAGTCACGCGGCGTCACCGGCCACGGCGTATTGAACTGGGTGTAGGTCCAGCTCTGGTCACCTTCGTGCTTGAGCAGCTTCTGCGACTTGCATTCGTGAATCCACGCACAAGCCCCGACCACGTCCTCCTGCAACGCCTGCACCTTGGCCAGCGGCGCCTTGATCACGGTGACGCCTTGATAGGCCTTGTACTTGGAACCAGCCACTTCACTGAGGGAGACCTTGATCCCCTCCTCGTCCTTGGCCACCTGCCAGTTCTCGGCCCAGGCCGCGGGCGACAGCAGAACACCCATGCCACACAGCAGAGCAATACGCTTGAACGATCTCATCATGTTTATCCTTGTTGTCGAAGATCCAGCCTGTCACGCCGCCGTCATCTGCTCCCACCAGCCAAGAATCCTGATGGCCTCGTCACGGTCACTGCCGCACACCTCCACATCCGCCTTGAAACCGCCACACACTGCCGGCCGCTCGGGCTTGCCGAACAGGTCGCAGAGGTTGTCGACGGTCAGGTGCAGGCAGCGCTCGCCAGCCGGCTTGCCATTGGGCATGCGCGGCATCGCAGAGGTGATGGACGGGGCGATACAGCAGGCACCACAGCCCTCACGGCAATTCATGGCTATTCACCAAAATCAGGACTCCCTGGAACAAAACGGGACGAACGTCCCTGGATAGTAACCGCTCAAACAGGCGTTTGAAATTGCTGGCATGATGAAATCTGCCGTGACCCGGCAGTCAGTTCACCTGCTACTGGCGGTACTCGAAATCGATGGCCGCCCCTTCCACGTCGCGACGGCTGTCATTGCGCAGCTGCAGCTGCATTTCGTTGCTGATCAACCGGCCATTGAGCTGGAACGGGCTATCGCTGGTCTCCGGCTTTTCAGTGAACATGGGTGGCAGCAAAGGTTTGCGTCGCTGTATCGGCGAAGGGCTGCCCACATTCGGCTCAAGGCCATCGACCATATCGGCCGGCAGGCTGAGGTCCAGCTTCGCCTTGGGTAGCGGCTTGGCAACCTCCTTGCTCACCTGCTTGCGCGCCGGCCTGGCCTTGCTGTTACCGGCTTTTTTTGCAGGCTGCTTGTGCGCTGGCCTGGCTGCGGCCTTCTGCACCGGCTTGGCTTTCTGCAGCGGCGCCGCCTGCGCCTGGCCTGCCGGCTGCGCAGCCTGGGCAACACCAGCCAGGCTGCCGAGCGGTACAAGGCACAAGATCAGGGCAAAACGGCGCAAAGCATTCATGGCAAATAGACAGACTGGCAGGAAAAGTGCGTATGCTCCCTGTTCCACGGGCGCGTGGCAAGCCTACAAAAGTGCCGCTGCTGGCTCCCGGCACAATTGCTGAGCCAGCAAACCGAGCGTGATCACCGCGCGCTCGGCTTCCTTGTTCCAGGGTATACCGCAATTAAGCCGGATACAGTGGTTGAACTGCTCGGTGTTACTGAAGATCAACCCCGGCGCAATACTGATGCCCTGCTCCAGCGCGCGCACATGCAGCTCCTGGGTATTGACCCGCCCCGGCAGGCTCACCCACAGGATGAAACCGCCCGTCGGCCGGGTCATCTGGGTACCCTCGGGGAAGTGCTGCTGCACCGCCAGCTGGTAGGCACTGAGGTTCTTGCGGTACTCCTGGCGGATGTAACGCAGGTGCCGGTCGTAGCCGCCATTTTCCAGGTAGGCCGCCACACCCATCTGCGTCACGCTGCAGGCCGAGTGGGTGGTGAAGGTTTGCAGGCGCTGGATTTCGTCCTGATAGCGCCCGGCGATCATCCAGCCAACGCGCACGCCGGGGGACAGGGTCTTGGAAAAACTCGAGCAATAGATCACACGGTCCAGCCGGTCGAATGCCTTGAGCGCCTTGGTCTTGCCCTGCTCGAACATCAGCTCGCCATAGATGTCATCCTCGACGATCTGGATATCGAAGTCCGACGCCAGGCGCAGCAACTGCTTCTGCCGCTCTTCCGGGACAGTGCCACCCAGCGGGTTGCTGAGGCGCGCAGTCAGAACCAGGGCCTTGATCGACCACTGGTTTGCCGCCAGTTGCAGCGCTTCGAGGCTGATACCAGTGGACGGGTCGCTGGGGATCTCGATCACCTTCAGGCCCAGCAGGTCGGCCAGTTGCAGCAGCCCGTAATAGGTGGGCGATTCGGCGGCGATCAGGTCGCCGGGACGGGTCAGCACGCGCAGAGACATCTGCAGCGCATCGACACAGCCATGGGTCACGATCACTTCACGCGGGTCGACCAGCACACCGGCATCACGCATGCGAATGGCGATCTGCCGGCGCAGCGGCTCGAAACCGGGGCTGAACATGTAGCTGAAGGCACGCGGGCTGTGGAAGCGCGTGACCTTGGCAATCTGCTGGTGCAAGGCACGGACCGGCAGGTAGTCGACGTGCGGCACAGCGGCGCCGAACGGGAACACGCCATCACGGCGAGCCTCGGTCAGCACCTGCTGGATGATACTGGCGCGGGTGACCAGGCCGGGGCGCTCGACCCGGGCGATGTCCGGGGTCTGCGCGGTCAGGGCCGGGGTCTGGTGCACGTAGTAGCCGGACTGCGGCCGCGCACGGATCAGCCCCTGGTCCTCGAGATTGGCATAGGCCTGCAGCACCGTGGCATGGCTGACATTGAGCTGGGCGCTCATCTTGCGCACGGAGGGTACCCGCTCGCCTGGCTGGTAGACACCACGACGGATGTCATCGGCCAGTTGCTGGGCGATACGCTGGTACAACAGCAGGTTGGTCATGGCTGGCTCTCGACGCGCGGACGGGCTCGTTGTTCTTGTGTCTGACGGTAGAGGATACCGTAACAGTTGCAAAGTGTACTGGGACAGATCGCAGGATAGTCAACAATACAGTTGCGTGACAGCCATGGAAACGATCAAGCCCGGGTAGCCCGACGAAAAGCGGGGCTGCTTCGCACCCCATCGCCGGCAAGCCAGCTCCCACCTTGACGCATTGACCTCAAACCCTGTGCATCACCTGTGGGAGCTGGCTTGCCTGCGATGGGCCGCAAAGCGGCCCCTTTCACATGATTCAGCGTGCTGGCGCCAGCTTGCCTTTGTCATCGGAGAACACGATCTCCACCCGACGGTTCTGCGCCCTGCCCCGCTCCGAGGCATTGGCCTCGATCGGGTACTGGTCGCCATAGCCCTCGACCTGCAGGCGCTTCTCGTCGATACCCAGGTCTACCAGCATGTCGGCCACGGCCTGCGCCCGATCACGCGACAGCTTCAGGTTGTCCTCGGCCGGGCCGGTGCTGTCGGTATAGCCCTCGATCCGAACCACCCGGCGCGGGTTGAGTTGAAGGAACTGCACCAGCTTGAGCACGGTACGGCTGGCCGAGTTCTTCAGATCGGCCCGGCCGGTGTCGAACAGCACGTCCCCCAGGGTCATCACCAGACCACGGTCGGCCTGCTCCGAGGCCAGCGCGGCGATCTGCGACTCGACCCACTTGCCCTGCTGCTGAACACTGGCCAGTTTGGCCTCGCGCAGGGCCAGCTGCAGGCGCTGGCGCTCCAGGTCGAGCTTGGCCTGGCGTTCCTGGTTCAGCGCCAGCTTGGCATGCTCGCTGGCAATTTCGCTGTAGCGCTGGCTCAGGTAGGCGTAATGGCGCACGTCGGCACCGGTGCCGATGTAGCTGGACAGGCGCTCGGCACGGGCCAGCGACTCGCCTGCGCGAATCACGTCACGCGGCGCACTGCGCAACACATTGGAATCATCCTTGACCTTCTGGAAAGCTGCAGCGGCATCATCCAGCGCTGCGCTGCTGCGCTGGCTGGCGCAACCTTGCAAACCTGCCGCCAGCGCCAGCACTGCCAGCGCGGCCAATGGCACACGACGGATCATGGCTGCACCTCCAACTGCTTGCGCAGGCGCTGGACCCGCGACTGCAGCAGTTGCAGCTGCTCTTCGCTCTTCTGGTTCAGTACCTGGGCCTCGGCCAGGCGCGCATCCAGTTCGGCCTGTTCGGCACGCATGCGCGCATCGCGGTAGTCTTCGGTGAGCATGTTGGTCTTGGCCCGGGCCAGCTTGTCTTCAGCCAGCTTGAGCGCATCGACCTGCTCGGTGGCACCGACGGCCCTGGCCTGCTCCAGTGCCTGTTCGGAAATGCGCATCTGCTCGTTAGGGGCCGGATCGTTGGCGCAGCCAGCCAGGCCGAGCACGGCCAGGGCAAGGATTAGTGGTTGGGTTCTCACGCAATCTTCCTAGTGTTTGGGGGCGTCCGACGGCACCTGCAGCTGCGCTTTCCAGCGCTCGACATTACGTTGCAGCACGGCCTCGGATGCTCCGGAGATCGGCAATTCTGTCAGTTTTTTCGCCAATTGCCCACGCAACCAGCTGTCATTGCAGGCCGAATTGTGCGACAGGGCCAGGTACAGGCCAGGCCGATCCACCGGCAGGCCGCGGGCGATCAGGTCATTGCTCATGCCCAGGCTCTGGGCCATGGCCATGCCCGAATAGCGGCCAGCGAGCACATAATCCACCTGGCCGAGCACCAGCTTCTGGAACGCCTGGGTCAGGTTCTGTGCCGGCACCAGTTTCAGCTGGGCCTTGGCGAAAGCGGTAAAGGCCGGGGTCAGCCGCGCACGCTCGGACAAACTGCCCTGGTACTGGGCCAGGTCCGCCGGGCCCTCGAAGGCCAGTGTGGCGTCGTGGCGCGTCCACACCAGGTATTCGTTGAGCTGCAGGGGTGGATGGATGTAGTCCAGCGCGGTCAGTTGCTCCACCTGCATGGGAGTGTCGAGCAGCAGGTCCATGCGCCCGCTACGTACTTCTTCCAGCGCCTGGTCACGACGGCCGGCGCTCAGCACCTCCACCTTCACGCCCAGCTCGCCAGCCACCTGGCGCAGCAGGTCGACGTTGGCGCCGATCAGGTGTTTCGGGTCGTTCGGGTCCTGCCATGAATAGGGCGGCGCATCAGGGCTGCCGGTTGCCACCAGGCGTTCGCACTTGCCTGCCGCCATGGCCAGCGGCGAAACCAGCACCGCCATGCATGCCAGCACCCTGCCTGCTTTACGCAGCACCATTGCTCACTCCTTGTATTGCTTTGCCCGGCCCAATCGCCGGCAAGCCAGCTCCCACAGGTACAGCAACGCCCTTGAAAACTGCGCTGTACCTGTGGGAACTGGCTTGCCGGCGATTGGGCCGGAACTGACCACAAAAAAAACCCGGCCCCCTGTACGAGGGCCGGGTTCTTTATAAGTGAAGCAGGCGGATCAGACCAGCTTTTCCAGCTCCGGAACCGCTTCGAACAGGTCAGCGACCAAGCCGTAGTCGGCTACCTGGAAGATCGGCGCTTCTTCGTCCTTGTTGATCGCCACGATCACTTTGGAGTCCTTCATGCCGGCCAGGTGCTGGATCGCACCGGAGATACCGACGGCGATGTACAGCTGTGGCGCAACGATCTTGCCGGTCTGGCCGACCTGCATGTCGTTCGGCACGAAGCCGGCGTCGACCGCGGCGCGCGAAGCACCGACGGCAGCGCCGAGCTTGTCGGCCAGGCTGTACAGGTGCTTGAAGTTGTCACCGTTGCCCATGCCACGGCCGCCAGAAACGACGATCTTGGCAGCGGTCAGCTCTGGGCGGTCGGACTTGGCCAGCTCTTCACCAACGAAGGCCGAGATGCCGGCGTTGTGCGCAGCGCCAACGGCTTCGATGGCAGCCGAACCACCTTCGGCGGCCACGGCGTCGAAGCCGGTGGTACGCACGGTGATGACCTTGATGACAGCGCTCGATTGCACGGTGGCAATGGCGTTACCGGCATAGATCGGGCGCTTGAAGGTGTCGGCGGACTCGACCGAGATGATCTCGGAGATCTGGTCCACGTCCAGCAGCGCGGCAACGCGCGGCAGGATGTTCTTGCCGTTGGTGGTGGCCGGGGCCAGCACGTGGCTGTAACCCTTGGCCAGCTCGACGATCAGCGGCGCGACGTTTTCTGGCAGGGCGTGGGCGTAGGCGGCGTTATCGGCAACCAGCACCTTGGCCACGCCAGCGATCTTGGCTGCGGACTCGGCAACGCCGCCCACGTTCTGGCCAGCGACCAGCACGTGCACATCACCACCGATCTTGGCGGCAGCGGCAACAGTGTTCAGGGTGGCCGGGGCTACGGCACCGTTCTCGTATTCAGCGACAACCAGGATAGTCATTTAGATTACCTTCGCTTCGTTCTTCAGCTTCTCGACCAGTTCGGCCACCGATTTGACCTTGATGCCAGCGCTGCGGGCAGCCGGGGCTTCAACCTTCAGGGTCTTGTTGGTGGAGGCGAGGGAAACGCCCAGCGCATCTGGAGTAACGGTCTCCAGCGGCTTCTTCTTGGCCTTCATGATGTTCGGCAGCGACGCGTAGCGTGGCTCGTTCAGGCGCAGGTCGGTGGTGACGATGGCCGGCAGGTTCAGTGCAACGGTCTGCAGGCCGCCGTCGATTTCACGGGTGACGTTCAGCTTGTCGCCAGCCACTTCGACCTTGGAGGCGAAGGTGCCTTGGGCGAAGCCGGTCAGCGCAGCCAGCATCTGGCCGGTCTGGTTGTTGTCGCTGTCGATAGCCTGCTTGCCGAGGATGACCAGCTGAGGCTGCTCTTTGTCGACAACAGCTTTCAGCGCCTTGGCCACAGCCAGGGAATTCAGTTCGTCAGCGGCTTCGACCAGGATGGCACGGTCAGCACCCAGGGCCAGGGCGGTACGCAGTTGCTCCTGGGCAGTGGTCGGGCCGACGGAAACGACGACGATCTCGGACGCGACGCCCTTTTCCTTCAGGCGTACGGCTTCTTCCACGGCGATTTCGCAGAAGGGGTTCATGGACATCTTGACGTTAGCAAGGTCGACGCCGGAGTTGTCCGCCTTGACGCGAACCTTGACGTTGTAGTCGACCACTCGTTTGACAGCTACAAGAACCTTCATGGATTCCTCGTTACTCTCCGGTGAATAGATAGTCGCCAGGGGCAGAGCCCTGCGATGCGCGTGGGTACAAGGGCACCTCTAAAAACGTACCGGGAGGCGGTAACTTCACAGTGACCGAACAGTCTTGTCCGGACTCTTGCGACAAATACTCACGGGTCATTTTCTGTCGTGGCGTGTAAACTCCACTACAAACCGGCCCAAGGCCGCAAAACCCTGCTCCACACCTGGTCTTTAGAGGTGTACCTGCGCCCGGCTGCAAGCCTACGGCGAACGTAAAACCGCTCGTATCTTGACCGTAACACCCAATCCGGTCAATACGGCAAATCGGTCACCCTCCAGCCGCGTTCCTGTGATTTTACTGGCCTGCGGCAAATTCAAACAAACGTTTGTATTGGACCCGCCAAGTGGTGTAGATATAATGCGCGGCCAAGACAAAACGGTGTAGTCCGTCATTTGCCCAGCTACAGTTCCGCCGTTGCGTAGAACCGCTGCGAATGCCCCGCGCACCCATAAGACAAAGCAACAGCACGAGCCTTGATGAGTAGGAGAGAACCAGTGGAACGCGAATACATGGAATTCGACGTGGTCATCGTCGGCGCCGGCCCGGCGGGCCTGTCCGCCGCCTGCCGCCTGAAGCAGAAGGCCGCCGAAGCCGGTAGCGAAATCAGCGTCTGCGTGGTGGAAAAAGGCTCTGAAGTCGGCGCCCACATCCTCTCCGGCGCGGTGTTCGAACCCCGTGCCCTGAACGAGCTGTTCCCAGACTGGAAAGAGCTCGGCGCGCCGCTGAACACCGAAGTGAAGCGTGACGACATCTACGTGCTCAAGGATGCCGGCAGTTCGACCAAGGTGCCTGACCTGTTCGTGCCCAAGACCATGCACAACCAGGGCAACTACATCATCTCGCTGGGCAACCTGTGCCGCTGGCTGGCCCAGCAGGCCGAGAACCTGGGCGTGGAAGTCTACCCGGGCTTCGCCGCCCAGGAAGCGCTGTTCGATGAAAACGGCGTGGTACGCGGCATTGTCACCGGCGACATGGGTGTGGACCGTGAAGGCAACCCGAAAGATGGCATGTACACCCCTGGCATGGAGCTGCGTGGCAAGTACACCCTGTTCGCCGAAGGCTGCCGTGGCCACATCGGCAAGCAGCTGATCAAGCGCTTCAACCTGGATAGCGAATCCGATGTGCAGCACTACGGCATCGGCCTGAAGGAAATCTGGGAAATCGACCCGGCCAAGCACGAGCAGGGCCTGGTGGTGCACACCGCCGGCTGGCCGCTGGACGTGATGGCCAAGGACAACACCGGTGGTTCGTTCCTCTATCACCTGGAAAACAACCAGGTGGTGGTCGGCCTGATCGTCGACCTGTCCTACGCCAACCCGTACCTGTCGCCGTTCGACGAATTCCAGCGCCTCAAGCACCACCCGGTGATGGCGCAATACCTCGAAGGCGGCAAGCGCATCAGCTACGGTGCCCGTGCCATCTGCAAGGGCGGCTTCAACTCGCTGCCGAAGATGGTCTTCAACGGCGGCGCGCTGATCGGCTGCGACCTGGGCACCCTGAACTTCGCCAAGATCAAGGGCAGCCACACCGCGATGAAGTCCGGCATGCTGGCCGCCGAAGCGGTGGCTGACGCACTGCTCGCCGGCAGCGAAGGCGGTGACCAGCTCAACGGCTACGTCAGCGCCTTCAAGGCCAGCTGGCTGTACGAGGAGCTGTTCGCCAGCCGCAACTTCGGCCCGGCCATGCACAAGTTCGGCCCGCTGCTGGGCGCGGCGTTCAACTATGTGGACCAGAACTGGTTCGGCGGCAAGCTGCCGTTCACCCTGCACGACACCAAGCCGGACTACGCCTGCCTGAAGCTGGCGGCCGAGTCGCAGAAGATCGACTACCCGAAACCGGACGGCAAGCTCAGCTTCGACAAGCTCAGCTCGGTATTCCTCTCCAGCACCAACCACGAAGAGGAACAACCCTGCCACCTGAAGCTGACCGACCCGAACGTGCCGATCGCCAGCAACCTGCCGCTGTACGACGAGCCGGCCCAGCGCTACTGCCCGGCGGGCGTGTACGAAGTGGTCACTCAGGAGGATGGCAACAAGCGCTTCCAGATCAACGCGCAGAACTGCGTGCACTGCAAGACCTGCGACATCAAGGACCCGGCCCAGAACATCACCTGGGTCACCCCTGAAGGCGCTGGCGGGCCGAACTACCCGAACATGTAAGGCCCCTGCCCTGCGCTAACGAAAAGCCCCCGGTTCTCACGAGCCGGGGGCTTTTTGTTTTACCTGTTCTGGCCTCATCGCCGGCAAGCCAGCTCCCACCTCGACCGCATCGACCTCGAGCCATGCGCTATCCCTGTGGGAGCGACTGTTTTGCTCAAACTCTAAAAGTTGGCGCGATCCCCTGTGGGAGCTGGCTTGCCGGCGATGAGGCCAGAACAGACAACAGAAAACTATTTTTCACCACACATTACCGGCATCGGCTCCGCGGCAAACGCCAATGGCTCCCGACGCCCGAAATACAAGGCCGTCAGCAACCCCACCGTGCCCATGACCAGACAAAAGCCGACACACACCCACGGGCTCCACGGCATCAGCGCAATCAGCGCCAGCGGTGTGGTGCTGGCCCAAAGCGCGTAGGCCACGTTATAGGTAAAGGAGATGCCCGACACGCGGATCTCGGCCGGGAACAACCCGACCATCACTGACGGCACCACGCCCACCACGCCGCAGGACAGGCCCGCCAGCGCATAGGCCAGCCAAGTCATGCCCCACTGCCCCACCAGGCTGGCATACAACCCGCCGATGCCCACCGGCAGCAACAGGCTGTAGAGCATCAGTGCGCGCCAGGCACCTGCACGGTCGACCAGCAGCCCGGCCAGCACGCAGCCGATGTTGAGGAAGACGATGCCCACGCTGCTAAGGGCAAAGGTGTGCCCGGCACTCATGCCGAAGCGCTGCTGCATCACTGTCGGGGTAATCACCACCAGCACCACCACGGCGGAAGTCAGCACGCAGGTCAGCAGCGCCGCCGGGATCAACGCCCGGCGGTGTTCGCCCAGCACCCGCCGCAGCGGGAAGCTCACCGGCTGCTCCTGGCGCGCGCGCAGGGCAAGGAACACCGGTGTTTCGCTGAGCCAACGACGCAGCCATACGCCGATCACGCCGAATACCCCGCCGAGCAGGAACGGGTAGCGCCAGGCGTAGTCGAGGATTTCCTGCGGGGTGAACACTTGCGCCAGCAAGGTCGCGGTCAGTGCCCCCAGCAGATAGCCAAAGGTCAGGCCGGCCTGCAGGAAGCCCAGGGCATAACCGCGCCGCCCGGCTGGCGCGTGCTCGGCGACGAAAGTCCAGGCGCTCGGCACCTCGCCGCCCACCGCCGCGCCCTGCAGGATACGCAGTGCCAGCAGGATCAGCGGCGCGGCATAGCCGATGTCGGCGTAGGTCGGCATCACCCCGATCAACAGGCACGGCAGGGCCATCATCAGGATGCTCAGGCTGAAGACCCGCTTGCGTCCCAGGTGGTCGGCGAAGTGCGCCATCAGGATGCCGCCCAGCGGCCGCGCCAGGTAGCCGGTGACGAAGATTCCGAAGCTTTGCAGCAGGCGCAGCCATTCGGGCATCTCGGGCGGGAAGAACAGCTGGCTGAGGGTCAGCGCAAAGAATACGAAGATGATGAAGTCGTAGATTTCCAGCGCGCCGCCCAACGCCGCCAGGCCCAGGGTCCGGTGGTCGCCGCGGCTGAACCGGGGCGGGCGAGCGGTATCGATGGCAGTCATGGCAGGGTCCGCAAATCGGCAAAGGGCAAGAGGATAGCAAATAGCTGCCCCCTTGCCCTGCCCGCTGCGGCTTTAGCGGTTGAACATGGTGTTGACGAAATTGGCCTTCGGCCGTGGCCGCACCGTGGCAGCCGGCATGGCGCCCGGCAGCGGCAGCTTGCCGACCAGCAGCGGCGTATCGATGATCGCCATGAACGCCTCCAGTGCCTCGTTGTCCGGCACCTGGGGCAGGCTCAGGCTGACGGCCTGGCGCTCGGTCTGCGGCACCATGGGCACTTGCAACTGGGTAGAGTGATAAAGCAGGGCGTGCTGGATCTGCGTGCTGACGCGACAGAAGCGCGCCAGGTCGACCCCGACATGGCTGGCCAGCTCGATATTGCCCAACAGCAGGTGGAAAGGCTGCAAGGCACTCAACACCAGGCGCTGCAGCTCCTCGAAGCTGTCCACTGGCGCTATCCGGTAGTAGCCCAGGCCGTTGAGCAGCCGCTCCAGTTGCAGGCGCTGGCAGGGGTGTGCGTCGGCGATGAGGATGCGCAGGGTCTTGTTGGCCATGGCGGGACCTGGGCAGTTGGGTAATGGGTAGGCTCCATGACCATACTGCGCCAGTAACGGCTGCTGCCAAGGCTACGCCTGGCAGGGGTCTTATTTGATAGAAGTCGGGAAAACCGTGGAAATCAAGTGATCGACTGACGGAATTTTCATCTGCATTCAACCCGGCGATCAGGATTCCCACTCGCGCATGCGCACCCGGCAGTGCTTCATGGCATTGACGATGTGCTTCTCCACCAGGCTGCGGGAAATACCCAGGTGCTCGGCAATCTGCTGGTGTGACAGGCCTTCGAGCTTGCGCAGCAGGAAGCAGTCGCGGCAGACCTTGCTCAGCTCATCCAGCGCGCGCTGCATCAGCGCCAGGCGCTGGTCGAGCTGCATGTCGTGGGTCGGCGCCGGGGTATGCCAGCGCTCGTCGCTGTCCAGCACCTCCAGCGGCTCGGCCTGGCGTACCTGATGCCGCCGGTGGCGGTCGACCACCAGGTTGAGCGCGGTGCGGTAAAGGAAGGCACGCGGGTGCTCGATGCGCTCGGCGTCGGTGCGTTCCAGCACCCGCAGGTAGGCATCGTGCGCCACGTCTTCGGCGGCCTGACGATTGCCCAGGCGCGCGGAAAGGAAGCCCACCAGTTCGCGATAGTAATGTTCCACGACGTTACCTGAGATCGTCCTGCCAGCCTATGCCAGAAAGCCCTTTCAGGCAGCAACGCGGGACCGAGTGATGTCAGCGTGCGATCTTACAAATTATAATTATTCTCAGCAACAAGGGTATGTCTTGGGAGGTTTCGCGCCTGTGAAATCGAGCGCCGCCCGCGCGGCGCATCGCCGGCAAGCCAGCTCCCACATCTGTTTCGGGCCAGTATTGCCTGCACCAATGCGCGCGACCGCCTTGTTGGCTCGACACGATATCGAGGTGTACGCCAAGAGGGGCGCGCGCCGGGGGCTCAGGAGAGACTGGCCCGAAACAGATGTGGGAGCTGGCTTGCCGGCGATGCGCCGCGCGGGCGGCGCTCGATCTCACAGGCGCCACAACCCTGTCGCCATGCACCTGTCAGCCCCTGCCCAATATTCGCTAAATCCCCTTCTGCCGCTTTCGTCTATCTGGCACCCCCTCGGCTGGATGTCTGCATGAGACCTTTAACCAACACCCGTCGCCGGCTCCTGCTCAGCGGCCTGGGCCTGCTCGGCCTGGGCTGCCTGCTGGCCTGGAAGGCCCTGCCCTACGGCGCACAGCCGCTCAGCACGGTTGCCGTGACCCGCGCCGACATCGAAAGCAGCGTCACCGCACTGGGCACCCTGCAACCAAGGCGCTACGTGGACGTCGGTGCCCAGGCGTCGGGGCAGATCCACACCCTGCATGTGGAGGTTGGCGACACGGTGCGCAAAGGCCAGCTGCTGGTCGAGATCGACCCTTCGACCCAGCAGGCCCGGCTGGATGCCGGCCGCTACTCGATCGACAACCTCAAGGCCCAGCTGGCCGAACAACGCGCGCAGTTCCAACTGGCCCGGCAGCAGCTCAAACGCCAACGGGACCTGGCCGCCGCCGGTGCCACCCGCGACGAGGACGTGCAAACGGCCGCCGCACAGCTGAAGGTCACCCAGGCGCGCATCGACATGTTCCAGGCGCAGATCCGCCAGGCCCAGGCCAGCCTGCGCAGCGACGAGGCCGAGCTGGGCTACACGCGCATCTACGCGCCGATGGACGGCACGGTAGTGGCGGTGGATGCCCGTGAGGGGCAAACCCTCAATGCCCAACAGCAAACCCCGCTGATCCTGCGCATCGCCAAGCTCTCGCCGATGACCGTGTGGGCCCAGGTGTCGGAGGCCGACATCGGCAAGGTCACCCCGGGCATGACCGCCTACTTCACCACCCTGGCCGGCGGCAAGCGCCGCTGGACCAGCACCGTGCGGCAAGTGCTGCCGATCCCGCCCAAGCCCCTGGAGCAGGCCAGCCAGGGTGGCGGCAGCCCGGCCAGCGTCAGCAATGGCAGTGCCGGCAGCCAGGTGGTGCAGTACAGCGTGCTGCTGGATGTCGACAACCCGGACGGCGCGCTGATGGCCGAGATGACCACGCAGGTGTTCTTTGTCGCCGGCAAAGCCAGCCAGGTGCTGACCGTACCACTGGCCGCGCTGGACGATGGCGATGGCCTGCGCCTGGCGCATGTGCTGACCCGCGACGGCAAGGTGGAACAGCGCCAGGTACGCACCGGCCTCAGCGACCGCCTGCGCGTGCAGGTGCTGGACGGCCTCAACGAAGGCGAACGCCTGGTGATCGGCGCCCCTGGCGTCAGCGGAGGTTGAATGAGCACACCCCTGATCGAGCTGGTCGACATCCGTAAATCCTACGGCGGCGTCGAAACACCCAAGGTCGATATCCTCCATGGCATCAGCCTGCGCATCCATCCCGGCGAGTTCGTCGCCATCGTCGGCGCCTCCGGCTCCGGCAAGTCGACCTTGATGAATATCCTCGGCTGCCTCGACCGCCCCACTTCCGGCAGCTACCGCTTCGCCGGCAAGGATGTGGCCGAACTGGGCAGCGACGAACTGGCCTGGCTGCGCCGCGAGGCGTTCGGCTTCGTGTTCCAGGGCTACCACCTGATCCCCTCGGGCTCGGCCCAGGAAAACGTCGAAATGCCGGCCATCTATGCCGGCCTCGCCGCCAGCGAACGCCACGCCCGTGCCAGCGCCCTGCTCGGCCGCCTGGGCCTGGCCAGCCGCACCGGCAACCGCCCGCACCAGTTGTCTGGCGGCCAGCAACAACGGGTGTCGATTGCCCGGGCGTTGATGAATGGCGGCCATATCATCCTCGCCGACGAACCCACCGGCGCCCTCGACAGCCACAGCGGCACCGAAGTGATGGCGTTGCTCGACGAGCTGGCCAGCCAGGGCCACGTGATCATCCTGATCACCCATGACCGCAACGTGGCGGCGCGGGCGCAGCGCGTGATCGAAATTCGCGACGGCCTGATCATCAGCGATTCGGCCGCCGAAAAGCCCACGGTCGATAACGGCCGCGGGCTGCAGGCCGCCCAGCTGCGCCAGCGCCTGGACCGTGGCGCGACCTTGCACGGGGCGTGGAAAGGCGAATTGCTCGAAGCCCTGCGGGCGGCCTGGCGGGTGATGTGGGTCAACCGCTTCCGCACCGCCCTGACCCTGCTGGGCATCGTCATCGGCGTGGCCTCGGTGGTGGTGATGCTGGCAGTGGGCGAAGGCAGCAAGCGCCAGGTCATGGCGCAGATGGCAGCCTTCGGCTCGAACATCCTCTACCTCAACGGCAAGCCGGCGAGCCTGGGCGAGCAGGCCGGCACCATCACCCTCGACGATGTCGCTGCCATCGGCCAACTGCCGCAGGTCAAGCACGTGATGCCGGTGATCGGCGAAAAGATGATGGTGCGCCACGGCAACAACAGCCAGCGGTTCTATGTGGGTGGCAACAACACCGGGTTCCCCGAGATTTTCAACTGGCCGGCGGTGCAAGGCAGCTTCTACACCGATGCCGATGAAGCCAACGCTGCCGCGGTGGCGGTGATCGGCCAGAAAGTGCGGGAAAAGATGCTCGACCCTGGGCGCGACCCTCTGGGGCAGTACCTGTTGATCGGCAATGTGCCGTTCCAGGTGGTCGGCATCCTGGCCGGCAAGGGTGCCAGCTCTGGCGACCAGGACAGCGACGGGCGCATCGTGGTGCCCTACTCCGCCGCAGCCATCCGCCTGTTCGGCCAGCGCGACCCGGACTACATCGCCGTTGCCGCCCTGGACTCCACGCGGGTCAACGAGGCCGAAGCGGCCATCGACAAGCTGCTGCGCCAGCGCCACAACGGCCGCCAGGACTTCGAGCTGACCAATGACGCGGCGCTGATCCAGGCCGAGGCGCGCACGCAGAACAGCCTGTCGCTGATGCTGGGGGCGATCGCCGCGATCTCGCTGCTGGTGGGCGGCATCGGCGTGATGAACATCATGTTGATGACGGTGCGCGAGCGCACCCGTGAAATCGGCATCCGCATGGCCACTGGTGCGCGCCAGCGCGACATCCTGCGGCAATTCCTCAGCGAGGCGGTGATGCTGTCGATGGTCGGCGGCCTGGCCGGCATCGTCCTGGCCCTGGCCATCGGTGGCGGCCTGATGCTGGCCGAAGTGGCAGTGGCCTTTGCCCTGCCCGCCATGCTCGGCGCCTTCGCCTGCGCCGTCGTCACCGGCATCGTGTTCGGCTTCATGCCAGCGCGCAAGGCCGCCCGCCTCGACCCGGTCAAAGCCCTTACCAGCGAATAACCCATGACTCTGCCCAGCCGCATCAGCCTGTTGACCTTATGCGTATGCCTCGCCGCCTGCAGCACGCCGCCAACACCCGCCAGCGGTATCGCCGCGCCATCCGCCTGGCAAGGCGAGGCCGCATCACCCTCGGTACAACTGCCAACGACACAGTGGTGGCAAGCCTTCGCCAGCAGCGAGCTCGACCGCCTGGTACAGCACGCCCTGCACAATGCCCATGACCTGGCTGCAGCCACGGCGCGGGTACGCCAGGCCCAGGCCCGCGCGGTCATTGCCGGCGCGCCGCTGTTGCCGGAGCTGAAGCTGGGCCTGGACGGCAGCCGCCAGCGCCTGCTGCACGGTGACGGCTATGACCAACTGGATGTCAGCCGCAGCGAACCCACCAGCACCTCGTTCGACATGCAGCTCAGCGCCAGCTACGAAATCGACTTCTGGGGCGGCCTGCGAGCGACCCGTGACAGCGCCCTGCGCAGCCTGGATGCCAGCCGCTTCGACCGCCAGACCGTGGCGCTGACCCTGGTCAGCGCGGTGGCCGACAGTTACCTGCAGGGCCTGGCTTTGCAGGAACAGTTGCGCATTGCCCGCCTCAACCTGCGCAATGCCCAGGACGTGCTGGGCCTGGTCGAGGCACGCCAGCGCAGCGGGTCCGCCACGCGCCTTGAACTGGCCCAGCAGCGCAGCCTGGTGGCCGCGCAGCAACGCCAGCTGCCGTTACTGGAACAGAAGTGGCAAGACAGCCGGGTCACCCTGGCGACCCTGCTCGGCGACCCGGTGCAGTCGCTACCCACCAGCCAGGACGCGATCAACACCCTGCAATGGCCCGCCATTGGCAGCGGCGTGCCCAGCGAGCTGCTCACCCGCCGCCCGGACATTGCCGCGGCAGAAGCACGGCTGGCCGCCGCCAGCGCCAACGTACAGGTCGCCCGCGCCGCCATGCTGCCCAAGCTCACCCTCGGGGCCAACCTGGGGGCTGGCGCCAATACCTTTGCCCATTTGTTCGACAGCTCCTACTACACCCTCACCAGCGGCCTGGTCGCGCCGATCTTCAACAACGGCCGGCTGCGTGCCGCGCGTGAACTGGCCGAGGCTGAACAGATGGAGTTGCTGGAGACCTACCGCAGCAGCATCCTGGCCGCTTTTGCCGATGTCGAGAAAGCGCTCAATGCGATCCAGGGCGTGGACCGCCAGCGGCAGTGGCAGGATGAAGAGGTGGAGCAGGCGCGGCTGGCGTTCGACCTGGCGCAGCAGCGTTATGGCGCGGGAGCGGAGACGCTGTTGAGCGTGCTGGAGACCCAGGGCACCTTGTATGTGGCGCAGGACCAGCAGGCACAACTGCGCCTGGCCCGGTTGCAGGGTAGCGTGGCGTTGTACAAGGCATTGGGGGGTGGGTGGGTGGCCAGCCAGTAAGGTCGCCTGTACCGGCCCTATCGCCGGAAAGCCAGCTCCCACAGGGTCTGCGCCGGGCTCAAGACATGCGCCGTACCTGTGGGAGCCGGCTTGCCGGCGATAGGGCCGGTACAGGCAGCGACTAGTTCCGCACCTTCAGGTTGCGCGCATACCACGGCCGCTGCGGTACCTTGGGCCGCAGCTTGTCGAGCAGGTCGTCATCGCTGTAGATGATGCGCAACGCCAGCTTCATGGTCTCCGGGTCCATTTCTACACTGCGCCCGGGCCGCAAACCCGGCACCGTCGAGCAGCCATGGGTATCCGGCCCCAGCCACGGGTCGGCCACCTCCACCCAGCGCCCTGGCGCAAACCATGGCACGCCATTGACTTCCAGGCGCCGTACCTCGCCCGGGTGCAGCCGTTCATGAGCGTGGAACCAGTCTTCGATGCGGTCGTCGATCCAGCCATGAAAGTGCCAGAACACCGGGTTCACATGGGATGAAAACGGGTCACCGAGAAAATCGTTCTGTTCGGCAAACCAGCGTTCGGCAAAATCATCCGGCGTGCGCGCCGTCGGCACCGGCATGCCGTTGGAGGGGTCGCGCGGCACCGATGCCCAGCGCATGTGCAGCCAGTCGTGCAGGCCCAGCTCCACTTCCGAACCGAACTGGCCCAGGGTCAAGGTGCTCAGGTACTCCGGGTCGGTGTAGCGTGACTCCCAGACCAGGAAGTTGCCATGGAAGGTATCCGGCGTCTTGATGTCGCGCACCCACTGGGTGTATTCCGCATCACCGCTGGCCAGCCAGGTGGGCGGCAGGGCATTGCCGTCATGGTTGTCGAAGTAGCGGGCGAATCCGGCCCGGTCGCGCTCAAGTTCCGGCTGCGGCAGCGGGAAGCGCGTCCATGACGGCAAGTCCTGTAAGGCACGCGCCCTGCCAAGCATGTGCCGGTGCATGAAGAAAAAGTCTTCGCCCGAGCCGTTGCGGTCCTTGTGCCGGCCCCGCGCATCACGCTCGCGATCACGCGGCCCGGGCTGCCAGCCCAGGCCACGCAGGGCGCCCTGCTTGTCCTTGCCCAGTTTGTGCCATTTGTCCCGCGACGAGTGCCACAGCTGGTGGAACAGGCGATGCTCCGGGGCGGTCAGCCAGGCCAGCAGCTGCGGGTTCAGCGGGGTACGCTCGCGTGCCTCGGGGAAGGTGCGCTTCAAGGCCAGGAACTGGTTGTCCTCCACGGGCAATGTCAACGCGCGGTCCAGGCGTGCAATGCGCCCGTTGAGGGTGGCCGGCCCGGCGTTGCCGAACCGGCCCCAGACCTCGTCGAGCACGATATGGCATTCATAGCGGGCCTGGGCCGAAAACAGGCGCCAGCGCAGGGTGCCCGGCTTGTCCGCCAACAGGTCGCCTACCACGCGGTAGCGCGGCTCCTTCTGCCCACGCAGGCGCTCGGGGGTATCCAGGTAGCCGCGCAGGGCGCGCCCGCTGGTTGCCACATCCAGGAACAGCTCCAGTTCACCCGTGGGCAGGCCGTCCAGCCCCGCATCCTTGCCCTGCAGGGTCCAGCGCCAGATGCCGCGCAGGGTATCGCCCAACTGCTGCAGGCGGGTATCGGCCAACTCGACGACGGCCTCGCCAGGGGTTTCCGGGAATTCCTCGGCGGCACGCTGGCGCTGCACATACAGCGCCCCCAGCGCACCGGGCACCACCATACCCGTCAATGCCACACCGGCGATGAAACCGCGTCGGGAAATCGTCATTGCATACCTGTGCATTCATTGCGGCCATGGAGCACGGCCCGTCCAAGGCTAGAACGTTGCACGGCAGACGAAATTTAGCGGCGCTCCGGCTGCATCCGGGGCTGCTGCGCAGCCCAATCGCCGGCAAGCCAGCTCCCACAGGGATTGCACATGGCTTGAGGCCAATGCGCTCGAGGTGGGAGCTGGCTTGCCGGCGATTGGGCCGCATGGCGGCCCCCGACAGGCGCTAAATTTCTCGGCTGCGAGCTCGTTCACTGCAGGTAGCGGCGGCCTCTGTGCCCATCCCTCGACGGTGAACCTATTGAGACCAAGATGACGACTCCACGCTGGAAGAAAGCCCTGTTTATCAGCCTGGCCGCGGCGGTTGCCGCTGGCGCCGGGTTTGCCGCCTGGCACTACTTCGCCACACCCGCCGGCTATTCCAGGGAGGTGACCCGCCAGGCCAACGACCTGCAGGAACGCATCATCTCGTTCGACAGCCATGTCACCCTGCCGCTGACCTTCGGCACCGAAGGCAGCGAGGCCGACAAGGATGGCAATGGCCGCTTCGACCTGGCCAAGGCCGCACGCGGGCGTTTGTCTGGCGCGGCCCTGACCATCTTCGCCTGGCCGGAGTCCTGGACCGGTGACGGTGGCCCGCACCGCCCTACCCCAGGCTTTGTCGAAGCCGCCCGCCACACCCAGGAGGTGCGCTACAACGCCATCACCGCCATGGTCCGCGACTTCCCGCAGCAGGTGGGTATTGCCTATACCCCGCAAGACATGCGGCGCCTGCACGGCGAAGGCAAGTTCGCGGTGTTCCTCAGCATGCTCAACGCCTATGCGCTGGGCGATGACATCGACCAGCTCGACCGTTGGGCCGCGCGCGGCGTGCGCATGTTCGGCTTCAGCTACGTGGGCAACAACAGTTGGGCCGACTCTTCGCGCCCGCTGCCGTTCTTCAATGACACCGCCGATGCCCTGGACGGCCTGTCGCCGCTCGGCAAGCGCGCCGTGCAGCGGCTGAACGACCTGGGCGTGATCATCGATGTGTCGCAAATGTCCAGCAAGGCGCTGGCCCAGGCCGTTGCCCTCAGCCGCGCGCCGGTGGTGGCCTCGCACTCGGCGCCGCGGGCGATGGTCGACATCAAGCGCAACCTCTCCGACAAGGAGCTGCAGCTGATCAAGGACAGCGGCGGCGTGGTCCAGCTGGTGGCCTTCTCCACCTACCTCAAGCCCTTGAGCAGCAAGACCCAGGACAAACTCAACGCCCTGCGCGCCCGCTACGACCTGCCGCCACTGGCCAACCTCGACTACGCACTGATGCCCGGTGACCCGGTGATCGCCGGCTGGCCCGAGCAGAAGGTCGGCCAGTACGCCAACGCGCTGTACGGCATTCTCGAGGAGGAACCGCCGGCCACGCTCAAGGACTATGGCGACGCCATCGACTACACCGTGCGCAAGGTCGGCATCGACCATGTCGGCCTTAGTTCGGACTTCAATGAAGGCGGCGGCATCGACGGTTGGCAGAACGCCAGTGAAGCACGCAACGTCACCGCCGAACTGATCAGCCGCGGCTACTCCGAAGCGGATATCGCCAAGCTCTGGGGCGGCAACTTCCTGCGGGTGTGGGAGCAGGTGCAGCGCGCCGCGCAACCTGTCGCCACCTCATCCCCCTGACCCTTGCGAGCCAATTGATGAACGATCGTCGCACCTTTCTCAAGCAGGCCGGCCTGCTTGCGGCCGCCCTGCCCCTCACAAGCCCACTGCTGCCTACCGCCCAAGCGGCGGCTGCGCAGCCTGCCACCGCCAGCGACTGGGCCGGGTTTCGCAACCTGTTCGAGCTGGACCCGGCGTACGCGCACTTTGCCAACTTCCTGATCACCTCGCACCCACGGCCCGTGCGCGAAGCCATCGAGGCGCTGCGTGCCCGCTTCGACCGCCACCCGGCCCGCATGGTCGACTGGGACAGCCAGTCGGAATGGAAGCACGAAGCCGCCGTGCGTGAATGGGCGGCCCGCTACCTCGAAGTGACGCCCCGGCAAATCGCCCTGACCGGCAGCACCACCGAAGGCCTGGGGCTGATCTATGGCGGGCTGAAGATTGCCCCGGGGCAGGAAATTCTGACCACCGTGCACGAGCATTCGGCCGCCCGCCATACCATGGGCTTTCGCACCACGCGCGATGGCACACCGGTGCACCGGTTGCGCCTGTTCGACGACCCCGCCAAGGTCAACAGCGACCAGGTACTGGCCACCATCGCGGCGGCCATCGGGCCGAAAACACGGGTACTGGGCATGACCTGGGTGCACTCGGGCAGTGGAGTGAAACTGCCCGTGGGCGAGATCGGCGCGCTGGTGCGCGAGGTCAATCGCCAGCGTGACGAGCAGGACCAGATCATCTACGTGATCGACGGTGTGCATGGCTTCGGCGTCGAAGACATGCGCTTTGCCGATCTCAACTGCGACTACTTCATCGCCGGCACGCACAAGTGGATGTTCGGGCCGCGGGGTACCGGGATCATCTGCGCGGCGTCCACCGAACTGAAGCAGCTGAACCCGACCATTGCCACGTTTTCCGAGAACGAGGACTTTGCCACGGTGATGACGCCCGGGGGTTACCACGCGTTCGAGCACCGCTGGGCATTGGGCAAGGCGTTCGAGCTGCACCTGCAGTTGGGCAAGGCGGCGGTGCAGGCGCGGATTCATGGGCTTAATGGCTATCTCAGGCAGCGGCTTGAGGCGCTGCCGGGGGTCGAGCTGGTGACACCGCGCAGCACGCAGTATTCGGCGGGCTTCACCTTCTTCCGGGTCACGGGGCAGGATGCTGACGAGGTGGCCCGGTATCTCAACAGCCAGCGCATCGTGGTCGATGCGGTTTCGCGGGATGTCGGGCCGGTGGTGCGGACGGCGCCTGGGCTGTTGAATACCGAGGCGGAGATCGAGCGATTGGTCGATGTATTGAAGAAGCACCTTCGCGGGTGAGGCCCTGGGGCCGCTGTGCGGCCCATCGCGACACAAGGCCGCTCCCACATGGTTCGGTGGGCGCAGTGCTTTTGTGGGAGCGGCCTTGTGTCGCGAAAGGGGCGCAACGCGCCCCCGGCGAGCTCAAGTCAGGACTGGCCGCCGACCCGCTTCAACCACTCCCCGACATCCCGGTAAATCCCCTCCACCTGCCCCACGATCCCCGACATGCGCAAGAAGTCATGGGTCAACCCCTCCACCCGGGCAAAGGTCACCGCCGTCCCACCCGCCACCAGCCAGTCACGATAGGCCATGCCCTCATCATGCAACGGGTCATACTCGGCCACGAACAGGCAAGCCGGCGCCAATGGCTCGCACAGCGTCGACAGCAACGGCGACACCCGCCAGTCCAGGCGCTGCTCGCGCTGCGGCGCATAGTGCCGGTAGAACCACTCCAGGGTAGGCGTCTCCAGCAGGTAACCCTCGGCATGCTCGCGATGGGACTCACGCCAGCAGGAGATATCGGTCACCGGGTAGAACAGCAACTGTGCCAGCGGCTTGAACGCCAGCGCCTCGGGCTGCTCCACCGCCGTAATGGCCAGCACCGCCGCCAGGCTGGCGCCCACACTGTCCCCTGCCAGCACCACCCGGCGGTTGTCCAGGCCCAGCGAGGCCGCCTGCTCAGCCAGCCAGTTGGCGGCGTCCAGCACATCGTGCAGGGCTTTCGGGAACTGCTGCTCCGGCGCCAGCCGGTAGTCCGCCGCCAGTACCGCGAACTCGCCCAGGGCCGCCAGGCGACGGCACACCGAGTCATGCGAATCGAGGCTGCCGACCACATAGCCGCCGCCATGCAGGTACAGGATCACTGGCTGCAAGGCAGCACCAGCATCGCCCTGGCGGTACAGACGAGCAGCCAGGCGGGCACCGTCGCGCGCGGTAATCTGCAACTCGCTGGCCGTGACGTTGCCGGGCGGGCTCGGGTCGAGTACCTGCGAGCTGCCTTCGAACTCGGCACGGGCCTGGGCCACGTCCATCGCGTGCATGGGCAGGCTCCTGCCCGTCAGCCGGCCAAATTCGACCAGTTCCAGAAATGCCGCCAGATCAGGGTGCAGTGCCATGTGGGTTCCTTGGGTGAACAATGTGACTCGAGCCTCCCTACGGGACGTAGCAGCACACCGAAAAATTACCCGCCCACACGGCTAAATCGTTGGTGCAGGCACTCGTTATCCCAGCACAACGAAAGACCGCCAGAGGCATACCGTGGACCTTCAGAGCATCCTCAGCAAACTGTTCGCCAACGCCCATGCCGTCGGCATCGAAGGCGTTTTCCAGTTCGTCTTCGGCCAGGACCGGGCCTTCTGGTCGGAGGTGCGCGACAGCAGCCGCACCGGTGCCGGCCGGCACAGTGCCCCGGACGTCACCATCGAGGTGGCCGAGCGTGACTTCATGGGCATCATGGGCGGCACCGCCAACGTCGAAGAACTGTTCGCCAGCGCCCGCCTGAAGATCAGCGGCAACATGGGTTTGGCCACCCTGCTGCCGCAGATCATCAGCAACGCCCGGCGCGGCGCGCCGGCGACCAAGGTGTCGATGAACCAACGCTACCCGACACCGGCACGCCTCAGCGAACGGGTGTCGGCCGCGCAACCGGTGCAGCGCGAGGTGGCACGCATTGCCCGCGCCGACATGTCGCTGGCGCGCTTCCAGGGCGAATACCTGGCGCACGGGACGCCGGTGGTCATCAGCGATGCCCTGCAGGACTGGCCGCTGTTCACCATGGGCCGCGAAGCTTCGCTGGAGCATTTCGCCGAACTGCAGGGCATCACCCGGCACGGCGACTACGTGAAGAAGACCTTCTCCACCGACCGCGACTTCCGTTCCACTTCCATGGCCGACTTCATCGCCTCGCTGGACACCCCTGCCAAACCCGGCGAAACCCCGGCCTACATGGGCAACAACATCGTGCCGGAAAAGCTGCTGACGCTGATTCGCTACCCGCAGTACTTCGCCCGCGAGAAGTTCATTGCGCCGCGCATCTGGATCGGCCCCAAGGGCACACTGACGCCACTGCACCGCGACGACACCGACAACCTGTTCGCACAGGTATGGGGGCAGAAGTCGTTCATCCTTGCCGCGCCGCACCATCGCCCGGCCCTGGCTACCTGGTCGACCAGCCCCAAGGGCGGCCTGGACGGCTGCGACTTCAACCCCGACGCCCCGGACTACCAGCGCTTCCCGGCGGCGCGCGAGGTGCCGTTCCTGCGCGTGGTGCTGCAGGCCGGTGACCTGTTGTTCCTGCCTGAAGGGTGGTTCCACCAGGTGGAGTCTGTGACCACCTCGCTGTCGGTGAACTTCTGGGTGAATTCCGGGCGCGGTTGGTAGCCGGGATTAGCAGGGGGCGCTTTGCGCCCCTATCGCCGGCAAGCCGGCTCCCACAGGTACAGCGCAAGCCTTCCGGTCGGCGTAGTCCCTGTGGGAGCTGGCTTGCCGGCGATAGGGCCGCGCAGCGGCCCCGGCAATCGATCAGACCGCCGCGATCAGCGCCTCGGCAAAGCGCTGCGCGACCTCATCGATCTGCTCGCCACTGATGATCAACGGCGGCAGGAAGCGCACCACCGCCCCATGCCGCCCACCAAGTTCCAGGATCAGCCCGCGTTTGAGGCACTCGCGCTGCACCTTCGCCGCCAATTCACGGTTGGCCGCCGGATGCCCAAGCGCATCCCGCTGGCCTTGCGCATCCACCAGTTCCACCCCAAGCATCAGGCCACGCCCGCGAATATCACCCAACTGCGGATAATCCCGCTGCAACTGCTGCAGGTGCTGGCGCAGGCGCTGGCCCATGGCCTCGGCATGCTCTGCCAGGCGATGCTCGACCAGGTAATCGATCACCGCCGAACCCGCCGCCATGGCCATCTGGTTACCACGGAAAGTGCCGGCGTGGGCGCCCGGTTTCCAGGTGTCCAGCCAGTCGCGGTACACCACCACCGCCAGCGGCAGGCTGCCGCCAATGGCCTTGGACAAGGTGACCACGTCCGGGATGATGCCGGCATGCTCGAAGGCGAACATGCGCCCGGTACGGGCGAAACCGCTCTGGATCTCATCGACGATCAACGCCACGCCGGCCTGCTCGGTGATACGGCGTACCCCCTTGAGCCACTCGATATCGGCCGGAATCACCCCGCCCTCGCCCTGCACCACCTCTAGGATCACCGCCGCCGGCAGCGGCACGCCGCTCTCCGGGTCGAGCAGCAGGGTTTCCAGGTAATGCAGGTTGGCCCTGACCCCGGCTTCGCCGCCCAAACCGAACGGGCAACGGTAGTCGTAGGGGTACGGCATGAACTGCACACCGTTGCCGAGCAAGGCACCCAGCGGCTGCTTCGGCCCATGGCTGCCCATCAGGCTCAGCGCACCCTGGCTCATGCCATGGTAGGCGCCATGGAAGGCCAGCACGGTGCTGCGACCGGTGGCGCTGCGCACCAGTTTCAGCGCTGCTTCCACCGCATCGGTACCGGTCGGGCCGCAGAACTGGACCTTGGCCTCACGGCGCAACACCTCGGGCAGCACGCCGAACAGGTCCTGGACGAAGCGGTCCTTGACCGGCGTGGTCAGGTCCAGGGTGTGCAACGGCAGCTCATCGGCCAGTACCCGCTGGATCGCCTCGACCACCACCGGGTGGTTGTGGCCCAGCGCCAGGGTGCCGGCGCCGGCCAGGCAGTCGATGAACTGGCGGCCTTCGACATCCTCCACATGGATGCCACGGGCGCGCTTGAGCGCCAGCGGGATGCGCCGCGGGTAGCTGCGGGCGTTGGACTCCTGTTGCTGCTGGCGTTGCAGCAAGGGTGAATCGGTGAACTCGTACAAGGCACGCGGCGCGCTGGCCGGCGGGACCTGGGCAAGGCAGGAAGCGGTGGACATGGGTCAATCCTCGCAAGCAAGCGAAAGTGCGGGTGTTCGTCGCTTGGGAAACGCTTGAGTGCGGGGAGGATTTAGCGGTTGCTGTGGGATTTTTGAAAGCAGGCCCGGCCTCTTCGCGGGTAAACCCGCTCCCACAGGATTGGCACAGATCTCAGGGTTGATGCAGTACCTGTGGGAGCGGGTTTACCCGCGAAGAGGCCGGCACAGGCAATAAAAATCAATTCCCCGAGCGCGCCGGCACTTGCAACAACACCCGCAACCCATCACTGCGGCTGTCGAACTTCAGGCTACCGGCACAACGCTGCACGATCGCCTGCACGATCGCCAGCCCCAGCCCGCATCCACCACTCTGCCCGTTACGCCAGAAGCGCTCGGTCAGGTGTTCCAGGTCCGCCTCGGCAATCCCCGGCCCATGGTCCCGCACCATGAAGCCCACCTGGCCGTCAGCCATCTGCACCTCAAGCTCCACCGCCTCGTCGCCGCCATGGCGCAAGGCGTTGTCCAGCAGGTTGCGCAGCGCCGCCACCGCCAACGGCGCAGGCATGCCCAGGTAGATCTGCGTAGCGGCTTCAGGCAAGCGCAGCACGATGCGCCGGTTGTCACCGCCGCCGGCATCCTGCACCGCCTGCCGGGCCACCTGCTCGGCGCTGCACTGCACGCCATCCTCGAACGACAGGCTGCCCTCCACCCGCGCCAGCATCAACAACTGCTCCAGCGTACGGTGCATGCGGTCGGCGCCCTGCTCGGCATGTTCCAGCGCCTGCTCGCGCACGGCGCCATCGGTCATCCGCGCTACCTGCAGGTGGGTCTTGATCGCCGTCAGCGGGCTGCGCAGTTCATGCGCGGCATCGTCGGTCAGGCGCCGCTCACGCTCGATGGTCTGGGCAATACGCAGGAACAGCTGGTTCTGGGTTTCCAGCAACGGTTGCAGTTCGCTGGGCATGCCCGCCACCTGCAGCGGCTCGACGCTGTCCGCGCGCCGGCGGCGCAGGGCATCGCGCATGCGGTTGAGCGGCTCCAGGCCCTTGCCCAGGCCGATCCACAACAACCCCAGGCTGCCAAGCAGGGCCATCAGCACCGGCGCCGAGGCTGCCAGCAGGATCGACTGGTTCAGCGCCTCGCGCTCCATGTGCCGGTCGGCGGTGGTGATTCGCACATCGCCATGGTTGTAGGTGAAGGTGCGCCACAGCGCGTCGTCGATGGTCTGGTCACGGAAACCGCTACGTTCATCGTCCATGACGCCATCGTGCTTGTGGTTGCTGGCGAGAATCTCGCCACGCAGCGAGCTGACCTGGCAGGCCATGCCGTCCGGCACGCTGAACTGGTCGGCGGAAAAGTGCGCCTCCCCGCCCTTGGCGGTCAGCGGCTGCGGCAGCTGGTCGATCAGCCCGGCAACCATGCGCGCCGATGCCACCAGGCGCTGGTCGAGGGAGAACATCATCTGCTGGCGCAGGTCGCGCAGCATCCACGCGGCGGCCAGCGCCCAGATGATCACGAAGGCGCTGCCCAGGATCAGGCTCAGGCGTACCCGCAGGCTCATGATGCGGCCTCCTCCGGCGCCTGCGCCGGGCCAAGGCGGTAGCCCAGGCCGCGCACGGTCTCGACGATGCCGTTGCCCAGCTTGCGCCGCAGATGGTGGATATGCACGTTCAGGGCATTGCTCTCGACTTCGTCGCTGAAGCCGTACACGCAGTCTTTGAGCTGCTCGCCGGACAGCACCCGCCCGGGGTTCTGCAGCAGCGCCTGGAGCAATGCCTGTTCACGCCGGGACAGGTCGACCGGCTGGCCGGCCAGGGTTGCCTCGCAGCTGCTCGGGTCGTAGCGCAGCGGGCCGTGTTCGATCACATTCACCGCCCGCCCGGCCACCCGCCGCAGCAGGGTGTGCAGGCGAGCTGCCAGCTCGCGCAGGTCGAACGGCTTGAGCAGGTAATCGTCGGCACCGGCCTGCAGGCCATCGACCCGGTCGGTGACCGCATCACGGGCAGTGAGCACCAGCACTGGCAGCGTCTCGCCTTTCTCGCGCAGGCGGCGCAACAGCTTCAGGCCGTCTTCGTCGGGCAGGCCAAGGTCGAGAATCATCACGTCGAACTGCGCGGCCTGCAGCATCGCCCGTGCATCGGCGGCGTTGCCCACACGGTCCACGGTCAGGCCCTGGGCGGTAAGGCCGGCGCAGATGCCGGCGGCGATCAGGTCGTCGTCCTCACAGAGCAGAACGTGCATGGCGGGGCTCCCGGAATGGTGTGGCTGGCATTGCACCTTGGGCAGATTAAGGGGGGATTATGGACCTTTTGTGGGGTGGATTGTGGTGTTCGTCTTGGGTGCGATGGCGAACACCAGTGCCTAAATCAACCCCTGCGGCGTATCTACATCCAGCAACACCCCAGCATCCTCCACCTCAACCACCACGCAACGATCACGATGCGCTTGCACCACCGACCGGGCCCCTTCATCCCCGGCAAGCTGCCCCAGCGCCGGCCAGAAGTCGCGGCCGAAGACTACCGGGTGCCCCTGCTGCCCCGCATGGCGCGGCAACACGATGGTCGAGGCGGTGGCCGCCTCGGCCAACCGACGCAAGGTGGCCGATTCGATCCAAGGCATATCACCCAGCAAGATCGCCACCGCCTGCGCCTGGCTGTCACCCAACGACCTGGCGCCGGCAGCCAGGCTATGCCCCATTCCCGACGCCGCATCCGGGCTGGCGACAACCCGGCAATCGGCAGGCAAGGCAAAATCCTCGCTCCACTCGCCCGCGCGCAATACCACGCGCACATCATCGAACACCGCTTGGGCCCGTTCCACGCTATGCGCCAGCAGGCTGCGACCATCAGCCAAGGTCGCCCGGCGCTTGTCTGAACCGAAACGCGTGCCGCGGCCTGCCGCCAGCACCAGCGCAACCACGCTCACAGCGCGCCCCGCTCGATGCCGTTGCGCACCCGCAGAATGTCGGCCAGCACCGCCAAAGCGATCTCGGCCGGGGTCTTGCTGCCCAGGTTGAGGCCGATCGGGGCGTGGATGCGGCCCAGTTCGACCTCGCCCAGGCCACCGATCCGCCGCAGGCGTTCGCGGCGCTTGTCGGAGGTCACCCGGGAGCCCATCACACCGATATAGAACGCCTCGGTGCGCACCGCTTCGAGCATCGCCAGGTCATCGATCTTCGGGTCGTGGGTCAGCGCGACCACGGCTGTGTCGGCATGGCAACCGCCATGGGCGATGAACTCTGACGGCAGCTCGCGACGCACTTCGATGCCATCCAGCCGCACGCCGTCGAGCACTTCGTCACGCGGCTCGCAGAGGATGACTTCGAAGCCCATGCCCTTGCCGAACTCGGCGCAGAAATGCGCGACGCTGGAGTACCCGGCCAGCAGCAGACGCTGGGCGGCCCCCACACGCAAGCGTACACAGGCACTTTCACGCCGCACACGCGGCCCCTGGCTGTGGTCATCGGCAAGCAGGCGCCTGCCCTCGGGCAGGCTCACTTCACGCAGCACGCGGCACTGGCCCTGCAATGCGCTTTCCAGCTCACGCAGGTGCGCCTGCACGTCACATTCGGCCGGCAGGTTCTCCACCAGCACTTCCAGCACGCCGCCGCAGGGCAGGCGGATGCTCGAATGCGAGTCGCTGCCATCGCCATAACGCACGATGGCCACTGGCTCGGGAAACTCCCCCCGGCCCACGCGTTCGAGGAAGTCGTCTTCGACGCAGCCACCGGACAGCGAACCCAGCCACTGCCCGCTAGCGTTCACCGCCAGCAGCGAGCCCGGCGCACGGGGCGCCGAGCCATAGGTGGCGAGCACCGTGCACAACCACACCCGCTGGCCGCCGCACGACCACTGCAACGCCTGGCGGACCACCTGTAGATCGAGATGCTGCACCCTTTACTCCGCCTTCAGCTCGGCGAGCTGCTGTACGCTCAGGTCACCGGGCAATCCACCCCAGGCCTGGCGCAGGTAGTTGACCATATCCGCCACCTGCTGGTCATCGAGCTTGTCGGCAAAGCCCGGCATCGGCTGCATGCGCTCAAAGCCGGTGAACTGCTGCTCACGGATGCCTTCGAGGACCACCTTGACCAGGTTGCGCGAGTCGGCCTGGCGCAGCACCGTGTTGCCGCGCATGGCCACGGCGATGTGCGGCTTGCCCTCGCCGTCCACCCCATGGCAGCCGGCGCAGACATTCAGGTATTGCTGGCGGCCGCGCTTGGCGCTTTCGCTCATCTGCTCCAGCGCCACCGCCTGGATGGCCTTGGCCGGTGGCGGCTGGTCGCCCAGCAGGTAGGTGGCCATGGCCGCCAGGTCAGCATCCTCCAAGTGCTGGGTGCTGTGGTGCACCACTGGGAACATTTCGTTGAACATGCTGCCCTGGGCACTGATGCCGTGCTTGAGGAAGGTGGTCAGGTCCGGCTGGGTCCAGCCGCGCTCGGCCAGGTCCTGGGCCAGCAGGCTCGGGGCCAGGTAGCCACCCAGCAGGCCGCCGCTCAGGCGCTGGTCCTGCTGCAACGCACCGATCGGGTTGCGCGGGGTATGGCACTCGCCGCAATGGCCCATGACTTCGACCATGTACTGCCCACGCTGCCAGGCCGGGCTTTTGCCCTCGGTCGGCTGCAACTGCACACTTTTACCGTACAGCATGTTCCAGCCGCTCAGCCCCTGGCGCACGTTGAACGGAAAGCGCAACGCAGTCTGCGGTGCCGGGCGGTTGATTGGCGGCACGGTCATCAGGTAGGCGAGGATCGCGTCCGAATCTTCGCGCTTGATCAGGTGGTACGAGGTGTACGGCATCGCCGGGTAGAGGTTGGCGCCGTCCTTGCGCTTGCCCTCGGTTACCGCGGCGAAGAATTCGTCGGCGCTGTAGTTGCCGATGCCGTACTGCTTGTCCGGGGTGATGTTGCTGCCGTAAATGGTGCCGAACGGCGAATGGATCGGCAGGCCGCCGGCGTACGGCGCGCCGCCTTCGGCGGTGTGGCAGGCCATGCAGTCGGCCGCGCGGGCCAGGTATTCACCGCGCTTGACCTGCGCCTGGTCGGCTGCCTGGGCAAGCGAGGTAATGGCAAGGCCGAGAGCCAGCGCCAGTGCGCTACGAACAAGACCCATGCTCAACCCTCCTTGACCAGGCCAAGGTCGTTGAGCACCGTGCGGGTGGCGTCGTAGTAACGCACGTAGCCGGTGCAACGACAGATGTGGTGGCCCAGGCTCGCCTCGATGCGGTCTTCCACCTCGCTCTTCTTCAACGGCTGGCGCTGGGCGGTTTCCACCAGCACCGTGGCGGCATTGACGAAGCCCGGCGCGCAGTAGCTGCACTGGAAGGCGAACAGGTCGACGAACTTCTGCTGGATCGGGTTCAGCGTGAGGTTGCCGGCCTCGTCCTGTCTGGCATGGCCCTCGATGGTGCGGACCTTCTTGCCCTCGAAGTAATGCGCGCCGGTAATGCAGGTGCGCACCTCCTCGCTGGTGCCGTCGGGGTTGTCGACGATCACCACGCAGGCGTGGCAGATGCCCTGGCCGCAGCCCAGGCGCGAGCCGGTGAGGTTCTGGTGTTCGTGCAGGTAGTCGATCATCGCCAGGTCGTCGGGGACCTCGACCGGGCCGACCGGTTGACCGTTGAGGGTCAGTTGCAGTGGACGGTTAGCCATTGAGGGCCTCCTTGATACGGGCTGGGGTGATGGGGAGATCGCGAACGCGCTTGCCGATGGCATGCGCGACGGCATTGCCGATGGCACCGACGACCGGGATCATCACCACTTCGGCGATGCCCTTGGACGGGTCGGTCGGTGACAGCGGCGGGAGGATTTCGCTGGTCTGCTGCCACACCGCCACGTCGCGCGCATGCGGCAGGCGGTAGCGGTTGAAGTTCCAGTCGCCCTCCCCGGGCCCGCCCTCGTACAACGGCATTTCTTCGGTCAAGGCATGGCCGATGCCCATGGCGATACCGCCCTCGAGCTGGCCCTTGACCAGTTCCGGCACCAGCACCCGGCCGCACTCGACCCAGCTGTGGTGGTTGAGCACCTGCACTTCGTGAGTGCCCTTGTTCACCTTGACTTCGACAATGGTCGCCACCGGGCTGTAGTAGGTGACCATGGCGTTGTTTAGCTGGGTGTCGGGATAGGCGGCGTTCTGCCGGTCGAGCAGGTGGTAGCCGTGGCTGCTCATCTGCGCCTTCTTGGCGTTCACCGCGCCATCGCCGTACTTCACCGCCACCGCGTCGAGCGGGAAGCGTTCGCGCACGCCGTCGATGACGAAGTCGGCTTCGGCCCAGCTCCAGCGGTTGAAACCGTGCACGCTGACGCCGGTGACCAGGCCCATGTCATGGGCCTTTTGTGCCAGCTGGGCGAACGGGATCGGTGACAGGCCGTTGCCGGTCAGCTCGCCGTTGACCCATACCGCATTCTCGCGGCGCACCACCAGCGGGTTGGCCTGGCCGCCGTACGGGCCCTGGCGCCAGATGGCCATGGCCGCCGGCCACAGACCGTGGTTGAACAGCACGCGTGCCGCTTCGCGGGTGGCATGGCTGAAGTAGAAGGCCGAGTTGGTCGCCGACGACGGCGAAGCAAGCTTGCCGACCCAGCGCGGGTTGCGCAGCGCGGCGTCCTGCTCGGGCTGGCTGATCAGGTACGGGTTGCCGCTGGTGGTCAGCTGCAACTCCGGCCATTCGGTGACCGCGGTCTTTACCTCGTCGGCCGAGCGGCCAAGGAAATCGCTGACCACCAGGGCCTGAGAGGTGGACATGCCGGTACCCAGCTCGGTGCCGATGTGGCGCAGGCTGATGCGCCCATCGCGGCTGAATTCGATGCTGGCCATGGGTGCTTCGGAGCCGGTGCCGAAGTCTTTCTGGCAGATGGCAAAGCCCACGCCATACCAGTGGTCCGGGTCCTTGGCGTCCATCTGCTGCTTGCGCGTGTCGCGGTTACGCCACCAGTCGTGCACGGCGGCCTTGTCGAGAATCTCGTACAGGCGCAGGGCGCCGGCCGGGACCGCGCCCTGGGTGTTCTTCATGCCCGACTTCAGCGCGTTGGCGCGGCGCAGGTCGATGGCATCGACGCCCAGGCGCCCGGCGATCTCATCCACCATCATTTCGGTGGCGGCCATGGTCTGCAGGGTGCCGTAGCCGCGCATGGAGCCGGCCTCGACGCCACGGGAGTGATAGGCAGTGACCGACAGGTCGTTCTGCGGCATGTAGTAGATCGACTGCGCCGCCGTGGCCCCCACCGCTGCCACCGACGGGCTGTAGTTGATACGCCCGCCGCCGTCGCAGCTCATGTCGGCGCGGAAGATCTTGAAGCTGTTGTCCTTCTTGTCCACCGCCAACTGGTAGCGGATATCGAAGGCATGGCGCTTGATGCCGCTCTGGAACTGCTCGTAGCGGTCGTTGGCCAGGCGGATCGGCACACCGGCGCCATACAGCGCGGCCACGGCGGCGTAGAAGACGAAGATGTTGTTGTCTTTCGAGCCGTAGCCCACGGTATAGCCCGGGTGCATGTTCAGCGTGTTCAGGGCGAAGCGCGACGGCTTGATCATGTGCACGCATTCCTGCGCCACTTCGAACGGGCACTGGGTCGCGACCACGAAGTGCAGCGTGCCGCTGGCCGGGTCGTACCAGCCGTTGCCGTTGTCCGGCTCCAGGGCGGCCGGCTCGATGGACGGCGTCTTGTAGCGCTCGTCGAACACCAGCCAGTCCTCGGGTGGGTTGTCCAGCTGCTCGGCCATGCGCTTGGCGTAGAACAGGCCCTGCTCGGTCAGGTCGCCATGCTGGTTGGGCTGCTTCGACCACACCGGCTTGCGGTTGAGGATGGTGGGGAACAGCATGGAATTCTTCAGGCTGGAAAATTCATCGTCGTCGAACGGCGTGGCACCGCCCACGCGCACGAAGCGGAAGCTGCCGTAGGGGTCGCGCTGGTACAGCGGCGCCTGGGCGCCATAGCGGATCGCCTGGTCGTTGAACTGCAGCTTGCGCTTGGCCTGGCGGAAGCGCTCGAAGTCGTGCCAGATCAGGATCGCCACCGGGTGGCCGATGAACATCGGCACCTTGCCGGGCGTCAGCAGCGGGTCGGGCGAGTGCGCCTCGGGCCAGGCGATGCCGTCCTTTTCCAGGTCGGCAGCGGTGACGATGCGGTCCGGCTGCAGGTCGGCGCCAAGCAGGCTGAGGTCATGGCCGGCATAGATACGGTCGGCCTTGGTCGCCTTGAGCAGCAGCGCATGCCCCTGCTGCGCGGGCCAGCCGGGCATGTCCTTGGCACGGATGTCGCGAGCGAACACCTTGTCGCCGCACACCTTGGACAAGGCATCGTTTCGGAAACGCGCCTTGCCGTCATGGTTCATCCACTTCTGCGGCGAGGTGGTGACGCGTTCCTCCATCAGCGCGGCGAATGCCTGGCTGCCGAGCGGCGCCATGGTCACGCCGACACCAGCGATCAGGCCGCCTTGCAGGAAGGCGCGCCGGGAAATATCACGGTTGGACATGCTTGATCCTCTGGGCAGCAGGGGGACTGCCCTTTTTTTGATTCTGGTACTAGCCTGAAAAGCTGACCTGTACGTCAACTTTACAGCAATTGTGTTGGCGCAGGCAAAGTCAAGTCGACAATATGTCGCGACATGTCTGGAATCTGGGGCGGAATTTGCTATGGGGCTGGTAGGTGGTTGTCTTAGGATCTTCGGCGCCTGGGAGATCGAGCGCCGCCCGCGCGGCGCTCGATCCCCCAGGCGCAGACAATCCCACGGCAAACACCTGCAAGCCCTGATGCGCCCCCCTGACCAAAAACCAGAGTTAACCTTGGGTTAATCGACCCAAGCCAGCATGACCCCTTTCAACGTACTGCCAAGGCGAAGACATGCGCGTCCTCCTGCTCTTCATGACACTGCTGCTGGCCGGCCCGTTGCAGGCCAACCCGTTCGATTTCAAACCGGACTTCCTGCCGGTCAACCAGGCCTTCGTGCTTACCCACGACCGCCAGGCCGACGGCCAGATGCGCCTGTTCTTCCAGATCCAGCCTGGCTACTACCTGTATCAGAAACGCCTGAAGTTCGACGGCCTGCCTGCCGAACAGCACCCGCAACTGCCGGCCGCTCTCAACCACCACGACGAGTTCTTCGGCGACAGTGCGGTGTACCGCGACCAGCTCGAACTGCTGCTCCCGGCCGATGCCCGGGGCCAGCTGCGCCTGGGCTGGCAGGGCTGTGCCGACGCCGGCCTGTGCTACCCGCCGCAAACCACGTTGGTCGACTTGGGTGGCAGTGTGGTGCCGGCGGCCGAACAAGCCAGGGACCAGGCCCTGGCCAGCGACCTGCAACAAGGCCACCTGGCCTGGAGCCTGCTGGCGTTCTTCGGCCTGGGCCTGTTGCTGGCCTTTACCCCCTGCTCGCTGCCGATGCTGCCGATCCTCGCCGGGCTGGTAATGGGCAATGGCGCCAGTGCCCGGCGCGGCTGGATACTGGCCGGGGTCTATGTACTGAGCATGGCCCTGGTGTATGCCGCCCTGGGCGTGGTCGCCGCGCTGCTGGGTGCCAGCCTGCAGGCATGGCTGCAGCAACCCTGGCTGCTGGGCAGCCTGGCGGGGCTGTTCGTGCTGCTGGCCCTGCCGATGTTTGGCGCCTTCGAACTGCAACTGCCCGCCGCCGTGCGTGACCGCCTCGACCGCGCCGGGCAAGGTACCCGTGGCGGCAACCTGTATGGCGCGGCGCTGCTCGGCGCGCTGTCCGGCTTGCTGATGGGCCCGTGCATGACCGCGCCGTTGGCCGGCGCGCTGCTGTACATCGCCCAGAGCGGCGACGTGCTGCAGGGGGCGCTGGTGCTGTTCAGCCTCGGCCTGGGCATGGGTGTGCCGCTGCTGTTGCTGGTAACCCTCGGCAACCGCTTCCTGCCCCGCCCAGGTGCCTGGATGAACCGGGTCAAGGGCGTGTTCGGCTTCGTGTTCCTGGGCATGGCGCTATACACCTTGCGCAGCCTGCTGCCCGCAGCATTGCTGCTGGCCCTGAGCGGCGCCTTGCTGATCGCCCTGGCCTGGGCTGCCTGGCCGGCCCTGCAGCGGTTGCCGGCGTTGCGCGCGTTGCCGCTGCTGGGTGCCCTGTGGGGCGGCCTGCTGCTGGTGGGGGCGGCGGCCGGTGGCGACGACCTCTGGCAGCCGCTGCGCCCGTTCGCCGGTGGCGGCGCTGCGCCGGCAACCGGCCAGCACATCGAGGACGCCTTCGTCACCGTCAGCCGCCCCGAAGACCTGCAACGCGAACTGGATGCTGCCAAGGCCCGTGGCCAGTGGGTGATGCTCGACTACTATGCCGACTGGTGCGTGTCGTGCAAGGTCATGGAAAAACAGGTGTTCGCCCGCAGCGACGTGCAGGCCGGCCTGGCCGGTGTGCACCTGCTGCGCCTGGACGTGACCGCCGACACCCCGGCCAGCCAGGCCCTGCTGCAGCGCTACCAGGTACCTGGCCCGCCCAGCATCATCTGGGTCGGCCCGGAAGGCGACGAACGCCGCGCGCGGCGCATCACTGGTGAGGTGGATGCAGCCGCCTTCCTGCAACACTGGACCCAGACCAGGAGCCAAGGCTGATGCTGACCGTAACCCTCGGGCCACTGACCATGGCCCTCAACCACCTGCTGATGCTCACCGCCCTGGTGATCGCCAGCATGGTCGGCTGGTGGGTCGCCCGGCGTGGCGGCGAGAGCCCGGAATCGGCACTGTTCAACCTGTTCCTGATCGGCCTGCTGTGCGCACGCGCCGGCTTCGTGCTGGCCTACTGGCCGATGTACCAGGACGACCCGCTGCAGATCATCGATATCCGTGATGGCGGCTTCCTGTTCTGGTCGGGCCTTGCCGGCATCGTGCTTGGCGCCCTGTGGCAGGGCTGGCGCCATCCGGGCCTGCGCCACCCGCTGGGCTGGGCGCTGTTCAGCGGCGCGCTGTTCTGGGGCCTGGCCAGCCTCGGTGGCCACCTGTACAGCAAGGGCACCGAACTGCCCGAGCTGAGCCTGCGCAAGGCCAACGGCCAATCCGTAGCGTTGCACAGCTACCGCGGCAAACCGCTGGTCATCAACATCTGGGCCACCTGGTGCCCACCCTGCCGACGCGAAATGCCGGTGCTGCAACAGGCGCAAAGCGCTTACCCGCACGTGACCTTCCTGTTCGTCAACCAGGGCGAGACCCCGGAAAACGTCAGTACCTTCCTCGCCACCACCGGCCTGAGCCTGACCCACGTGCTGTTCGACGGCACCGGCCTGCTGGCCCAGCGCGTCGGCTCCATGGCCCTGCCCACCACCCTGTTCTACGACGCCGACGGGCGCCTGGTCGGCAGCCATCTGGGCGAGCTGTCCCGGGCCAGCCTGCGCCACGCCCTGGAGCCTTTCGACCGGGCCACCGCGCCCGCCCCTGCCGCACAAGGAAACTGACATGCGACTGACTGCACTGCTGCCCCTGTCCCTGGCCCTGGCCCTGCTGGCTGCCCCCACCCTGCAGGCCGAAGAGTTGCCCAAGGCGATTGCGCAACTGCAAGCCAAGGGCGCCGTGATCAAAGGCAGCTTCGACGCCCCCAACGGCCTGCGCGGGTATGCCGCCGAGTACCAGAACAACGGCCTGGCGCTGTACCTCACCCCTGACGGCAAGCATGTACTGGTTGGCAGCCTGTTCGACGAACAGGGCAACGACCTCAGTGCTGAGCCGCTGAAAAAGCTGGTGTATGCGCCGATGAGCAAGGAAATCTGGGCGAAGATGGAGAAAACCTCCTGGATCGCTGACGGCAAGGACGATGCACCGCGCAAGGTGTACCTGTTCAGCGACCCCAACTGCCCGTACTGCAACATGTTCTGGGAGCAGGCACGGCCGTGGGTGGAGTCGGGCAAGGTGCAGTTGCGCCATATCATGGTCGGCATCATCCGCGAGGACAGCCCGGGCAAGTCGGCGGCGCTGCTGGCGGCGAAAGACCCGGCCAAGGCTCTGCAGGAACATGAAAAGGCTGGCAAGGCCAGCACACTGAAACCATTGGCACAGGTGCCAGAGGCGGTGCAGCAGAAGCTGGCGGCGAACATGGCGCTGATGGAAGAGATGGGTTTGCAGGCGACCCCGGCGATCTTCTATCAGGATGACCAGGGCAACCTGCAGAGCCAGCAAGGCGCGCCGCGTCCGGAGTTGCTTGGGAAGATTCTCGGCAAGCGCTGATGTGAAATCGCCGGGGCTGCCTTGCAGCCCATTCGCAGCACAAGGCTGTGGCGGCCCTGTGGGAGCGGGCAAGCCCGCGAAGAACTCAACGCGGTTTATGGCACCGGCTGCGCCGGTGTTCGCGGGCATGCCCGCTCCCACAGGTGCAGCGCCAAACCTCGAGAACAACGCCGTATCTGTAGGAGCGGCCTTGTGTCGCGAAAGGGCCGCATAGCGGCCCCAGCAATTTCAACTTTTGTGCACCTGCTCAGGTCACAACCCCTCCAGTTCGGCCATCAGGTCACTGAGCCGGTCGACCTTGTCGTCATCCAGCACACTGCCCTGCAGCCCCTGCACATACACCGCCAGTTCCTCCACCGTGCTGCACTCGAACATCGCCCGCAGCGGCACGTTCAGTTGCAGCTGCTTCTGCACCCGCGAGGCGATCTGGGTGGCCAGCAGCGAATGCCCGCCCAGCTCGAAGAAGTTGTCATGCACCCCGACCCGCTCGGCCTTGAGCACATCCGCCCAGATACCGGCCAGTACCTCTTCCAGCTCATTGCGCGGCGCCTGGTAGGCCTGGCTGTGCTGGCCACCGACGTCGATGGCCGGCAGGGCCTTGCGGTCGAGCTTGCCGTTGGCGTTGTGCGGCAGGCTGTCGAACCAGCCCCAGTGCAGTGGCACCATGTACTCCGGCAACTCGGCACGCAGGCGCTGCTTGAGCTGTTCCAGCAACGCAGCGTCGGCTGCAACGCCCTGATGCGCCACCAGGTAACCCACCAGGTGCTTGCCATTGACGCCCTCCTGCACGCCAACGGCAGCGTCGCGGAGCTCCGGCTGTTCGTGCAGGCGGGCTTCGATTTCACCCAGTTCGATGCGGTAGCCGCGAATCTTCACCTGATGGTCGATGCGCCCGACATACTCCAGCACCCCGTCCGGGCGCTGCCGCGCCAAGTCGCCGGTGCGGTACAGGCGTTCGCCCGGTGCACCATGAGGATGGGGAATGAACGCCAGCGCCGTACGCACCGGGTCGCCGACATAGCCACGGCCCACGCCGGTGCCGGCCACGCACAGTTCACCTGTCGCACCCAGTGGCACCAGCGCCTGGTCCTCGCCGAACAGGTACAGGCGGTTGTTGTCGGTCGGCGTGCCGATCGGCAGGTAGCTGCCACGGGTCGAGGCGGCATCGACGCGGAAGAACGCCACGTCATCGGAGCACTCCGCCGGGCCGTAGGCGTTGACCAGGCCGATCTGCGGGTAGCGCTGCAGCCACTGCGCCGCCAGCTCCGGTGGCATGGCTTCGCCGGTCGGCAGCATCCAGCGCAGGCCATCGAGGGCCTGGTGGTCGTTGGCCAGCATGCCCTGGATCAGCGACGGCACGCTCTCCAGCACGCTGATGCCGGTGGCCTGCACATGCGCCAGCAGGCCCTGCGGGTCATGGGCGATGGCGTTCGGCACGATCTCCACCCGGGCGCCGAACAGCGGCGCGGCAAGGAACTGCCACACCGAAATGTCGAAGCTCTGCGAGGCCGTCTGGGCGATCACGTCCTGCTCGCCGAGCGCAAGGTACGGCACCTTGCTCAGCTGGTTGTTGAGCATGCCGCGCTGCTCGACCATCACCCCCTTCGGCAAACCGGTGGAGCCTGAGGTGTAGATCACATAGGCGAGGTTATCCGGCCCGCTGTGAATGCCGGGGTTGTGGCTGGCCACCGGGCTGGCCTGGATGTCTTCCCAGACCAGCAACTGCGGCCGTGCCGCCACTGCAAGCTGGTCCAGCAACTGCCGCCCTTGCCCGGCACAGGCCGCGCTGCACACCAGCACGGGTGTACGGCTGAGCTCGATGATGCTTTGCAGGCGCGCCGCCGGCAGGCCCGGGTCCAGTGGCAGGTAGCCGGCGCCGGCCTTGAAGCTGCCGACGATCATGCCCAGCAGCGGTAGCCCACGCTCGGCCAGCAGTGCCACCGGCTGGTCCACCTTCACACCCGCCGCGATCAAGGCATGGCCCAGGCGGTTGGCCGCCAGGTTCAAGCCGGCGTAGTCGTAGGACGCGTCCAGGCAGCGGGCCACGGTACGTTGCGGATGTGCGGCCACCTGCGCCTCGAACTGCGCGATGTAGCTGTCTTCCAGCGGATAGGCGCGCGCGGTACGGTTGCAGTCCTCCAGCAAGAAACGCTGCTCCTCGGCGCCCAGCAACGGCAGTGCGCTCATCTCCCCTTCAAAGCCTTGCACCAGCGCCAGCAGCAGGCGCTTGAACTCGGCCAGCAGGCGCTCGACGGTCGGGTAGTCGAAGTAGCGCTGGTCGAACGACAGGTGCAGGCCAAGGTCATCGCCCGGGTAGCACACCGCTGTGAGCGGGAAGTTGGTGTGGGTACGGCCCGAGTCGGAGCTGGCATTCAGGTGCTGGGCGTGGTCGAGGACGGCAGTTTCCACCGGCGCGTTCTCGAACACGAACAGGCTGTCGAACAGCGGCTGGCCCTTGGGCAGTTCGCTGCATTCCTGGATCGCCACCAGCGGCAGGTATTCATATTCGCGCAGCTCCATGTTGCGCTCCAGCAGGCCTTGCAACCACTGCCGCACACTGCAGCGCTCACCCGCCACCGGCAATTGCACGCGCAGGGCGACGCTGTTGATGAACAGGCCGACGGTACGCTGCATCTGCGGCATGCTCACCGGGCGCCCGGCCACGGTCACGCCAAAGGCCACGTCGCGGTCGCCACTGTAGCGCGCCAGCACCAGTGCCCAGGCCGCCTGGGCGAAAGTGTTGACGGTGAGCTGGTGGGCCTGGGCCAGCTCGCGCAGGCGCACGCCGTCGCTCACCGCCAGGCGCGTATAGCAGTCGCCGACGATCATGCCGCTACCGGCATGGTCGTGGCGCAGCGGGCGGTCGCTGGGGATGGGGGTGGCACGTTCGAAGCCGGCCAGGTTGGCCTGCCACCAGGCTCGCGCGTCGTCCAGGCCCTGGCGTTGCAGCCAGCCGATGTAGTCGCGGTAGCGCGGTGGCACCGGCAAGCGGGCCTGGCGCCCCTCGCCAAGGGCCTGGTAGATCTCGAAGAAATCGTTCATCAACAGCGAACGGCACCAGGCATCGATGAGGATGTGGTGGTTGCTCATCATGAACCAGTAGCGCTCGTCGGCCACACGCACCAGGCGCAGGTGGAACGGCGCCTCGCTGAGCAGGGCGAAACCAGCCTCGCGTTCCTGCTTGTGCAGGGCCTGCAGGCGCTGCTCCTGGGCGTCGTCGTCGAGGCCACGCCAGTCCTGGTAGTCCACCGGCGTGTTGCCCGGCTTGTGGATGATCTGCAGCATCGCCTCGCCGGTGTTCCAGCTGAACGATGCGCGTAGCGCCTCGTGGCGCGCCACCACCGCCTGCCACGCCTGGGCGAAGCGTTCGGGGTCGAGCGCGCTGTTGATGCGGTAGCGGTCCTGCATGTAGTAGAGACCGGTGCCCGGCTCCAGCAGGGTGTGCAGCAGCATGCCCTCCTGCATCGGCGTCAGCGGGTAGACGTCCTCGATCTGCGCGGCCGGTACCGGCAGCGCGTCGATCTGCGCCTGAGTCAGGTGCGCCAGCGGGAAGTCCGATGGCGTGAAACTGCCGTTGCCATCAGCCAGGCAATGCTCGACCAGCGCCAGCAGCTCCAGGCGATAGGCGTCGGCCAGGCTGGCGATGGTCCGCTCGTCGTAGCGTTCGGCACTGAAGGTCCAGCGCAGTTGCAGGGCGCCGCCGTACACCTGGCCATCGACACTCAGCCAGTTGGGCAGCGGTGCATCGAGGTCGTGGGCCAGGCCGGCCGGGGCGTCCAGCGGCTGGAACAGGGCTGTGCTGTCGAACTGCTGGTCGAACTGGCCCAGGTAGTTGAAGGTGATGCGTGCCTGCGGCAGGGCCGCCATCTGCTCGCGCCCTGCCGTATCGGCCAGGTAGCGCAGCACGCCGTAGCCCAGCCCTTTGTGCGGCACCTGGCGCAACTGCTCCTTGATGCGCTTGATCGAGCCTGCCCGCGCCGCATCGTCCTCGCCTGGCAGCGGGCGCAGGCTCAGCGGGTAGGCGTTGGTGAACCAGCCGACGCTGCGGGTCAGGTCCATGTCTTCGAACAGCCCGTCACGGCCATGGCCCTCAAGCTGTACCAGCACTTCTTCATCGCCGCTCCAGCGGCACAGGGCACGCGCCAGCGCGGTCAGCAGCAGGTCGTTGACCTGGGTGTGATAGGCCGCCGGGGCCTGCTGCAGCAACTGCCGGGTCTGCACCACATCCAGGCCGATGGCCAGGGTACGGGCGTGGCGGTGCAGGTTGCCGCCCTGCGGGTGATCACATGGCAGTTCACGGCGCACACCACCCAACTGGCCTTGCCACCAGCCCAGCTCGTCGCGCAGCGAATCGCTGCCGGCATAGCTGGCCAGGCGTGCGGCCCAGTCGCCGATGGCGTGGGTCTTGGCCGGCAGCGGCTGGCCACGGTACAGCGCTTGCAGGTCTTCCAGCAGCACGCGCCACGACACGCCATCGACCACCAGGTGATGGATCGCCAGCAACAGGCGCTGGCCGCCCTGGCCGTCATTAACCAGCAAGGCGCGCAACAGTGGGCCCTGTTCCAGGTCGAGGCTGCGTTGCAGGTCGGTGTACAGCGGTTGGCAATCGGCGAAGTCGGCGACCGTGGCTGTCCACAGCAATTGCCCGGTGGCAGGCGAAGCATATTCGGCCTGCCAGCGGCCCTGGGCCTGACTGAAGCGCAGGCGCAGGCTGTCGTGGTGCTGCACCAGGTCGGCCAAGGCTCGCTCCAGTACCCCCTCGTCCAGCGGCTTGCGCGCCTCCAGCAGAACAGCCTGGTTCCAGTGCTGCGGCTGTGGCACTTCACTGTCGAAGAACCAGTGCTGGATCGGCGTGAGGCCGGCCTGGCCCTGGCGCTGGCCCTGTTCGATGCTGCTGGCGGCTTCGCTGCGCTGAACGATGGCGGCCAGGGTCTGGATGGTCTGATGCTGGAACAGGTCGCGCGGGGTGAACTGCAAGCCGGCCTGACGAGCCCGGCTGACTACCTGGATCGACAGGATCGAGTCGCCGCCCAGTTCGAAGAAGTTGTCCTGCACGCCGATCCGGGCAACGTTGAGCACGTCGCGCCAGATCTGCGCCAGTTGCGCTTCCACCTCGTTGCCAGGCGCCTGGTACTGCTGGCGTGCCTGCTCCAGGCCCGGCAGCGGCAGCGCACGGCGGTCGAGCTTGCCGTTGCCCATCAGCGGCAGGCTGTCGAGCAGCACCAGGTGCGCCGGCACCATGTAGTCCGGCAGGTGCTGGCGGGCATCGGCTTTCACCGCGTCGCGCAGCAGGCCCTGGGCCTCGCTGTCGGCAGCGGCCTGCCCGCACACCAGGTAACCCACCAGTTGCTTGCCGCCCGGCAGGTCGAGGGCCAGCACCACAGCCTCGTCGACATCGGCATGCGCCTGCAGGCGGCTTTCGATTTCGCCCAGCTCGATACGGAAACCGCGAATCTTCACCTGCTGGTCGGCGCGGCCGACGTACTCGACCAGGCCATCGCTGCCCAGGCGCACCAGGTCACCGGTGCGATACAGGCGCCCGCCTTCGCTGCCGAACGGGTCGGCGACGAAGCGCTCGGCGCTAAGGCCCGGGCGGTCGTGGTAACCCTGGGCCAGGCCGGCACCGCCGACATACAGCTCGCCAATAGCGCCTTGCGGCAACAGGGCAAGGTCTTCGTCGAGGATGTACGCCGTGCGGCTACCGATGACGCGGCCGATCGGTACGCTGCCCAACTCCGCCGGTAGTGTCTGTGGTGCCAGGCAGGCCAGCGGCATGACCACGGTTTCGGTCGGCCCGTAGGCGTTGAAGAACTGCTGTGGCGCGAAGGCCTGGCGGATGCGCTGCAGGTGTTCGCCGGTCAGCGCTTCACCACCGGTAATGACCAGGCGCACTGGCAACTGTTCGCCCTGCCCGGCCAGGTACTGCGCCAACTGGCTACCGTAGCTGGGCGTGAAGCCGAGGATGCTCACCTGCTGCTCGCGCACCAGCTGGCAGATGTCTTCGGCGCCCCACTGCCCCTGGGCGCGCAGCACCACGCGGGCGCCACACAGCAGCGGCACCCACAGGCGTTCGCTGGCGGCGTCGAAATTGATCGAATAGAAGTGCAGCTCGCAGTCATCGCTGCGCATGCCGAACGCGTCGATCACCGCCTGGCAATGCATGGCGAACTCGCCGTGGCTGACTACCACGCCCTTGGGCTTGCCGGTGGAACCGGAGGTGTAGATCAGGTAGGCCTGGTGCTGCGGCAGGTTGAGGTTGTCCAGCGGCGCATCGCTGTAGGCCGACAGGCTGGCGCTGTCGTCCTCCAGGCTCCAGTGCGCCACGCCTTCGGGCAACTGCCCCAGGGTTTGCAGCAGCGTGCGCTGGCTGAGCAGCAGGCCGATGCGGCTGTCTTCGATCATGTAGCGCAGGCGGTCGAGCGGGTATTCGGGGTCGAGCGGCACGTAGGCGCCACCGGCCTTGAGGATGGCCAGCAGGCCGATGACCATTTCCAGCGAACGCTCCAGCGCCAGGCCCACACGCACCTGCGGGCCGACGCCACGCTCGCGCAGGGCGCGGGCCAGGCGGTTGGCCTGCTGGTCGAGTTCGGCATAGGTCATGTGCCGGCCGGCGAAGGTCAACGCGCCAGCGTGTGGCGTGCGCGCAGCCTGGGCGGCAAACAGGCCGTGCACGGTCTGGTCGAGAGCGAGATCCTGCTCGCCCTGCAACTGGCCCGCCAGCACCTGCTGCTCGGCGCTGCTCAGCATCGGCAGCTCGCACAGGCGCTGTTGCGGGTTGTCGAGCAGGCCGGCCAGCAATTGCTGCCAGTGCTCGGCCATGCGTGCGATGCGTGGCTCGTCGAACAGGTCACGGCTGTAGGTCAGGCAGCAACCCAGGCGGCCGTCGAGGTCGGTCACCTCCAGGTACAGGTCGAACTTGGTGGCGCTGGCGTCGTTGACCAGGTAATCCACCTGCATGCCAGCAAGCTGGCGGCTTTGCTGGAAGGCCCAGCGCTGCACGTTGCACATCACCTGGAACAGCGGGTTGTAGGCGCTGCTGCGCGGTGGCTGCAGGGCTTCCACCAGCTGGTCGAACGGCAGGTCCTGGTGCGACTGGCCTTCGATGGCAACCTGGCGTACCTGCTCCAGCAACTGTGCGGCGCTCATCTGGCCGTCCAGCTCGCAACGCAGCACCTGGGTGTTGAGGAACGCGCCGATCAGCCCTTCGCTTTCCGGGCGGATGCGGTTGGCCACCGGCGCGCCAATGCGCAGGTCACGCTGGCCGCTGTAGCGGTGCAGCAAGGCGGCCAGGGTGGCAGTCATGGTCATGAACAGGGTCAGGCCGCGCTGGCTGTTGAAGGCATGCACGCGGGCGACCAGCGCCGGGTCGAGCTCGAAGCGGTACAGCTCGCCACGGTGGCTCTGCACTGCCGGGCGCGGGCGGTCGGCAGGCAGCGCCAGTACCGGGTGTTCATCGCCCAGGCGGGCCTGCCAGTAGGCCAGCTGGCGGGCGCCCTCGCCGCTTTCCAGCCATTGCCGTTGCCACACGCTGTAGTCCAGGTACTGCACCGGCAGCGGCGCCAGCGGCGATTCGCGGTCATCGACGAAGGCCTCGTACAGCTCGCCCAGTTCGCGGGCGAAGATGTCCATGGCCCAGCCTTCGGTGACGATATGGTGCAGGGTCAGCACGAAGAAGTGCTCGCGCTCTTGGGCTTTGACCAGACAGGCACGCAGCAACGGACCGCGCTCCAGGTCGAACGGCTGGTGCGCCTGGTCGTCGGCCAGTTGTTGCAGGCGTTGTTGGCGGGCATCGGCGGGCAAGGCGCTGAAGTCCTGCCAGTCGAGGTGCAGGCTGCTGTCTTCGGCCACGCACTGATACGGCACGCCATCGATGCTGGGGAAGGTGGTGCGCAGGGTTTCGTGGCGCACCACCAGCGCCTGCAACGCACGCTCGAAGGCATCCACATGCAGGGTGCCGCGCAGGCGCGCCATGCCGCCGACGTTGTACGCCGGGCTGCCCGGCTCCATTTGCCAGAGGAACCACATGCGCTGCTGCGAGTACGACAGCGGCACCGCCTGGCGGCGGTCGACGCGGGTGATTGCGCCTTGCAGGTTGCGCTCACCGGCGGCACGGATACGCGTGATCTCGGCACAGAAGGCGCCCAGCTCACTGGCGTCGAACAGGGCCTTGAGCGGCAGCTCGACATCGCAGGCCTGGCGCGTGCGCGAGACAATTTGAGTGGCCAGCAGCGAATGGCCGCCGAGGGCGAAGAAGTCATCCTGCAGGCCAACGCGCGGCAGGTTCAGCACTTCACGCCAGATGGCAGCGACCTGCTGCTGCAGCTCGGTTTGCGGCTCGATGTGCTCCCGCTGCTGCCACACCGGGGCCGGCAACGCCTTGCGGTCGACCTTGCCGCTGGGGCCCAGCGGCATCTGCGCCAGCGGGATGAGTTGTGCCGGCACCATGTAGGCCGGTAGTTGTTCAGCCAGCACCGTCAGCAATGCATCAGGCTGGGCGCTGCCACTGTAGTAGCCGACCAGTTGCGCGCCTACGGCATCCTTGTGAATCAGCACCAGCGCCTGTTCGACCCCCGCTTGCGCCAGCAGGCAGGCCTGGACTTCCTCGGGTTCGACACGGAAGCCACGCACCTTGACCTGCTGATCGAGGCGGCCAAGGTATTCCAGCGCCTCGGTCTGCACCTGCCAGCGGGCGCGGTCGCCACTGCGGTACAGGCGCTCGCCATTGCCGTCGGCCCGGGGCACGAAGCGCTCGGCGGTGAGGCCCGGGCGGCCCAGGTAGCCACGGGCCAGGCCTGCACCGCCAAGGTACAGCTCGCCCGGCACACCGGGGGCGGTCAGTTCCAGTTCGTCGTCCAGCACACGGCACAGCACATTGCCCAGCGGGCGGCCGATCGGCGAGCGTTCGCCATCGGTGGCCTGGCAGTGCCAGTGGGTGACGTTGATGGCGGTTTCGGTCGGGCCATAGCGGTTGTGCAACTGCACCTGTGGCAGCACCTGCAGCACGCGGTCACGCAGTGCCGCGGACAGCGCTTCGCCACCGGAGAACAGCCGGCGCAGGCTGCTGCAGGCACCCGCCTGCGTCTCCTGGACGAACACCTGCAACAGCGGCGGCACGAAGTGCAGCATGGTCACGCCATGGGCCTGCACCAGCGCGGCGATGCGCTGCGGGTCACGGTGCTCGCCAGGGCCGGCGAGCACCAGCTTGCAACCGGTCACCAGTGGCCAGAAGCATTCCCACACCGAAACGTCGAAGCTGATCGGCGCCTTCTGCATCAGCACGTCGCTGTCGTCCAGCACATAGCTGGCCTGCATCCATTGCAGGCGCTCGGCCAGTGCCGCGTGGGTATTGCCCACGCCCTTGGGCTGGCCGGTGGAGCCGGAGGTGTAGATCACATAAGCCAGGTTGTCGCCATGCAGGTGCAACCCGGGGGCATGGCTTGGCCAGCTGTCCAGGTGCAACTGGTCGAGGGCGATGGCGCTGACGCCGTCCACCTGTGGCAGCTTGCCCAGCAGGTTGCTGTGGCTCAGCAACAGGCCAGCGTTGCAGTCGGCGAGCATGTAGGCCAGGCGCTCGGCCGGGTAATCGACGTCCAGCGGCACATAGGCACCACCGGCCTTGAGAATGGCCAGCAGGCCCACCAGCAGCTGCGGCGAACGCTCGACGGCGATGGCCACGCAGGTGTCGGGGCCGACGCCTTTGTCACGCAGGTAGTGGGCCAGACGGTTGGCTTGCTGGTGCAACTCGGCGTAATCCAGGCTGCCACCGTCCCACACCAGGGCGGTGCGCTGCGGGGTCAGGCGTGCCTGCTCATTGAGCTGCTCGACCAGCAGGCGCTGCGGCGCCGCAGCAGGTGCCTCGCCCCAGCTCAGCAGTTGCGCGCGGCCAGGCTCGTCGAGCAATTGCACCTCGCCCAGCGCCCGCTGCGGCCCGGCACACACCTGCTCGAGCACGGCCAGCAGGTGCTGGGCCAAGCGCTTGACGGTGCTGGCATCGAACAATTCGGCGGCATAGTCGAAGGCCAGGCTCAGGCGGCCCTGGTGGTCTTCTTCACTGTGCAGCTGCAAGTCGAACTTGGCTTCGCGACTGTGCCACGGCAGCTCTTCGGCCAGCAGACCCGGCAGGCGGCGCAGGGCAGACAGGTCACGTTGCTGGTGGTTGAACATGACCTGGAACAGGCCTTGCTCGCGAGCCTCGGGCACGGCTTCGAGCAGTTGCTCGAACGGCAGGTCCTGGTTGGCTTGGGCATCCAGGGTGGCTTGGCGCACCTGGGCCAGCAACTGGTCGAACGGCAGGCGGCCATCGAGTTGCGCACGCAGCACCTGGGTGTTGATGAAGAAGCCGACCATGCCTTGGGTTTCCAGGCGCGGGCGGTTGGCGTTGGGCACGCCGACACGGATATCGGCCTGGCCACTGTAGCGGTGCAGCAGCGCCTGCCAGCCGGCCAGCAGTACCATGAACAGGCTGGCCTGCTGTTCGCGGGCCAGGCCCTTGAGCGCTTCGGTGAGCCTGGCCGGTACCTTGAGGTTGAAGCGGGCGGCGCGGTGGTCGCGCTGGCTGGTGCGCGGGTGGTCGGTGCACAGGTCGAGCACCGGCAGTTCATCCCCCAGACGCGCCTGCCAGTACTGCAGCTGACGCTCGGCCTCGCCTGCGACCAGCCACTGTCGCTGCCAGGTGCCGTAGTCGGCATAACCCAGGGTCAGCGGTGCCAGGTTGGCCTCGAGGCCCTGGCAATGGGCGGCATACAGTTTGGCGAATTCGTCGAGCAGGATGTTCAGCGACCAGCCGTCGGCGACGATATGGTGCAGGGTCACCCACAGCTGATGGTGTTCATCGTCCAGGCGCACCAGGGTCACCCGCAGCAACGGCCCCCGGGTCAGGTCGAACGGCTGGCGAGCTTCGGTTTCGCGTTGGGCGGCGACCTGTTCGGCGGCCTGGCCTTCGAGGTCCAGGCGGCGAAGGTCGAACGGCTGCTGCGCCTGGATGCGCTGCAGGGCCTGGCCGTTCTCTTCGGCAAACAGGGTACGCAGCGATTCATGGCGCGCCACCAGCGCCTGGAAGGCCGCTTCCAGTGCGTTTTCGTCCAGCTCACCGCGCAACTGCAGGCCGGCCGGAATGTTGTAGGCCGCCGACTGCGGGTCCAACTGCCACAGCAGCCACAGGCGGTTTTGCGCCAGCGACTGGGGCAGCGCCTGGGTGCGTCCCAGGGTAGCGATGGCGCCGACCCGGCCACCGCCTTCGGCGATGATCGCGGCCACGGCCTTGACGTAGTCAGCCAGTATCGGCGCCTCGAACAGGGTTCGCAGGCCCAGCTCGATGCCCAGTTCATCGGCCAGGCGTGCGGTGGCGTGGGTGGCGGCGATGGAGTTGCCACCCAGCAGCAGGAAGTGGTCGTCTGCCGCCACCGCCTCGACCTTGAGGATGTCGCGCCACACACCGGCGATGCGCGCCTGCAGTTCATCGCCGGCGGCATCCGTGGCAATGGGCTCGCCCACCTCAGGGAAGCGGGCGTAGCAGTCCAGGCTGCCATCGTCCATGCGCAGGCGGCAGGCCGAACGCTGCAGCTTGCCGCTGGAGGTCTTGGGCAGTGCGCCGGGGTTCAGCAGCAGGACAACGGCCGGGGCCTGGCGGCAGGCGTCGGCGATCACCTGGCGCAGGGTCTTGATCAGCTCCTGGGGCTTGATTGCCTTCTGCACGTTGCGGCTGATTTCCACCGCCACGCCAATGCCCTCCTCGCCTTGCTGCTCGACGGCGAACACTGCCACCCGGCCTTTGCGCAGCACATCCACTTCGCGCTCGAGGGTCTTTTCCAGGTCCTGCGGGTACAGGTTCTGCCCGCGCACGATCAGCATGTCCTTCAGGCGCCCGGTGACGAACACTTCGCCTTCGCGCATGAAGCCAAGGTCGCCGGTACGCAGCCAGGTCTGGCCGTCCATGTCGACGAAGGTGCGGGCGCTGGCCTCGGGGTTGCGCCAGTAGCCCAGGGCGATGCTCGGGCCGCCGGCCCAGATCTCGCCCACCTGGTTGTCGCCCAGCACCTGCAGGCGTTGTGGTTCGACAATGCGCACGGCATGCCCGGGCTGCGGGTAGCCACAGCTCATCAGCACACTGCCCTTGCCAGGCTCCGCACGGTTGGCGGCGAAGGCTTCGGCGTCCAGCTCCAGCGCGGCGATGCCCTGGCCACGGCGGCTGCCGCTGACGAACAGGGTCGCCTCGGCCAGGCCGTAGCTGGCGAAGAAGCTCTGCGGGTCGAAGCCGCAGGCCTGGAACTTGTCGGCAAAGGCCGCCAGGCTGTCCTGGCGGATTGGCTCGGAGCCGGAATAGGCCACCCGCCAGCGGCTCAGGTCGAGCCCGGCCAGGGAGGCCTCGCTGACCCGCTCGCTGCACAGCCGGTAGGCAAAGTCGGGGCCGCCGCTGATGGTGCCGCCGTACTCGCTGATGGCCTGCAACCAGCGCAGCGGCCGGGCCAGGAAGTAGCCCGGCGACATCAGCACACAGGGCACGCCGCTGAAGATCGGCTGCAGCAGGCCGCCGATCAGGCCCATGTCGTGGTACAGCGGCAGCCAGCTGACGATCACGTCGTCGGGGTTGAGGTCGATGCCAAAGCCTTGGCGGATCAGTTGTTCGTTGGCCACCAGGTTGCCATGGCTGACCTGCACGCCCTTGGGCAGTGCGGTGGAGCCGGAGGTGTACTGCAGGAAGGCGATGTCATCACCCTTGAGTGCGGGCTCGCGCCAGTTCGCAGCCAGTGCCGGGGCCAGGCCATCCACCGCCAGCAGTTCGGGGGCGTTGGCCGCCGCCAGGGCCTCCAGGCCCTGCAGGCTGTCGTGCAGGGCCGCGACGGTCAGCAGCAGGCGCGGCTCGGCGTCGTCGATGATCGACAGCAAGCGCTGCTGGTGGTGCTGGCGCGCGGACTCCGGCGGGTAGGCCGGCACCGCAATCACGCCGGCATACAGGCAGCCGAAGAACGCCGCTACATAGTCTGGCCCGCTGGGGAACAACAGCACCGCGCGGTCGCCGAAGCTGGCCCGGGTTTGCAAGGCAGCGGCGATGGTGCGCGCACGCTGATCGAGGTCCCGGTAGCTGAGCACGGCCTGCTCGCCGGGAGCGTCGGCCAGAAAGCGCAAGGCGACTTTGTCCGGGGTCTGCGCGGCGCGTTGCGCCAGGGCCTGGACCAGCGAGAGCGGGAGTTCGAAGGCGTCCGTCATGGGGTGTTCCTGCCAGTGTCTGTTTGGGGCGGCCGGCTGCTGCGCGAACGTGGGCGCAGCGGCATGTGGCGGCCTGAGGTGTACACAGGGGAACGGATGGGCGGGGGGAGAAATTAGCGTGTCATGGCACCGGCAAGGGCACCACGCAGGCCCTTTCGCGGGCGAGCCCGGTGCCGCAGGCTTAGAACCGAAATGCACGGTTACCAATTACATTTCGCATTTGACAATCATTATCATTCTGAATAGCTTGTCGCCCGTCGTAGGAAGCTTCCCAAATTTGGGTGCGTCCTTTCCCCTCTGTGACAAGGTGATTTCCATGGCGGAACAACTATCCACAAGTAAGTGCGATTCACCATTACTGCAGGCCTTCGTAGACAACCGCAGCATCCTGGTCAAGATTGCTGCCCGCATCACCGGCTGCCGGTCGCGCGCCGAAGATGTGGTGCAGGACGCCTTTTTCCGGCTCAGCGCCGCCCCGCAGATCACATCGTCGTTCAAGGCGCAGCTGAGCTACCTGTTCCAGATCGTGCGCAACCTGGCCATCGACCACTATCGCAAGCAGGCGATGGAGTTGAAGTACTCCGGCAGCGAGGAGGAAGGCCTGAACGTAGTCGTGCAAAACGCCTCCCCCGAAGCCACCCACATCAACCTTGCCGCGCTGGATGACATTGCCGAGGCGCTGAACGAACTGCCCCAGCGCACCCGCTATGCCTTCGAGATGTACCGCCTGCATGGCGTGCCGCAGAAGGACATTGCCAAGGAGCTGGGAGTGTCGCCGACACTGGTCAACTTCATGATCCGCGATGCGCTGGTACATTGCCGCAAGACGGCCAGTCGGCAGGCCTGATCAGGCAGAGTCTGCTTCTTCGCGGGCACGCCCGCTCCCACAGGAAAAGCACAGACCTCAAAGACTGAGGGGGACCTGTGGGAGCGGGCGCGCCCGCGAAGAAGCCACCTCGATATCAAGCCAGTTTGCAGCGATCGAAAAACCGTTCCCGCCCCAGAATCATCAACGCCGCGCGCTTGTGCGGGAAGTCGAACTCCTTGTCGCAATGGAAGCACTGGTCGTGCATGTAGCCGATCATCTTGCCGTTGTCTGCACGCGGCTCGGCCACCACCCGCTGGGTGCGCGGGTCATCCAGGAACAGGTAGTGCACCAGCGCCGATAGCCAGCTGGCCACCTTGTGCGGCCCGCGATGGCTCTCCTCCCCTACCAGCATGTGGATGCCACGGTCGTAGTCATCGGCCGGGTAGAACGGCGCAATGCGGTCTTCCTTGGCCCAGTACGCCTCGAAGTAGGCAAACGGCTGGTCATCGAAGCAGCCGATCAACGTCAGGGCATGCGGGTCGGCCTCGAGCTTGCCCAGGTATTCACGGTGCTGCGCCAGGGTGCCAGCCTCCTGCCAGAACGCCTCCACCCGCGGGTTGTTCTGCCAGCGGTTGAAGCGCTCCAGGTCATGCTCGATCTCCAAGGTACGCAGCGACACCCAGCTGCCCAGGCGCGTATCGAAGCGCCGGTACACCTCGCCACGAGGCTTGGGCGCGCGGCGTGGGTGGCGCTTGCCGTTGCTGATCTGCATTTGCTGCGGGTATGCCACGCCGGCCGACTCGCCCAGCCACGGCTGTGGCAGCTGCCAGAACAGCGCTCGCTCGCACAGGTATTGGCCAGGCTGCTCGCCGGCAAGCAGCAGGCCACTGGTCAATGCCTGGGGCAACGCCTCGGGCAGGTACCAGGCCAGGCGCTGGCAGGCGGTGTCGCGGGCCAGCAGCCAATAACAGGCGGCCCACAAGGCCTGATAGGGGCGCTCGGGGCACAGCCGCTCCAGGTGAACATGCAGGGTAGCGCCCACCTCCAGGCGCAACTGGATCAGCGGGCGGCCTTCGAGGGACAGGCTCAGCCAGCTGTCACCCTCCTCGGCACTGAGGCTGCGCCAGCGTGGCGCTGACTGGGGCTGCGAAGCGGCATCGAACGGCATGGGCTTGACTCACGGCAATGAAGAAAAGGCTCACTGCTGAGAACGTTGCCGCACCACGGGAATTTAGTCGTGTGGGGCCGACACCGTGATGCGGTAGGGCTCGAAGATGCGCGCCAGCTCGCCACTGTCGCGCAGGGCCCGCAGCAGCGCCGCGAACGACTGCTCGCCGATCGGCGCCCCCGGGCGCAGCAAGGCGTAGTGGTGGTAGACCTGGTCAATGCGCTGCGAGGACACCAACTGGTCCCGGCTGGCCGGGTTGCGCTTCAGGAAATCGCTGAGATAGGAACGCGTGACCAGGGCGATGTCGGCGCGGTCGGCCTGCACCATCAGCAGGTTGCTGTCGTGGGAATAGGTCAGGGTCGCTTTGTAGGCGGTGCGCAGGTAGTCCGGGTCGGAGTTGAAGCCGGCGAACGCATAGTGGTAGCCGTTGATCAGCGCCAGGCGCTTGCCGTGCAGGTCGTCGAAGTAATGCGGGTCACGGCCATTGGCCTTGCGGGCGACGAACACCTCGGCGTCTTCCAGGCCCAGGTCCACGCTCTGGTGGGCAATCTGCTGCCAGCCCCACTCCGGGTTCTCGAAAATGGCCATGTCGGTGCGGCCTTGCTGGAGGTCACCAAAACGCCGCTGGATGGAGGTGGGCACCACGACGAAGTGGTAGCGCTGCTGCGTGCGGTTTAGCGCGTCGACCAGCTGCGGCAGCAGGCCGCTGTCGGCGCCCTGCTCGGGGCGTACCGTATACGGTGGGAAATGCGCCGCGCCAATCCTCACTTCGACGGCATCGGCAGCCCATACCGGCGCCGCCAGCCAGAACACGGCCAACAGCATCAGGGAAGACAGGGCCTTTAGGCCGGGCGCTGGAGTCAAGACGGATGCTCATCACGGTTCATGCCTGGGTCCACCTAAGCTAGGCGTTTTCCGGGCCGGACACAACTGCCGGATAGTGGCCCTTTGTGCCAAAGCCGCAGGCAAATTGCCAGGGGGTGCCGGATGCCCTGAGTTTGGCTACGCTCTAGCAGGATCTGCAAGGGAGCCTGGTATGGGCCATTGGTTGGTGATCGACCTGGAAGCCACCACCGACGATGGTGGGTGGCCGGTCACAGAGATGGAAGTCATTGAAATCGGCGCAAGCCTGGTTACCCGCGAAGGCCGCGAGGTCGACCACTTCCAGCGCTTCGTGAAGCCCCGGCGGCGACCGCAGCTGACCCCGTTCTGCCGTGAGCTGACCCACATCAGCCAGGCCAGCGTGGACAGTGCCGCACCGTTCCGCGAAGTATGGGCAAGCTTCGAGCGCTGGCTCGGGCACCACCGCGGGCAGCTTCAGGCCTGGGTCAGCTGGGGCGACTACGACCGCCAGCAGTTGCACCAGGAGTGGCAGCAGCATGGGCTGGACAGCCTGCTGCGGACCCTGCCGCACATCAACCTCAAGCAACGCTTCGCCAAGGCCCGCCACCTGCAGCGCCCCGCGGGGCTGAACGGTGCACTGCAGCTGGCCGGCATGCACTTTTGCGGGCAGCAGCACCGGGCCCTGGAAGATGCGCGCAATACCGCGCGGCTGCTGCCGTTGAGCCTGCCGGTGGACGCTACCTGAAAGCAGATGACGGGGCCCGTGGGCTTGGGCATACTGGCCAGCCCTTTTTCATCCCCCCTTTTCAGGAGTCGCCCATGTTCCAGGTCAACGAGTACTTCAACGGCACCGTCAAGTCGATCGCATTCGCTGGCGAAGAAGGCCCGGCCACTGTCGGCGTGATGGCCCCGGGCGAATACGAGTTCGGCACTGCCAAGCGCGAGATCATGCACGTGGTTTCCGGCGCCCTGACCGTGAAGCTGCCAGGTAGCGACAACTGGGAAACCTTCAACGCCGGTGACAAGTTCAATGTGGCCGCCGACAGCAAGTTCCAGCTGAAGGTGGCGGTGGATACTGCCTACCTGTGCGAGTACCGTGACTAAGCGGTAGCCTGTACCGGCCTCTTCGCGGGCTCGCCCGCTCCCACAGATACCACACAAGCTTCCAGGCCTGTGTAGTTCCTGTGGGAGCGGGCAAGCCCGCGAAGAATCCAGCACTAATCTTTTAGGAAAGCTGCAACCTTCTCAGCCGCCGCCTGCAAGTGCTGCTCATGGCTGAACCCCGAGGCCTTCAGCGGCTTCAGGTCATGGTCCCCCGCCACCAGCCAGCTCACCTCGATCGCCGGCGATAACGCATACCCTGCCACCGCCTCGCGGTTACCCAGCGCATCCCGCTCGCCCTGCACGATCAACGTCGGCGTCTTCAATTCGGCCAGGTGCTCGACCCGTGGCTTTTCCGGCTTGCCCACCGCATAGAACGGATAGCCCAGGCACACCAGTGCATCCGCTTCCAGTTCATCGGCCAGCAGGCTGGCCATGCGCCCGCCCATGGACTTGCCACCCACCGCCAGCTTGCCCGCGACCAAAGGTCGCACCTGCCGGTACACCTCGCGCCAGCATTCCAGCAACACCTTCTGCGGGTTCGGCGGCCGCTTGCCGCCGGCAACCCTGCGCTCGGCCATGTACGGGAACTCGAAGCGCACTACCGCTACCCCAAGCGCCGCAAGCCTTTGCGCCATTTCGTCCATGAACCCGCTGTCCATCGGCGCACCTGCGCCATGGGCCAGGATCAGGCAGCCCTTGTAGCCGTCCTTGCCCCGAACGTGCGGGGGATCGCAGCGCAAGCCTGGGACATTTCCGACCTTCGCCCATTGATCCCCGTCAATACCGGCACTTTGCCCATTAATCATGCTTGCCTCGCTGTAAAGCCTGCCAAATAACCGTGGATGGGAACCCATACATGAACACAACCAGCAGTACCGCCTATAACTACAAGGTGGTCCGCCAATTCGCCATCATGACGGTGGTGTGGGGAATCGTCGGGATGGGGCTCGGCGTCTTCATCGCCGCCCAGCTCGCCTGGCCTTCCCTCAACTTCGACCTCCCCTGGACCAGCTTCGGCCGCCTGCGCCCCCTGCATACCAATGCGGTGATCTTCGCCTTCGGCGGCTGTGCGCTGTTCGCCACCTCCTATTATTCGGTGCAACGCACCTGCCAGACCACCCTGTTCGCACCGGGCCTGGCCGCGTTCACCTTCTGGGGCTGGCAACTGGTGATCCTGCTGGCGGCCATCAGCCTGCCGCTGGGCTACACCAGCTCCAAGGAATACGCCGAACTGGAATGGCCGATCGACATCCTGATCACCATCGTCTGGGTGAGCTACGCCATCGTGTTCTTCGGCACGCTGATGAAGCGCAACACCAAGCACATCTACGTCGGTAACTGGTTCTTCGGCGGCTTCATCCTCACCGTGGCGATGCTGCACGTCGTCAACAACCTGGAACTGCCGGTCAGCCTGACCAAGTCCTACTCGGTCTATGCCGGCGCCACCGATGCCATGGTGCAGTGGTGGTACGGCCACAACGCCGTGGGCTTCTTCCTGACCGCGGGCTTCCTGGGGATGATGTACTACTACGTGCCCAAGCAGGCCGAACGCCCGGTGTATTCCTATCGCCTGTCGATCGTCCACTTCTGGGCGCTGATCACCCTGTACATCTGGGCCGGCCCGCACCACCTGCACTACACCGCCCTGCCCGACTGGGCACAGTCGCTGGGCATGGTGATGTCGCTGATCCTGCTGGCACCAAGCTGGGGCGGCATGATCAACGGCATGATGACCCTGTCCGGCGCCTGGCACAAACTGCGCAGCGACCCGATCCTGCGCTTCCTGGTGGTGTCGCTGGCGTTCTACGGCATGTCCACCTTCGAAGGCCCGATGATGGCCATCAAGACGGTCAACGCCCTGTCCCACTACACCGACTGGACCATCGGCCACGTCCACGCCGGCGCCCTCGGCTGGGTGGCGATGATTTCGATCGGCGCGCTGTACCACACCATCCCGAAAGTGTTCGGCAAGGAGCGCATGTACAGTATCGGCCTGATCAACGCGCACTTCTGGCTGGCCACCATCGGCACCGTGCTGTACATCGCCTCGATGTGGGTCAACGGCATCGCCCAGGGCCTGATGTGGCGCGCGGTCAACAGCGACGGCACGCTCACCTACTCGTTCGTGGAAACCCTGGTGGCCAGCCACCCAGGCTTCATCGTGCGCTTCGTCGGCGGTGCGATCTTCCTCAGCGGCATGTTCCTGATGGCCTGGAACACCTGGCGCACCGTGCGTTCGCCGGCGCTCGATGTCGCCCCTGCGAACGCCCAGCTGGCTTGAGGAGACCTGCCTGATGAAACATGAAGTCATCGAGAAAAACGTCGGCCTGCTGGCCCTGCTGATGGTGTTTGCCGTCAGCATCGGCGGCCTGACCCAGATCGTCCCGTTGTTCTTCCAGGACGTCACCAACAAGCCGGTGGAAGGCATGAAGCCCTACACCGCGCTGCAGCTGGAAGGCCGCGATATCTACATCCGCGAAGGCTGCGTAGGCTGCCACTCGCAGATGATCCGCCCGTTCCGCGCCGAAACCGAGCGCTATGGCCACTACTCGGTGGCTGGTGAAAGCGTGTGGGACCACCCGTTCCTGTGGGGCTCCAAGCGCACCGGGCCGGACCTGGCCCGGGTCGGTGGCCGCTACTCGGACGACTGGCACCGTGCGCACCTGTACAACCCGCGCAACGTGGTACCGGAGTCGAAGATGCCGTCGTACCCATGGCTGGTCGCCCAGCAGGTCGACAACAGCCATACCGACACCAAGATGCGCACCTTGCGCACCCTGGGCGTGCCGTACACCGACGATGACATCGCCGGGGCCCGCGACGCGGTCAAGGGCAAGACCGAGATGGACGCCCTGGTCGCCTACCTGCAGGTGCTCGGCACCGCGATCAAGAACAAGAGGTGAATGCGATGGGAATGGACATCGGCATGATCCGCGGCCTGGGCACACTGGTGGTGATGATCGCCTTCATCGGCCTCACCCTGTGGGTATTCAACCGCCGCCGCGACCGTGATTTCGCCGAAGCGCGCCTGCTGCCCTTCGTCGACGACCGCCTGCCCTCTGCCGGACAGGAACCTGCTGCAAAAAGGAGTAACGGGCAATGACCACCTTCTGGAGTACGTACATCTGCGTACTGACCATCGGTAGCCTGATTGGCCTGACCTGGCTGCTGCTCGCCACCCGCAAGGGCCAGAGCAACAACACCACCGACCAGACCATGGGCCACAGCTTCGACGGCATCGAGGAATACGACAACCCGCTGCCCAAGTGGTGGTTCTGGCTGTTCGTCGGCACCCTGGTGTTCTCGGTCGGCTACCTGATCCTCTACCCGGGCCTGGGCAACTGGAAGGGCATCCTGCCGGGCTATGAAAATGGCTGGACGGGCGCCAACGAATGGCAGAAGGAGATGGACAAGGCCGACGCAAAATTCGGCCCGATCTTCGCCAAGTATGCTGCCATGCCCGTGGAAGAAGTGGCCAAGGACCCGCAGGCGCTGAAAATGGGCAGCCGCCTGTTCGCCTCGAACTGCTCGGTGTGCCACGGCTCGGACGCCAAGGGTGCCTATGGCTTCCCCAACCTCACCGACAAGGACTGGCGCTGGGGCGGCGAGGCGGAAACCATCAAGGCGTCGATCATGAACGGTCGCCACGGCGTGATGCCGGCCTGGGCCGAAGTGATCGGCGAGCAGGGCGTGGCGGATGTGGCCGCGTTCGTGCTCACCAACCTCGATGGCCGCAGCCTGCCGGAAGGGGTCAAGGCCGACGCCGCCAAGGGCAAGGAAATCTTCGCCGGCAACTGCGTGGCCTGCCACGGGCCTGAAGGCAAGGGCACCCCGGCCATGGGCGCGCCAGACCTGACCCACCCGCAGGCGTTCATCTACGGTTCGAGCTTTGCCCAGCTGCAGCAGACCATTCGCTATGGTCGCCAGGGTCAGATGCCGGCGCAGGCGGAGATCCAGGGCAACGACAAGGTGCACCTGCTGGCGGCATACGTGTATAGCCTGTCGCAGGATCAAGCTTCGCCAGACCTGACTGCCAAGTAACACCCATTCGCGGGCTCGCCCGCTCCCACAGGTTAACCACAGATTTCAAGCATTGTGGTGAACCTGTGGGAGCGGGCAAGCCCGCGAAGGGCTGCAAAGCAGCCCCTCTCCCCGCTCTACCCCTCCTTGCACCCCCTCCGAACACAACTAAGCTTGTTGCCTCAGTGGGCCTCGCTCCGAAAGGAGCGGAGCAGACGCGGCGCGTAGCCTGTCGCCGTCCCGATAAAAAGCTTGACCGATCGATCAGAAAAAGGCGAAAAACGGTACACATTACAAATATTTATTTGTGTACAATCGTCCAGACCCGATCGCTGCGGGACATCAGTGAACGGGCTCGGGCACGGGTCGGCGTACCAAAGTTGCGTTGCGGTAACCCCGGTGGTTATCAATACTGGCGCCGATTTTTCGACCAACAAGAACATCAAAACCGTGGAACCTTAGCAATGAGCACAGCAATCAGTCCGACTGCTTATAACTATAAGGTCGTCCGCCAGTTCGCCATCATGACGGTGGTCTGGGGGATCCTTGGCATGGGCCTCGGCGTCTTCATCGCCTCGCAGCTGGTATGGCCGCAACTGAACCTGGACCTGCCCTGGACCAGCTTCGGCCGCCTGCGCCCGCTGCACACCAACCTGGTGATCTTCGCCTTCGGAGGCTGTGCGCTGTTCGGCACCAGCTACTACGTGGTGCAGCGCACCTGCCAGACCCGGCTGATCTCCGACAGCATGGCCGCCTTCACCTTCTGGGGTTGGCAGGCGGTGATCGTCGGGGCGCTGATCACCCTGCCGATGGGCTACACCACCACCAAGGAATACGCCGAGCTCGAGTGGCCGCTGGCGATCCTGCTGGCCATTGTGTGGGTCACCTACGGGCTGGTGTTCTTCGGCACCATCGTCAAGCGCAAGACCAAGCACATCTATGTCGGCAACTGGTTCTACGGCGCCTTCATCGTGGTTACCGCGATGCTGCACATCGTCAACCACATCTCGCTGCCGGTAAGCCTGTTCAAGTCGTATTCGGCCTACTCCGGCGCCACCGACGCGATGATCCAGTGGTGGTACGGCCACAACGCCGTGGGCTTCTTCCTCACCACCGGTTTCCTGGGGATGATGTACTACTTCGTACCCAAGCAGGCCGAACGCCCGATCTACTCGTATCGCCTGTCGATCGTGCACTTCTGGGCACTGATCACCCTGTACATCTGGGCCGGCCCGCACCACCTGCACTACACCGCCCTGCCTGACTGGGCGCAGTCGCTGGGCATGGTCATGTCGATCATCCTGCTGGCGCCAAGCTGGGGCGGCATGATCAACGGCATGATGACCCTGTCCGGTGCCTGGCACAAACTGCGCACCGACCCGATCCTGCGCTTCCTGGTGGTGTCGCTGGCGTTCTACGGCATGTCCACCTTCGAAGGCCCGATGATGGCCATCAAGACCGTGAACTCGCTGTCGCACTACACCGACTGGACCATCGGCCACGTCCACGCCGGCGCCCTCGGCTGGGTGGCGATGATCTCGATCGGCGCCGTGTACCACATGATCCCGCGCCTGTATGGCCGCGAGCAGATGCACAGCGTCGGCCTGATCAACGCGCACTTCTGGCTGGCTACCATCGGTACCGTGCTGTACATCGCCTCGATGTGGGTAAACGGCATCACCCAGGGCCTGATGTGGCGCGCCATCAACGATGACGGCACCCTCACCTACTCCTTCGTCGAAGCCCTGCAGGCCAGCCACCCTGGCTATATCGTCCGCGCCCTGGGCGGTGCGTTCTTCGCCACCGGCATGCTGCTGATGGCCTACAACGTGTTCCGTACCGTACGTGCCGCCAACCCGGCACAGGCTGAGGAAGCCGCCAAGATCGTCGTCGTGGGAGCGCACTGATGAAGCATGAAGCCGTCGAGAAGAACATAGGCCTGCTGGCCTTCTTCATGGTCATCGCCGTGAGCGTCGGTGGCCTGACCCAGATCGTCCCGCTGTTTTTCCAGGACGTCACCAACAAACCCGTGGAAGGCATGAAGCCGCGCACCGCGCTGGAACTTGAAGGCCGCGATATCTACATCCGCGAAGGCTGCGTGGGCTGCCACTCGCAGATGATCCGCCCGTTCCGTGCCGAAACCGAGCGCTACGGCCACTACTCGGTAGCCGGCGAGAGCGTGTGGGACCACCCGTTCCTGTGGGGCTCCAAGCGTACCGGGCCGGACCTGGCGCGGGTCGGTGGCCGTTACTCCGATGACTGGCACCGTGCGCACCTGTACAACCCGCGCAACGTGGTACCGGAATCGAAGATGCCGTCGTACCCGTGGCTGGTCGAGCACAAGCTCGACGGCAAGGACACCGCGAAGAAGATGGAGGTGCTGCGCACCCTCGGCGTGCCGTACACCGACGCCGATATCGCCGGGGCCCGCGACGCGGTCAAGGGCAAGACCGAAATGGACGCCATCGTCGCGTACCTGCAGGGTCTTGGCACCATCATCAAGAGCAAACGGTGACGCTGATGGATATCGGGATGATTCGCGGCCTGGGCACCGTCGTGGTGATGGTGGCCTTCGTGGGCCTGGCGCTGTGGGTGTTCAACCCACGGCGCAAGAAGGACTTCGACGAAGCGACCCAACTGCCCTTCGCGGATGACCCCGAAGCCAGCCGGCACGTCGAGCAAGCAAAAGCTTCTGGGAGCAAAAAACAATGACAACCTTCTGGAGTCTGTACGTTACCGTCCTGACCCTGGGCACCATCTTCTCGTTGACCTGGCTGCTGCTGTCGACCCGCAAGGGCCAGCGCGAAGAGGTCACCGACGAAACCGTCGGGCATGCCTTCGATGGCATCGAGGAGTACGACAACCCGCTGCCGAAATGGTGGTTCTGGCTGTTCGTCGGTACCATCGTCTTCGCCCTCGGCTACCTGGTGCTGTACCCGGGCCTGGGCAACTGGAAAGGCGTCCTGCCGGGCTACTCGTACTTGGATAACGACAAGCAGACCGAGTTTTCCAACGGCCAGCCGGGCTGGACCGGCGTGCACGAGTGGGAAAAGGAAATGGCCAAGGCCGACGCCCGCTTCGGGCCGATCTTCGCCAAGTTCGCCGCCATGCCCATCACCGAGGTGGCCAAGGACCCGCAGGCCCTGAAGATGGGCGCGCGGCTGTTCGCTTCCAACTGCTCGGTGTGCCACGGCTCCGACGCCAAGGGTGCCTTCGGCTTCCCTAACCTCACCGACAACGACTGGCGCTGGGGCGGCGAGCCAGACACCATCAAGACCACCATCATGGGCGGTCGCCACGGCGTGATGCCGGCCTGGGCCGAAGTGATCGGTGACCAGGGCGTGGCCGATGTGGCCGCGTTCGTGGTCAGCAAGCTCGATGGCCGCACCCTGCCAGAGGGCGTGAAGGCCGATGCCGAGAACGGGCAGAAGATCTTCGCCGCCAACTGCGTGGCCTGCCACGGGCCGGAGGGCAAGGGTACGCCAGCCATGGGCGCGCCGAACCTGACCCATCCGCAGGCGTTCATCTACGGTTCGAGCTTTGCCCAGTTGCAACAGACCATCCGCTACGGTCGCCAGGGGCAGATGCCGGCCCAGGAGCAGATGCAAGGGAATGACAAGGTGCACTTGCTGGCGGCTTATGTGTACAGCCTGTCGCAGCAGGCCGAACCGGCCAAGGCCGAGTAAGCAGGCCTGGCCTCTTCGCGGGTAAACCCGCTCCCACAGGTACTGCGCTCGCCCAAGGGCCTGTGCGATTCCTGTGGGAGCGGGTTCACCCGCGAAGAGGCCGGCAAAGACACAGCATTTCTTGCAGGCTGATGACCTGGATCAATTGACACCTGCCATAACACGATTCATACCACGAACCCAACGCGACTAAAGGTCGCAGTGCAGCCCCATACTGCCATCAGCGGCGTATCATGGGCCGCAGAGCGCTAGCAGATTGCGCGAGACTGCGGCCGGCACGCACTGGCTGCGGCGTTTCTCCACTGCCGTGGGACTTGATGATGAGCAAGCAAATTCCGGTACATGACGTCACCCCGCCTGCCAACAAAGGGAAGGATTCCGTCGACCTCTACGCCTCCCGGGAAAAGATCTACACCCGTGCCTTCACCGGCCTGTTCCGACGCCTGCGCATGGTCGGCGGGGCTGTGCTGTTCCTGCTGTACTTCGGCACCGTATGGCTGAACTGGGGTGGCCACCAGGCCGTGTGGTGGAACCTGCCCGAGCGCAAGTTCTACATCTTCGGCGCCACCATCTGGCCGCAAGACTTCATCCTGCTTTCGGGCATCCTCATCGTTGCCGCCTTCGGCCTGTTCTTCATCACCGTGTTCGCCGGCCGGGTGTGGTGCGGCTACACCTGCCCGCAAAGCGTGTGGACCTGGATTTTCATGTGGTGCGAAAAGGTCACCGAGGGCGACCGCAACCAGCGCATGAAGCTCGACAAAGCCCCCATGAGCGGCAACAAGTTCCTGCGCAAGTTCGCCAAGCACAGCCTGTGGCTGCTGATCGGCTTCGTCACCGGCATGACCTTCGTCGGCTACTTCTCGCCGATCCGTGAACTGGCCACCGAATTCTTTACCGGCCAGGCCGACGGCTGGGCCTACTTCTGGGTCGGCTTCTTCACCCTCGCCACCTACGGTAACGCCGGCTGGCTGCGCGAGCAGGTATGCGTGTACATGTGCCCCTACGCGCGCTTCCAGAGCGTGATGTTCGACAAGGACACACTGATCGTTTCCTACGACCCGCGCCGTGGCGAAACCCGCGGCCCGCGCAAAAAGGACCTGGACTACAAGGCCGCGGGCCTGGGCGACTGCATCGACTGCACCATGTGCGTGCAGGTCTGCCCCACCGGCATCGACATCCGTGACGGCTTGCAGATCGAGTGCATCGGCTGCGCCGCGTGCATCGACGCCTGCGACAACATCATGGACAAGATGAACTACCCCAGGGGGCTGATCAGCTACACCACCGAACACAACCTGTCCGGGCAGAAGACCCACATGCTGCGCCCACGCCTGATCGGCTATGCCGTGGTCCTGCTGGTGATGATGGTCGGCCTGGCCACCGCCTTCGCCACCCGTTCGCTGGTCGGTTTCGACGTGAGCAAGGACCGCGTGCTGTACCGCGAGAACGCCCAGGGCCGGATCGAGAACGTGTACAGCCTGAAAGTGATGAACAAGGACCAGCGTGACCACGTCTACGTGCTGGACGCTACCGGCCTGCCGGACCTGAAGCTTGAAGGCCAGCGCGAGATCCGCGTGGACGCTGGTGACATCGTCAGCCTGCCGGTGCAGCTGTCGATCGCGCCCGAGAAACTGCCATCGACCACCAACGAAATCACCTTCATCCTCAAGAGCGCCGATGACAGCGACGCCCAGGTTGAAGCCAAGAGCCGCTTCATCGGCCCACAGATCCGCTGAGAGAGATAACCCACAATGCCTGCCACCGCCGCCAGCCCCTGGTACAAGCACCTCTGGCCCTGGATCATCATCGGCATCCTCGCCACCTCGGTGTGCCTGAGCCTGACCATGGTCAGCATCGCCGTGCACAACCCGGACAACCTGGTGAACGACAACTACTACGAGGCTGGCAAGGGCATCAACCGCTCGCTGGACCGAGAACTGCTGGCGCAGACGCTGGGCCTGAAGGCCGGCGTGCACCTGGACGAGCTGACCGGCGAAGTGGATGTGCGCCTGGCCGGCAACAGCGACCCGCAGAGCCTGGAGCTGAACCTGATTTCGCCAACCCAGCCGGAGAAAGACCGCAAGGTGCTGCTGAGCCGGGTCGAGGCAGGGCGCTATGTGGGGCAGCTGGAGGACAAGGTTGACGGGCGGCGCTTCGTCGAGCTGCTGGGTAGCGAAGGTGGCCAGGTTTGGCGCTTGTTCGAGGAAGAAAAGGTGGAGCATGGTGTGACCTTGCAGCTGGGTGATGAAGCGCTGCAAGGTGCCGAGCACCAGCAGTAGCAACACCGCTAATCCCTGTGGGAGCGGGCATGCCCGCTCCCACAGGGTTTCATATCTGTCTGACCAGTCGTGCCTGCCTTATGACCCAGCCCACCCCCTGCTACCACTGCGCCCTGCCCGTCCCCTCCGGCAGCCGCTTCACCGCCGTGGTCCTCGGCCAGCCTCGGCAGTTCTGCTGCCCCGGCTGCCAGGCGGTGGCCGAGTCGATCGTCGCCGGTGGCCTGGAGCACTACTACCAGCACCGCAGCGACAACAGCGCCAACCCCGAGGCCCTGCCCAAGCAGCTTCAGGACGAACTGGCCCTCTACGACCGCAGCGACGTACAGCAAACCTTCGTTCGCCATGCTGGCGACCTGGCCGAAACCACCCTGCTGGTCGAAGGCATCAGCTGCGCCGCCTGCGGCTGGCTGATCGAAAAGCACCTGCGCAACCTGCCCGGCGTCGCCGAGGCGCGCCTGAACCTGTCCAACCACCGCCTGCTGCTGAACTGGCATGACCAGCAACTGCCGCTCTCGCGCCTGCTGGCCGAGCTGCGCCAGATCGGCTACGCCGCCCACCCCTATCAGCCCGACCAGGCCGCCGAGCAACTGGCACGCGAGAACCGCAGCGCCCTGCGCCGCCTGGGCGTGGCCGGGCTGCTGTGGTTCCAGGCGATGATGGCAACCATGGCCACCTGGCCGGAATTCAACATCGACCTGTCGCCCGAGCTGCACACCATCCTGCGCTGGGTGGCGCTGTTCCTCACCATCCCCATCGTGTTCTACAGCTGCGCACCGTTCTTCAAGGGCGCGGCACGCGACCTGCGTACCCGCCACCTGACCATGGACGTTTCGGTGTCGCTGGCCATTGGCCTGGCCTTCGGCGCCGGCATCTGGACCGCCATCACCGGCAGCGGCGAGCTGTATTTCGACACCGTGGGCATGTTCGCGCTGTTCCTGCTCACCGGCCGCTACCTGGAGCGCCGCGCCCGCGAACGCACCGCCGCGGCCACTGCGCAGCTGGTCAACCTGCTGCCGGCCTCGTGCCTGCGCCTGGACGCCGTCGGCCGCAGCGAGCGCATCCTGCTCAGCGAACTGCAGCGCGGTGACACGGTGCAGGTGCTGCCAGGCGCGGTAATCCCCGCCGACGGGCGCATCGTCGAAGGCCGCTCCAGCGTCGATGAATCGTTGCTGACCGGTGAATACCTGCCGCAACCACGGCGGGTCGGCGAGCGGGTCACCGGCGGTACCCTGAACGTCGAAAGCACCCTGAACGTGGAAGTCGAAGCCCTCGGCCACGACTCGCGGTTGTCGGCCATCGTCCGCCTGCTGGAACGCGCCCAGACCGAAAAACCACGCCTGGCCGAAATCGCCGACCGGGCCTCGCGGTGGTTCCTGCTGTTCTCGCTGCTGGCCGCTGCGGCCATCGGCCTGTGGTGGTGGCACCTGGACCCGGCGCGGGCGTTCTGGATCGTGCTGGCCATGCTGGTAGCGACCTGCCCTTGCGCGCTGTCCCTGGCCACGCCAACGGCGCTTACTGCGGCCACTGGCACCTTGCACAAGCTCGGCCTGCTGGTCACCCGTGGCCATGTGCTGGAAGGCCTGAACCAGATCGACACAGTGATTTTCGACAAGACCGGCACGCTGACCGAAGGCCGCCTGACCTTGCGCAGCATTCGCCCGCTCGGCAGCCTGCCCGCCGACCGCTGCCTGGCCCTGGCCGCGGCGCTGGAGAACCGCTCCGAACACCCCATCGCCCGTGCCTTCGGCCGTACCGCCACGCCTGCTGACGACGTGCAGACCGTGCCGGGCCTGGGCCTGGAAGGGCTGGTCGAAGGCCAGCGCCTGCGCATTGGCCAGGCCACCTTCGTCTGCGCCCTGAGCGGCGCGGAAATCCCCGGTGTGCCAGAGCCGCGCGGCCAGTGGCTGCTGCTGGGCGACCGCCAGGGCCCGCTGGCCTGGTTCGGCCTGGATGACCGCCTGCGCGACGATGCCCCTGCCCTGCTGGCGGCCTGCAAGGCCCGTGGCTGGCGCACGCTGCTGCTGTCGGGCGACAGCTCGCCGATGGTTGCCGAAGTGGCCGCACAGCTGGGCATCGACCAGGCCATCGGCGGCCTGCGCCCGGACGACAAACTGGACCGGCTGAAGGCGCTGCAGGCGGCCGGGCGCAAGGTGCTGATGCTGGGTGACGGGGTCAACGACGTGCCGGTACTGGCCGCCGCCGACATCAGCATCGCCATGGGCAGCGCCACCGACCTGGCCAAGACCAGCGCCGACGCCGTGCTGCTGTCCAACCGCCTGCAGGCTCTGGTACAGGCCTTCGAGCTGGCCCGCCGCACCCGCCGCAACATCCTCGAGAACCTGCTCTGGGCGACCTTGTATAATGGCCTGATGTTACCGTTCGCCGCGCTTGGCTGGATCACCCCGGTTTGGGCAGCCATCGGCATGTCGGTCAGTTCACTGATCGTGGTACTCAACGCCCTGCGCCTGACCCGCCTGCCCCTGCCATCGGGCCTGCCAGCGAACGAAGCGTCCTTGCCCGGGAGGAAGTCGTCATGCCCGCACTCTATGTCATGATCCCCGCAGCCCTGCTGCTGGTCGGCGTGGCCGTGTACATCTTCTTCTGGGCGGTGGACAGCGGCCAGTACGACGACCTGGAAAGCCCTGCCCACAGCATCCTGTTCGACGACCAGGACCCGCGCCACCAGGCGGCGGTGAAGCCTGACGACAACCAGGCCGACACCGACAAGGAACCCCCACCCCGTGCCTGACCTGCTGCCCCTGCTGGGCTCGGCGTTGGTCCTCGGCCTGCTCGGCGGCGGCCACTGCCTGGGCATGTGCGGCGGCCTGATGGGTGCGCTGACCCTAGCCATACCACCCGAACAACGTGGCCGGCGCTTGCGCCTGCTGCTGGCGTACAACCTTGGGCGCATTCTCAGCTATGCCTGTGCCGGCCTGCTGCTGGGCCTGGCCGGCTGGGCCGTGGCCAGCAGCCCGGCGGCGCTGGCACTGCGGGTGGTGGCGGCGCTGCTGTTGATCGCCATGGGGTTGTACCTGGCCGGCTGGTGGAGCGGGCTGACCCGCATCGAGGCGCTGGGCCGGGGGCTGTGGCGGCATATCCAGCCGGTGGCGTCGCGCTTGCTGCCGGTGTCCAGCGTGCCTCGGGCGTTGTTGCTGGGGGCCTTGTGGGGGTGGTTGCCGTGCGGGTTGGTGTACAGCACCTTGCTGTGGGCGGCCAGCCAGGGCAATGCCGGGTACAGCGCGGCGCTGATGCTGGCTTTCGGCGTGGGGACCTGGCCGGTATTGCTGGCTACCGGATTAGCCGCGGAGCGAGTAAACATTTTGTTGAAAAGACGCAGTGTGCGGGTGGCTGGCGGAGTGCTGGTGATGCTGTTTGGTATCTGGACCATGCCTGGACCGCACCAGCATTGGTTGATGGGGCATTGATGGGGGCCGCTTTGCGACCCTTCGCGGGCATGCCCGCTCCTACAGGATCATGTGTACCCCTGTGGGAGCGGGCAAGCCCGCGAAGGGCTGCAGAGCAGCCCCAATGCCCTTGATACAAATCAACACAGATTCCTACAGACGGCCATAGACTCCGGGGCACTGCTGCTCTTTCCGGGGACCGCCCTCATGCTCGACGACCTTCGTTGGGATACCGACCTGATCCGCCGTTACGACCTGGCCGGACCACGCTACACCTCTTACCCGACCGCCGTGCAACTGCACAGCGAAGTGGGCTCGTTCGACCTGCTCCACGCCCTGCGCGAAAGCCGTCGGGCCGCGCGCCCGCTGTCGCTGTACGTGCATGTGCCGTTCTGCGCCAACATCTGCTACTACTGCGCCTGCAACAAGGTGATCACCAAGGACCGCGGCCGCGCTGCGCCCTACCTGCAGCGCCTGGAGCAGGAAATCCAGCTGATCGCCTGCCACCTCGACCCTAAACAGCGTGTCGAGCAGCTGCATTTCGGCGGCGGCACGCCAACTTTCCTCAGCCATGTGGAACTGCGCCAGCTGATGGCCACCCTGCGCCAGCACTTCCACCTGCTGGACGACGACTCCGGCGACTACGGCATCGAGATCGACCCGCGCGAAGCCGACTGGTCGACCATGGGCCTGCTCCGCGAACTGGGCTTCAACCGCGTCAGCCTGGGTGTGCAGGACCTCGACCCGGCCGTGCAGCGTGCGGTCAACCGCCTGCAGAGCCTGGAACAGACCCGCACCCTGATCGAAGCCGCGCGCACCCTGCAGTTCCGCTCGATCAACCTCGACCTGATCTACGGCCTGCCCAAGCAAACCCCGGAAGGCTTTGCCCGCACCGTCGAAGAAGTGATCCGCCTGCAACCCGACCGCCTGTCGGTGTTCAACTACGCCCACCTGCCCGAGCGCTTCATGCCGCAACGGCGCATCGACAGCAATGACCTGCCCAGCGCGGCCGCCAAGCTGGAGATGCTGCACGCCACCATCGACCAGCTGACCGCAGCCGGCTACCGCTACATCGGCATGGACCACTTCGCCCTGCCCGACGACGAGCTGGCCATCGCCCAGGAAGAAGGCACCCTGCAGCGCAACTTCCAGGGTTACACCACCCATGGGCACTGCGACCTGATCGGCCTGGGCGTATCGGCCATCAGCCAGATCGGCGACCTGTACTGCCAGAACAGCAGCGACCTCAACACCTACCAGGACAGCCTGTCCAACGCCCAGCTGGCCACCCAGCGCGGCCTGCTGTGCAACCACGACGACCGCATCCGCCGGGCAGTGATCCAGCAACTGATCTGCCATTTCGAGCTGGATTTCGAGCCGATCGAACAAGCCTTCACCATCGATTTTCGCGGCTACTTCAACGACCTCTGGCCAGAACTGCTGACCTTGCAGCGCGACGGCCTGATCCGCCTGGACGACAAAGGCATCCGCATCCTGCCGGCCGGCCGCCTGCTGGCGCGTTCGGTATGCATGGTGTTCGACGCCTACCTGGCGATGCACAACCGCCAGCGCTTCTCGCGGGTGATCTGAACCGAGTCGTTCAACCGCATGGACAAAGTTCCTTGCCAGGCACACCATGGGCACAGCGAAGGCCCCGGCGCACACCCGCCGGGGCCGGCCAGTTCGCACCACAACAGCGCACGCTGGCCTACAACCTACGCCGTGAGTTACCCTTACGTCTTATGTGTGCTTTCCCACAAGGATCGAATGAAAATGTCCGAGCCAGTCAAACTGCGCCCACACAACCAGGCCCATTGCAAGGACTGCAGCCTGGCCCCCCTGTGCCTGCCTCTGTCGCTCAACCTGGAAGACATGGATGCACTGGATGAAATCGTCAAGCGTGGGCGGCCGTTGAAAAAAGGCGAGTTCCTGTTCCGCCAGGGCGACAATTTCGGCTCGGTCTACGCGGTACGTTCCGGCGCGCTGAAAACCTTCAGCCTCAGCGACAGCGGCGAAGAGCAGATCACCGGCTTCCACCTGCCCAGCGAGCTGGTCGGCCTGTCGGGCATGGACACCGAAGCCTACCCGGTGTCGGCCCAGGCCCAGGAAACCACCTCGGTGTGCGAAATCCCGTTCGAGCGCCTCGACGAGCTGTCGGTGCAGCTACCGCAGCTGCGCCGCCAGCTGATGCGGGTAATGAGCCGGGAAATCCGCGACGACCAGCAGATGATGCTGCTGCTGTCGAAAAAGACCGCTGACGAGCGTATTGCCACCTTCCTGGTCAACCTGTCGGCACGCTTCCGCGCCCGCGGCTATTCGGCCAACCAGTTCCGCCTGAGCATGTCGCGCAACGAGATCGGCAACTACCTGGGCCTGGCGGTGGAAACCGTGTCGCGGGTGTTCACCCGCTTCCAGCAGAACGGCCTGATCCGTGCCGAAGGCAAGGAAGTGCACATTCTCGACCCGATCCAGCTGTGCGCGCTGGCCGGTGGAGCAATGGAGGCCTGAGGCCGGCGTTTAGCGGGTATACTTGGGCATTCGTTTTCCCAGGATACCCGCAACAATGCACAGCGACGCCTTCGACCTCAAAGCCCTGATCCGCCCGGTAGTGGACTTCCCCAAACCGGGCGTGATCTTCCGCGATATCACCCCGCTGTTCCAGTCGCCGCGCGGGCTGCGCTATGTGGCCGACCAGTTCATCGAACGCTATGTCGAAGCCGAGTTCAGCCACATTGGCGCCATGGACGCGCGGGGCTTCCTGATCGGCTCGATCATCGCCCACCAGCTGAACAAGCCACTGATCCTGTTCCGCAAGCAGGGCAAGCTGCCGGCTGATGTGCTGAGCGAGGGTTACCAGACCGAGTACGGCGAAGCCTTCCTGGAAGTGCATGCCGACAGCCTGTGCGAAGGGGATTCGGTGTTGATCTTCGATGACTTGATTGCTACTGGCGGTACGCTGCTGGCAGCGGCCAACCTGGTGCGCCGGACCGGTGCGCGGGTGTTCGAGGCGGCGGCGATCATCGATCTGCCGGAGCTGGACGGGTCGCGCCGGCTGCAGGCGGCCGGGGTACCGACTTTCTGCCTGACCGAGTTTTCACTCAGCGAATACTGAGTATTCGAGGGCGCTTTGCGCCCTATCGCCGGCAAGCCAGCTCCCACAAGTACGGCGCTGCCATCAGCCCTGCGGCAACCCTGTGGGAGCTGGCTTGCCGGCGATGGGCCGCAAAGCGGCCCCAACCATTCTGAATCAGAGCGAAATCGGCCGACGCCCCGCAAACGCATGGGCCAAGGTCCCACCATCCACCAGCTCCAGCTCGCCGCCCAGCGGCACGCCATGGGCAATCCGCGACGCCACCAGGCCCTTCTCGCTCAGCAACTGGGCAATGTAATGCGCCGTCGCCTCCCCTTCCACCGTCGGGTTGGTCGCCAGGATCACCTCGGTGAAGGTGCCCTGCTCCTCGATCCGCGCCATCAGTTGCGGAATCCCGATCGCCTCAGGCCCCAACCCGTCCAGCGGCGACAAGTGGCCCTTGAGCACGAAGTAGCGGCCACGGTAGCCGGTCTGCTCCACTGCATACACATCGGTCGGCCCTTCGACCACACACAACTGGGTATCGTCACGGCGCGTGTCGGCGCATTGCGGGCAAAGCTCCTGTTCGGTCAGGGTGCGGCACTGACGGCAATGCCCAACCCCCTCCATGGCCTGGGTCAAGGCCTGGGCCAGACGCAGGCCGCCGCTGCGGTCACGTTCGAGCAGTTGCAGGGCCATGCGCTGGGCGGTTTTCTGGCCGACCCCCGGGAGAATACGCAGGGCATCGATCAGTTGGCGGATGAGAGGGCTGAAGCTCATGGGAAAGGCCTGACAAATCAATAAGAGGCGGTTTATACCCAGCGGGGGCAGTGGCGTCAAATCAGCCATGCGCACATCGCAAGGCTTGCGCGGTCCCTGTAGGAGCGGCCTTGTGTCGCGATGGGGCGCGAAGCGGCCCCAGGTTGCCAGCTTCGCAGCATGGATTGCCGGGGCTGCTGCGCAGCCCTTTCGCGACACAAGGCCGCTCCTACAAAGACCGCGCAGGCTGCAGGAACGCACAAAAAAACCGCCGCTGTCATCAGCGGCGGTTTTCGGTAACGCAAATGCCCTTAGAACGGCATCTTGAAGCCCGGCGGCAGCTGCATGCCGGCGGTCATGCTGCCCATCTTGTCCTGGCTGTTCTGCTCGACCTTGCGCACGGCGTCGTTCAGCGCGGCGGCGATCAGGTCTTCCAGCACTTCCTTGTCGTCTTCATCAGTCGACATCAGGCTCTGGTCGATGCTGACGCGCTTGACGTCGTGACGACCGGTCATCACCACGCTCACCAGGCCACCACCGGACTGGCCGGTGACTTCGGCGTTGGCCAGCTCTTCCTGCATCTTCTGCATCTTTTCCTGCATCTGCTGGGCCTGCTTCATCAGGCCGGCCATGCCACCTTTCATCATGGGGGTATACCTCGATTGGGTCATGTGATGCGGCCCGGCACCGGGCCGGCCGCATGGTTATCCGTTACTGGCCCTGATTAACCAGGGCTTCTACAGGCTCAATAGTATCCTGCCGCACCTTGGCGCCGAACAACTTGATCATCTGCTGGATCAACGGATCCTGCTCGATCGAGGTGACTGCGTCCTGCTGGCGCTCGGCGCGTTTGCGCGCCGCTGCCTGGGCCGGGGTTTCCTGCTCGGGCAGGATCAGCTCGATGCGCAGGTTCAGCGTGCGCCCCAGGTGCTGGTTGAGCGCTTCGTTAAGGCGCCGCTGCTGGGTGGCGTTGAACAGCGCACCCTGGCCAGGGTCCAGGTGCAGCAGCCAGTCGTCGCCATCGGCGGCAATCAACGTACAGTTTGCCGCGATGTTGCCTGTCATCCCGGATACAGGCAACTGTGGGAATAATTCCAGCCATTGCAGGGCCAAGCCGGTGGCCGGCTTGGCTGCGGGCAGCGGTTCGGCTGCCGGCTTGGGTGCTTCTTCCTGGACGTGTTCGGCCAGTTCGTCCAGGTAGCTGAAGCCGACCGGGTCGCTTTCGCCGCCGTAATAGTCTTCGTCCAACGGCGGTTCATCGTCGCGGTCCATGCCTACTGCGGCATAAGCGGACGGGTCGAAAGGTGGCTCGTCGTCGTGTGCCGGGGCGGCAGATACCGGCGTGGGTGCAGGGGGCGGAGCAGGAGCCGGCGCAGGCTCGGCCACTACCGGTGCAGGCGCTGGCGCGGGCTCTTCCCATGGCAGATCAACCACCTCTGCCACGGGTTCTGGTGCTGGCTCAGGTTCGCTGACCGGGGCAGGCTCAGCCGCCACCACAGGCTCGACAACCGGCTGTGGCGCTGGCTCGACCGGTGCGGGCGCCTGCACTTGTTGCGCGGCAACCGGTGCAACAGGCGCCACGACAGCAGCGGCCGGCGGCGCCACGGCAACCGCCGGCGCTGCCACCGGTGTTGCAGGATCAGCTGTGGCCTGGCTGATCCCCACTGGCTTTAGTACCGGCTTCGGCGCGTCGTCGGTGTCGGCCGGGCGGAACGCCAGCATGCGCAGCAGGACCATTTCGAAACCACCGCGCGGGTCCGGCGCCAGGGGCAGGTCACGGCGGCCGATCAGGCCCATCTGGTAATAGAACTGCACGTCCTCGGCTGGCAATGCCGAGGCCAGCGCCAGCACCCGCTCACGGTCACCCTGGCCGTTGTCCACCGCTTCCGGCAGCGCCTGGGCAATGGCAACGCGGTGCAGCACATTGAGCATCTCGGCCAGCACGCCAGCCCAGTCCGGCCCCTGCTCGGCCAGGTTGCGCACGGCCTCGAGCAAGGCCCGGGCATCGCCTTCGAGCAGCGCCTGCAGCACCCCGTAAACCTGGCCATGATCGAGGCTGCCGAGCATGGCCCGCACATCGGCGGCCAATACCTTGCCTTCGCCAAAGGCGATGGCCTGGTCGGTCAGGCTCATGGCGTCACGCATCGAACCATCAGCCGCGCGCCCCAGCAGCCACAGGGCATCCGGCTCGAACGGCACGTTCTCGGCAGCCAGAACATGGCTGAGGTGCTCGACCACCCGCTCCGGGCTCATGTTCTTCAGCGAGAACTGCAGGCAGCGCGACAGGATGGTGGCCGGCAGCTTCTGCGGGTCGGTGGTGGCGAGGATGAACTTGACGTAGGGCGGCGGCTCTTCCAGCGTCTTGAGCAAGGCGTTGAACGAGTGGGTCGAGAGCATGTGCACTTCGTCGATCAGGTAGACCTTGAAGCGCCCACGGCTCGGGGCGTACTGCACGTTATCGAGCAGTTCGCGGGTGTCCTCGACCTTGGTGCGGCTGGCGGCGTCGATCTCGATCAGGTCGACGAAACGGCCTTCGTCGATCTCCCGGCACACCGAGCAGGTGCCGCAGGGCGTGGAGGTGATGCCGGTTTCGCAGTTCAGGCACTTGGCGATGATACGGGCAATGGTGGTCTTGCCCACACCCCGGGTACCGGTGAACAGGTAGGCATGGTGCAGGCGCTGGTTGTCCAAGGCATTGATCAAGGCCTTGAGCACATGGGTCTGGCCGACCATTTCGCGGAACGAGCGCGGACGCCATTTACGTGCAAGAACCTGATAACTCATCGAAAAACCATCGTAGCCTGATCGAGCGGAAGATCGCTAATGCTAGCGGAGCGGGGGCAAAATTGCACCCTGCGCAAGTCGTCTAAGCTTTGAAACTGGCGCGCCATCCAGGGAGGATTGCCTTTGCGAAGACTGCTGGCCCTGTTGCTGCTGTGGAGCACCTACAGCCAGGCTGAACAGCCCGTGTTGCGTTTTTCTGTCGCCGAGAGCTGGAGCATGCCGCTGGTGCGCATCGAAAACGACCAGCCGGTGGAAGGTTTGCTGTACGACCTGATGCAGGCCTTGGCCAAAGAGGTGGGCGTACGCCCCGAATACCACGTCATGGCCCGCCTGCGCCTGCAGGAGGCGATGAACAGCGGTGATATAGATGTGCGCTGCTATGTCAGCACCCAGTGGTTCAATGATCGGCCGGGGGATTTTGTCTGGAGCATCCCGTTGCTGCACCAGCGAGACTTGCTGGTAGGCCGCGCTGGCGACAGTACTCCGCTCCCCCCGGAGCAATTGCCTGCCCAGGCCATCGGCACAGTGCTTGGCTACACCTATTCGACCTTGCAACCGCTGCTCGACCAAGGCCGCCTGCACCGCGAGGACAGCCGCAGCCAGTTGCTGGTGCTGCAGAAGCTGCAAGCCGGGCGCTATCGGCATGCGGTAAGCAACCAGCTGTCGTTGCAGTGGTTCAACCAGGGTCTGCCCGCCGAGCAGCAATTGCAGGCGCTGGCGGTGCTGGAGGACCAGGACCTGGGGTGCATGGTACGCAATGACCCGGCGATACCGACCCAAGGGCTGCTGCGGGCGCTGGTGCGGATGAAGCAGTCGGGGGAGATCGAGCGGATTGTGCAGCGGTATGGGGGGATGGGCGATCCAACCCCTATGTCTGTGGCTCGCCCCTGAACCCTGGAGCATCGGCAGCGATCTCTGACTCAAAATCTCAAAATCTCAAAGTCGACGCGGTCGCTGTGGGAGCGGGCGAGCCCGCGAACACCGGCAAAGCCGGTGCCAGCCACCGAGCTGCATTCTTCGCGGGCATGCCCGCTCCCACAAGATTGTGCGGTGCAGACACAGTTTCTATTGCAGGCTCAAGCCTGGTGGTGCTGTCAGCAGGCTGATTGCACGCTCGCCAGCAAACCCGCACTCAAGAACATCCCCACGCCAAACACAAAATGCGTGGCCAGGCTCTTCAGGCAGTTGCGCGCAGGCGTCGGCGTCCTCGACGCAAAGAACCCCGCGCCCATCGCCGGTTGCATGAAGCACAAAGGCGCCACGACCGTCACCACACCAACAACCAGCGCAGGCAACAAAGTAGGTGCCAGCAACCAGCCCTCCCCCACGATCACGACCAGCAGCATCGCGAACAGCACGCCGATGGCGTAATGAATCCCCCACCCCAACGCCAGCTCATGCCGCACCGGTTCCGCCTTGGCAATCGCCTGGTGCCGCACACGCCCGTGCAGCAAATGCCCCGCCCAACGCCCGACCATGGCGAAGTTCAGCGTGGCGACACCCATCCGCCTCAGCAGCAGCCCCCACAAGTCCATCACCATCGTGGCACCGATACCAATTGGCAAAGCAGCGGAAAACATTGCAGTAAACGTCATTGAACAAGCCCTCGAAGATTGACGGTCATCACCATGCCGCGCAGCATAGAAGTTGAAGTCAACTTCAAGTCAAGGGCCCGAAATGGACATTGCCGACGTCGCCAAACGCACAGGCGTACCCGCCTCGACGCTGCGCTACTACGAGAAGAAAGGCCTGCTCAAGTCACTTGCCGGGCCTGGCCAGCGACGGCAGTTCGCAACCGATGTTGCAGACCGGCTGGCGTTGATCGCCCTGGGCCAGGCTGCGGGGTTTTCGCTGGATGAAGTGGGGACGATGCTGGTGGACCTGCAGGTCGACCGCCAGATGCTGATCGCCAAGGCCGACGAACTGGATGCACGGATCAGGCGCTTGCAGGCGATGAGCAAGGGCTTGCGGCATGCGGCGCAGTGCCCTGAGGAAGATCACTTGGAATGCCCGAAATTCCAGCGGCTGATGAAGCTGTCGGCGGCGGAGCATGGAAAAAAACAGGGCAGTTCAACAGCTACCTTTAAGCGGCCAAGATAAAACCACCATCTGGATGCATCATCATCTGAATAGAGTAATGGCAATGCGATATCAATACGCCACTACTCAGTGTAGAGTTACGCGCCTCCGCGCCCTGCCGTGCGCCGAGAACAGTACTCACACTCAGGAAATGTTGCATGTCCACAATTCGAAATCTGACCGCTGCCGCACTGATAGCGCTGACCACTGGTTGTGCTACCGGCCTCAATTCGGCCCAAGAGTCGGAACTTGCCAGCTATCGCGCCAGAAACCTCGCGGTTGAAGAAAAAAGCCCAGGGCTTGCTGCCGGCCTTGGCCTGCTTCCAGGTGGCGGTTCGTTCTACGGTCGCGCATATGGCTTTGGTGTTGTGAACCTGCTGTTCTGGCCGCTTTCCATTCTGTGGGACCCGGTGAGTGGGCATGACGCTGCAGAGATGATCAACTACCAAGCCAGCAAAGCCCATGTTGCAACGCTGAAAAAGCACGACATGGACGAACTCGATGCCAAGCTGGAATCTGACACGATCGACCTCAAACGCTACACGCTCGACAAACGCAGAATCGATGAGAAGTACAACCTGTAAAGGCATCTGCCGCACAGCGCAACGCTCGGCCTGAGGCCTGTACGTTCCCAACGATGCCGCGGCGCAGCCTTTCAATAGTTGAAGCCATACACGATGTATGGCTTTCGTCTTGCTTTACCGGCATATCACTCAAGGATTATTCAAGTGACCTACTTCCGTGTGTTTCTGGTCTCGGTATTTATTGCCCTTTGCACTGGGTGCGCTTCGCCTGCGCAAATCTCCGGAATGTCCGTGGCATCCGACCAGACCGATGCGCAGTTTTATGATCAACGCCTGCATCGCAATATTCAGGTAACCGAAGTAAATGGCGGAGACGCCACCAACCCGCTCTGGACTTCGGAAATCGACGGCCCCGACTTCGGTGCTGCACTCAAACAATCACTTGCCAGTGCTGACCTGCTTGGCGAAGCACCTGCTGCCTACACCCTGCGCGCCAACCTGCTGCGGGTCGACCAACCCATTTTTGGCCTGGATTTCGAAGTTACCTGCGAGGCTGAATATACGTTGACCGAGTCTGCTTCAAACACCGTTATTTTCCGAGAGATCATTCGGACGCCCTTTACCGCTGGCGTTGGCGACTCCGTTATCGCGATCAAGCGTCTGCGCCTGGCCAATGAAGGTTCGGCACGCACGAATATCAGCACGCTGCTGAAGCGCCTCAAGGCGCTCAAACTTGAGGCCGGACAGGTTTCTCTAAAGTAATGGATACCTGCTGATACCGGGCTTTCGATGCGGGTAGGACAACAGCGCCTACTCCGCTGCATCGGCGCGGTCGCGGCAGAAATGGAAGTCAGAAGGCACCTACCGGCGCCGGGCACATGCCTGCGTCTTGCAGCCCCCGAAGGATTGCTTCCTGGAAGGTGCCGAGCCTGTTGCCCGGAGATCGAACACCAGCACCTGCGCATCAGTAGCGTGGCTGAACGTGACCGCCTGGGTTTCCGTCAGCTTCAGTCCGTCGCCCTCCACAACAGTTTCTCCGTTCACCCGGAGCCTGCCAGCGACAACGTGGACATAGGCGTGTCGTCGCCCTGCGAGGGCCAGAGTATGCGACTCACCTTGTGAGAAGTTGCCCGCATAGATTTTCGTATCCTGGAGGATTTTCAGCGATCCGGCTTGCCCCGTTTTCGAGGCGATCAGCTGGAGCTTTCCATGCCGTTCTCCGGCCGGAAAGTGCTTCTGTTGGTATGAAGGCTTGGTGCGAGACGAATGAGGGGTCAGCCAGATTTGTAGCAGATGCACAGGCTGGGTAGCGGAAGCATTGAATTCGCTGTGCTCGATACCCGAGCCGGCACTGATGAGCTGAAAGTCGCCTGCGTGAATCCTGGTGCTGTTTGCCAGGGTGTCTCGATGGGCCAATGTTCCCTTGAGGACATAGGTCAGGATCTCCACATCACGATGGCCATGTTGACCGAAGCCTTTACCCTGTGAAATCCAGTCTTCGTTGATGACGCGCAGGTCCGAGAAACCACTCTCTTGCGGGTTTCTATAGCTTCCAAACGAGAAGGAATGCCGGGATTTCAGCCACGGCAAACGGGTGGCGCCCCGATCACCTGCCTTGCGGATCTCTTTCATGCTCACACCGAAATGCATTGCTTCAAAGAGGAGGCAGCTTAGAGGAGAGTTTGATCGAAGAAAAATATCAGAAACTGGTCTAAATCATCGCCCTGGTAGATTGAATAGACATTCGGTTACCCTGAGACGCTCGTGACTCATCAAAATCAATGATAGGTAACATCGACATTTGCCTGTTTTCTATCAGCCAAATGAAATGGAGAATGGCGCCTGAACTCAAATCCGGAACTGTCTGATGCGCTTTATGCCTCTTGCTGCTGCCTCCTTCACTATCACGCTGCTGGCGGGGTGCGCATCCGCGCCTAATCAGCCGACAAAGGAGTTGCTGACCGCGAAATCTCCAGAAGCTTTTTCCGCCTGCGTCATGCAGAAGTTGCAAGAGAATCAGCAATCGCCAAACGTCACCCATACGAGCCGAAGCTATCGCGTGATCCTGAGCAGCCCTGCTGCGGCGGACAATGTGATCGAGACGTTCAAAGGGGACACGGGCGGGAAAGTCTACGTTTATCAGCGAGGGCTCTTTTCTGAAAACCTCGTTCGTGTAGCTTCCCAATGCGCTTGAGGAGAAGTCGAGTAGGGTAATGCGAGAAATCCTTGAGAATTCAAGGACCTGAAATGGAGGCGGCCCCACCAGCCACACCCCGGCACTCGATGTTCCCGCTATGGCTGCTCCCTTCCGGGCCTGACCAGGTTAACGGGTAATCAATGCGGGGGGACCGATGGGGCCACCACTACAAGGCTCGCTGAACAGTGAGTGGCGCCATTGTACCGGTCTTGGGGGCAGATACAACCTCTGGAGAAGAAAAAGTCATCATTTCTCAATGACTTGTCCGGGCCGGGGTGGACTGGAGCTGCCAATTCGCGGGTGAACCCGCTCCTACAGGGGTAGCGCTGACAGCAAGACCAGCGCAGGACCTGTGGGAGCGGGCGTGTCGAGGCGTCGAACCGCCGCGAAGCAGGCGCCGCGGTGGATGGCACGGGCTTCGCCCGTGTTCGCGGGCATGCCCGCTCCCACAAGGACCGCGCAAGCCACAGGGGATTGCGCAGGGCGTTAGACAGCGATGCCCTGCTCGGCCAGGAAGGTGACGAAGGCATCTTCATCAAGTACCTTCACCCCCAACTCACTGGCCTTGGCCAGCTTGGACCCCGCCCCCGGCCCTGCCACCACGCAGTGGGTCTTGCCGGAAACCGAACCCGCCACCTTGGCCCCCAGGCTTTCCAGCTTTTCCTTGGCGACATCACGGCTCATGCGCTCCAGGGTGCCGGTCAGCACCCAGGTCTGGCCGGCCAGCGGCAGGCCTTCGGCGACTTTCTTCTCGCTGCTCCAGTGCATGCCGAACGCCAGCAACTGTGCCTCGATGTCCCGAGCCAGTTTCTGGTTGGCTTCATCCTTGAAGAACTCGCGCACGGCTTCGGCCTGTTTGGCCGCCAGGGCCTGGCGCAGGTCGATGCCGTCGGCGGCGATGATCTTGTCCAGGCTGTCGAGCCTGGCCACCAGCTTCTCGGCACCGGTCGGGCCAACCGAGGCGATGTCGAGTTTGGCGATCATGCCGGCCAGGGTGGTGCTGGCGGCGAATTCGGCAGCCAGCTCGCCTTCGTCCTGCAGTTGCATGCCGCTGTCGAGCAACTGCTTGATGACCTTGCGGTTGTGCTCGTCCTCGAAGAAGTTGTGGATCTCGTACGCCACCTCCAGGCCGATGTCCGGCAGGTAGGTGAGCACTTGCGGCAGCGCTTGCTGCACGCGCGCCAGGCTGCCCAGCGACCGGGCCAGCACCTTGGCGGTCTCCTCGCCTACGTCCGGGATGCCCAGGGCGTAGATGAAGCGCGCCAGGCCCGGGCGCTTGCTGGCTTCGATGGCATCCAGCAGCTTCTTGCTGGACACTTCGGCAAAACCTTCCAGGCCGACGATCTGGTCGAATTCCAGCTTGTACAGGTCGGCCGGCGAGCCGATCAGGCCTTCGTCCACCAGCTGCTCGACGCTCTTCTCGCCCAGGCCGTCGATGTCCATGGCGCGGCGTGACACGTAGTGGATGATCGCCTGCTTGAGCTGGGCGCCACAGGCCAGGCGACCGACGCAGCGGTACACCGCACCCTCGCTGGTGGTTTCCTTGCCCTTGCTACGCTTGACCAGCTGGGTACGCTCGACCTGCGAGCCGCATACCGGGCATTCGCTAGGCACCTGCACCGGGCGCGCATCTTCCGGGCGGCGCTCCAGCACTACCTGCATCACCTGCGGAATCACGTCACCGGCGCGGCGGATGATCACCGTGTCGCCAATGCGCAGGCCCAGGCGGGCGATTTCGTCCATGTTGTGCAGGGTGGCGTTGGACACGGTCACACCGGCGACCTTGACCGGTTTCAGGCGTGCCACGGGCGTTACCGCGCCGGTGCGGCCGACCTGGAACTCGACATCCAGCACCTCGGTCAGCTCTTCCATGGCCGGGAACTTGTGGGCAATCGCCCAGCGGGGCTCACGGGCACGGAAGCCCAGTTCGCGCTGGGCGGCCAGGCTGTTGACCTTGAACACCACGCCGTCGATTTCGTAGGGCAGGCTGTTGCGTCGCTCGCCGATGTCGCGGTAGTAGGCCAGGCATTCTTCAATGCCAGCGGCATGCTTGAGTTCGCGGCTGATCGGCAGGCCCCAGGCCTTGAGCTGCTCGAGGATGCCGATGTGGCTGTCGCCGATGCTCGCGGACACCTGGCCGACGCCATAGCAGCAGAATTCCAGCGGGCGGCTGGCGGTGATTTTCGAGTCCAGCTGACGCAGGCTGCCGGCGGCGGCGTTGCGCGGGTTGGCGAAGGTCTTGCCACCGGCTTCGGCCTGGGCGGCGTTGAGCCGGTCGAAACCGGCCTTGCTCATATACACCTCGCCGCGCACCTCCAGTACCGCCGGCCACCCCTCGCCTTGCAGCTTGAGCGGGATGTTGCGCACGGTACGCACGTTGGCACTGATGTCTTCGCCAGTGGTGCCGTCGCCACGGGTGGCGCCCTGTACCAACTGGCCGTCGCGGTACAACAAGCTCACGGCCAGGCCGTCGAGCTTGGGCTCGCAGCTGTAGTCGACCGCACCGGGCTGGTCGAGGCCGTCTACCACGCGGCGGCCGAACTCACGCAGGTCGGCTTCTTCGAAGGCGTTGCCCAGGCTGAGCATGGGCACTTCGTGGCGTACCTGGCTGAACGCGGCCAGGGCTTCGCCACCCACGCGCTGGGTGGGCGAGTCGGGGGTTACTAGGTGCGGGTGTTCGGCTTCAAGCGCCTTGAGCTCGTTGAACAGGCGGTCGTATTCGGCATCGGGCACGCTTGGCTCATCGAGCACGTAGTAGCGGTAGTTGTGCTGGTCGAGCTCGGCACGCAGTTCGTGGATACGGGTTTCGGCGGTCATGGGATTTGTCTTCTCTTGCAAAGCAAAAGAGCAGCCTGGGGGTGGGTGCCGGGGGCTTGAGGTATTTATTGCCTGTTCCGCCCTCTTCGCGGGCTTGCCCGCTCCCACAAGGACACCACGAGCCTCAAGGGCAGTGATGTACCTGTGGGAGCGGGCAAGCCCGCGAAGAGGCCAGCACAGGCAATTGCAATACCTGAACCGACCAGCACGCCCTCAGGCTGCTCTTTCGTCTGGATCTGTCAGCGCTTCTGGGTCAGCGCACGGCGCTCGAACTCGACGATGCGCTGGCGGTAGTGCTCGATGGTCTGGGCGGTCAGCACGCTGCGCTGGTCGTCCTTGAGCTCACCGTTCAGTTCGTGCGCCAGCTTGCGCGCCGCAGCCACCATCACGTCGAAGGCCTGCTTCGGATGACGTGGGCCCGGCAGGCCGAGGAAGAAGCTCACCGCGCGGGTGCTGAAGTGATCGATGTCGTCCAGGTCGAACACGCCGGGCTTGACGGCGTTGGCCATGGAGAACAGCACCTCGCCGTGACCGGCCATGCTCTCGTGACGGTGGAAGATGTCCATTTCGCCGAAGCGCAGGCCGCTTTCCAGAATGTTCTGCAGCAGCGCCGGGCCCTTGAAGCCACCCTCGTCGCGGGAGATGACGCTGATCACCAGCACTTCCTCGGCCGGCGGCAGCTCCTTGACGCTGTTGCTGGCAGGCGCCGCACCGTTGCTGCGGGTGTTTTCCGCGGCAAAGTCGTCATCGCTGTCGGCAAACAGGTCGGGCTCGCGTGGCTCGGCGCTGAGGTTCAGGTCACCCTGCTGTGCATCCGCAGCAGCGGTGGCGCGCTTGCCGCGCTTGGCAGCCTTGGCCGGCTTGGGCTCGCGCTCGCGATCACGCGCAGAAGCACTGAGCGACGGCAGGTCGCTTTCGTCCAGCTCAGGCTCCTTGTGGGTATCCAGCACCCGCGAAGGGCCAAGCACTTCGGCATTGCCCTCTTCGTCCGGCAGGTTGGAATAACTGCGATCCAGACGGAATTTCAACTTGCCTTTCCCGCCGCGCATGCGGCGCCAGCCGTCGAAAAGAATCCCGGCAATGACAATGATGCCGATGACGATCAGCCACTCGCGCAGACCGATTTCCATGTAATCCCGTGCCTCTATAAAAATATGCTTGAAAACAAAGGGTTCAAAGCCCTTTAACACGTGGCGCCAACTCTATGTTCTGACAGGCGTTTTACCCACGCAAAAAACGAGTGACATTAAGCTAGCACGACCAAAGACAACTTTACACCGTCTGTCGCACATGGCGGGGGCATTTCGCTACGGAATATGCCCTTATCGTCGAGCATCAGGCATCGACCATGGCCATGGCCTCCTCCACATCGACGGCAACCAGACGTGAACAGCCCGGTTCATGCATGGTCACCCCCATCAATTGATCCGCCATCTCCATGGCAATCTTGTTATGGGTGATGTAGATGAACTGCACGCTTTCACTCATTTCCTTGACCAGACGGGCGTAACGCCCGACGTTGGCATCGTCCAGCGGCGCGTCGACTTCGTCGAGCATGCAGAACGGTGCGGGGTTCAACTTGAAGATGGCAAACACCAGCGCCAATGCGGTCAGTGCCTTCTCGCCGCCGGACAGCAGATGGATGGTGCTGTTCTTCTTGCCCGGTGGCCGCGCCATGATCGTTACCCCTGTATCGAGTAGATCTTCGCCCGTCAGTTCCAGATAAGCGCTGCCACCACCGAAAACTTTTGGGAAAAGTGCCTGTAATCCGGCATTTATCTGATCAAAGGTATCCTTGAAGCGGTTGCGGGTTTCCTTGTCGATCTTGCGAATGACGTTTTCCAGGGTCTCCAGGGCTTCGACCAGGTCGGCGTCCTGGGCGTCCAGGTAGCGCTTGCGCTCGGACTGCTGCTCGTACTCTTCGATGGCCGCCAGGTTGATCGCCCCCAGGCGCTGGATACGCGCATCGAGCTGCTCCAACTCCTGTTCGGTGCCCTGCTCGCTGGCCTCGGCCTCCAGGGTGGCGAGCACACCTTGCAGGTCGTAGCCATCGGCCAGCAACTGCTCCTGCAAGGTCTTGCGCCGCACATCCAGGCCCTGGCACTCCAGGCGCAGCTGTTCCAGCTGGCCACGCAGCAACTGGGCCTGCTGCTCGGCCTGGGTACGGCGCTTTTCGGCGTCGCGCAGTTCGCGGTCGGCTTCGTCCATGTGCAGGCGAGCCTGGCGCATTTCCTCGTCGACGCTCATGCGCCGCTCCAGCAGCTCTTCCAGCTTCAGGCGCAGTTCTTCCTGCGGGGCCTCGCCCTCCTCCAGGTTCAGGCTCAGTTGCTCCTGGCGCTCGGTCAGGCGCGCGGCCTGCTGCTCAAGACGCTCCAGGGCCTGGCGGGTGGAATCATGCTGCGCGCGCAGCGAGCCCAGGCGTACAGCCAGTTGGTGGGCGTGATCCTTGTGCTGGCGGGCCTCCTGGCGCACGCGATCGAGGCTTTCGCGCAGGGTGTCGCGGCGGGCCATCAACTGCTCGCGCTGCTCGGTGTTCTGTGCCATCAGCTCCAGGGCCTCCTGCAGCAGCAGGCGGGCTTCGCCCAGCTGCTCATGCTCCAGGGCGCGCTGTTCTTCCAGTTCGGTCAGCTCTTCCTGCAGGCGCCGGCGGCGCAGCTCGACCTGCTCGGCACGTGCGCGGCCAGCCGACAGGTTGGCCTTCAGCTCGCCATGCAGGCGGTTTTCTTCCTGGGTGCGACGGCGCAGTTGTTCACGCTGTTCTTCAAGGTCCAGCTGCTGCTCGCGCAGGGCCTGCAGTTGCTGCTCCAACTGCTCCAGCGCCGCTTCCTGCTCCAGTTGTTCCTGACCCAGGCGCTCGATCTCCTGGCCGCGTGCCAGCACGCCGCCTTCAGCTTCGCCGCCACGGCGCACCCGCAGGAAGTGTTGGCCAACCCAGTAACCATCGCGGCTGACCAGGCTCTGGCCTTCGCCGAGCGACGCGCGCTGCGCCAGCGCCTGGGCAAGGTCTTCCACGGGTTTGACCTGGCCCAGCCAGGGCGCCAGGTCGACACGGCCTTCGACCTTTTCCAGCAGGCTGCCGGGCAGCGACGAACCGGTACCGCTCGCCAGCAGCAAGCGCAACTCGCCCTGCTCCAGGCCGGAAAAATCGAGGTTACTGAAGTCGTCCACCAGCACAGCCTGCAGGTCGGCGCCGAGCACGGTTTCTACCGCAAGCTCCCAGCCCGGCTCAACCCGCAACCCTTCAGCCAGCCGCGGCTGTTGCTCCAGGCCTTGGCCCTGCAGCCAGTGCGCAGCACCTGCACCCGGCTCCAGGGCAGCCTGCTGCAGGGCTTCGAGCGAGGCCAGGCGGCCGCCCAGGCGTTGCAAGTCGCCCTGCGCCTGCTGTTGGGCCTGGGTGGCCTGCTGCAGTTGCTCACGCGCGCCTTCCAGGCGCTCGACCACCTGCTCTTCCGACAATTGCAACTCTTCCAGCAGCATTTCGCTGCTGGCCAGCTGCTCGGCCAGTTCGAGCATGGCCGCATCCTGCGGGTCGCTGCCCAGCAGCTCACGCTCCTCGCCCAGCTTGCGCTGGCGCTCGGCCTGGCGTTCCAGGCTGGCCTCCAGCTGTTGCAGGCGCGCCTGCTGCACTTCGGCCTGGCGGCGCGGCTCGGCGGAACGACTGTTGAAGCTGTCCCACTGTTCCTGCCAGCCGTGCATGCCCAGCTCGGCCTCTTCAAGGGCGGCAGTGGCTTCTTCGGCAGCGGCCAGGGTCATTTCCTGCTCGGGTTCGAGCATGGCCAGCTCTTCGCCCAAGGTAGCCAGCAGGGTACGGTCGTGGCCCAGGTGCGACTCGGTTTCCAGGCGCGTGCGCTCGGCTTCCTTGAAGTCATCCTGCAACTGGCGCAGGCGCTGCTGGCCGTGCTGGATGCTCTGCTCGACCCGGGCGATGTCACCGGCCACCGAGTAGAAACGGCCCTGCACCTGGTTGAAGCGTTCGGACAATTCGTGATGGCCATCGCGCAGGCGCTCGATGCTGGCATCGGCATTGCGCTGCTCGGCCACCAACGCCTCATGGGACACATCCTGGTCGCCGATCACCGCCTCGCGCTGGCGCACCCGTTCGTCCAGGTCACGCCAGCGCAAGGCCGACAGGCGCGCCTTCAGCTGGCGCTCCTGGGCCTTGTATTCGCGGTACTTCTCGGCCGCCTGGGCCTGACGGTGCAGGCGCTCCAGCTGGCGCTCCAGCTCTTCGCGCAGGTCGGTCAGGCGCGCCAGGTTTTCCTGGGTGCGGCGGATGCGGCTCTCGGTTTCACGGCGGCGTTCCTTGTACTTGGAAATGCCGGCGGCTTCCTCGATGAAGTTGCGCAGCTCCTCGGGCTTGGCCTCGATCAGCTTGGAGATCATGCCCTGTTCGATGATCGAGTAGCTGCGCGGCCCCAGCCCGGTACCGAGGAAGATGTCGGTGATATCGCGCCGGCGGCACTTGGTGCCGTTGAGGTAGTAGCTGTTCTGCCCGTCGCGGGTGACCTTTCGGCGGATCGAGATCTCGGCGTAGGCGGCATATTCGCCGACCAGGGTGGTTTCGCTGTTGTCGAACACCAGCTCGATGCTGGCCTGGCTGACCGGCTTGCGGCCACTGGAGCCGTTGAAGATGACATCGGTCATCGACTCGCCGCGCAGGTTCTTTGCCGAACTCTCGCCCATCACCCAGCGCACGGCATCGATGATGTTGGACTTGCCACAGCCGTTGGGGCCGACCACGGCCGCCATGTTGCTGGGGAAGTTGACCGTGGTCGGGTCGACGAACGACTTGAACCCGGCCAGGCGAATGCACTTCAGGCGCATCGGTCAGCCTCGGGCCAACGCCGCCAGCACCAGTTCGCAGCTGCGCTGGCCATAGGCGGTGAGCACCTCGCGAATGCGCGGCAGGTCACGGGCGATCACGGCGTCGAGCAGGCGGGCGAACAGGTCCAGGTAATCGATCATGTTGGCCTGGCGCTGGTCCAGCGACAGGTAGTAGGCACGGCTCATCGCCGGCTGCAGGTTTTCCACGGTTTCCTGCAGGAACGGGTTGTCGGCGAACGGATAGGCCGCCCGCATGACCGCGAAGCTGTCGGCGACGAAGGCCTTGATGTCCAGCTGGTCATGGGCCCGCTGCAGGCGCTGCTGGATCTCCAGGAACGGGCGCAGGTCGGCATCGGTGCGCCATTTTTGCGCAACCGCGTTACCCAGCAGGATGTAGAACTCACCCATCAGTGCGCACAGGCTGCGCACACTGCGCTCGTCGAGCTCGGTCACATGGGCACCCCGGCGCGGCAGGATCGCCACCAGGTGGCGGCGTTCGAGGATCAGCAGCGCCTCGCGCACCGAGCCGCGGCTGACGTTGAGAGCCTGGGTGACCTTCTGCTCCTGGATACGCTCGCCTGGCGCCAGCTCGCCGCGGATGATGCGTTCGGCCAGGTAATCGGCAATCTGCTCGGAGAGGCTGTCCGGGGCCTTGAACGTCATGGTTTTCCTTCAAAATCATTGAACTGGGCACAAGGAGCGGATTGTAGCGTACTTGGCCGGTAATCGCGCAGAGGGGCCTGGCGGTTTATTTGACCTGCAAGGCAACCCGGTGCCCGGCGCGATCTATGCTTGGGATATGGGCAATGTGTGCGGCCGGGCTTGGACATGAGCAATTTCTTGACCTTTGAGTCAGAAAAATATTGACCAGCTGGACAGCTCTTGCTTAGAGTCCGCCCAACAACAATAAAACCATTGCGAGGCCATCCCCGTGATCCAGTTTCTCGTCAACCAGGAGCTGCGTAGTGAGCATGCCCTGGACCCGAACATGACGGTGCTGCAGTACCTGCGCGAGCACCTGGGCAAACCTGGCACCAAGGAGGGCTGCGCCAGTGGTGACTGCGGCGCCTGCACCGTGGTGGTCGGCGAACTGACCCAGGACGACCAGGGCAACGACAGCCTGCGCTACCGCAGCCTCAACTCGTGCCTGACCTTCGTTTCGTCGCTGCACGGCAAGCAACTGATCAGCGTCGAAGGCCTCAAGCACCAGGGCCAGCTGCACAGCGTGCAACAGGCCATGGCCGATTGCCATGGCTCGCAGTGCGGCTTCTGCACCCCCGGTTTCGTGATGTCGCTGTTCGCCCTGCAGAAGAACAGCAGCGGCCCCGACCTGCACCAGGCCCAGGAAGCCCTGGCCGGCAACCTGTGCCGCTGCACCGGCTACCGGCCGATCCTCGACGCCGCCGAGCAGAGCTGCCGCCAACCCTGCCGCGACCAGTTCGATGCCCAGCAGGCACAGACCATCAGCCGCCTCAAGGCCATTGCGCCAACCCAGACCGGCGAGTTGAACAGCGGTGACAAGCGCTGCCTGGTGCCACTGACCGTGGCCGACCTGGCCGACCTGTACAGCTCGCACCCCGAAGCGCGGCTGCTGGCCGGCGGTACCGACCTGGCCCTGGAAGTCACCCAGTTCCACAAGACCTTGCCGGTGATGATCTACGTCGGCCATGTGGCCGAGCTCAAGCGCATCGAGAAAACCGCCAGCCACCTGGAAATCGGCGCCGCCACCCCGCTCACCGACTGCTACGGCGCACTGAACGAGGAATACCCGGACTTCGGCGCCCTGCTGCACCGCTTCGCCTCGCTGCAGATCCGCAACCAGGGCACCCTGGGCGGCAATATCGGCAACGCTTCGCCAATCGGCGACTCGCCACCCCTGCTGATTGCCCTGGATGCGCAGATCGTCCTGCGCCAGGGCGAGCGCCAGCGGGTGATGCCACTGGAAGACTACTTCATCGACTACCGCATCACTGCCCGCCAGGACAGCGAGTTCATCGAGAAGATCATCGTGCCGCGCGCCACCAGCGATTGGGCGTTCCGCGCCTATAAAGTGTCCAAACGCCTGGACGATGACATTTCCGCCGTGTGCGGCGCCTTCAACCTGAGCATCGAAGACGGTGTGGTCAGTGGTGTGCGCATCGCCTTCGGCGGCATGGCGGCAATCCCCAAACGGGCCCGTGCCTGCGAAGCGGCGCTGCGCGGCAAGCCGTGGAACCAGGCCGCCATCGAGCGTGCCTGCCAGGCCCTGGCGGAAGACTTCACCCCGCTCAGCGACTTCCGCGCCAGCAAGGAATACCGCCTGCTGACCGCGCAGAACCTGCTGCGCAAGTACTTCATCGAACAGCAAACGCCGTACATCGAAACCCGGGTGACCGCTTATGTCTAACCATCACGTAGCCAAGAGCCAGGCCGAGATGGCCGAACTGTTCAGCCAGGACCTGACCACCGGGGTCGGCCGCAGCGTCAAGCACGACAGCGCCGACAAGCATGTGTCCGGCGAAGCGGTGTACATCGACGACCGCCTGGAGTTCCCCAACCAGCTGCACGTCTATGCACGCACCGCCGACCGCGCCCACGCGCGCATCCTGCGCATCGACACCACGCCGTGCTATGCCTTCGAGGGCGTGCGCATCGCCATCACCCACGAAGACATCCCCGGCCTCAAGGACATCGGCCCGGTGGTGGCCGGCGACCCGCTGCTGGCCATCGACAAGGTCGAGTTCTTCGGCCAGCCGGTACTCGCCGTGGCCGCCCGCGACCTCGATACCGCGCGCCGTGCGGCCATGGCCGCCATCGTCGAGTATGAAGACCTGGAGCCGGTGCTGGATGTAGTCGAAGCATTGCGCAAGAAGCACTTCGTGCTCGACAGCCACACCCACCAGCGTGGCGATTCCGCTGCTGCCCTGGCCAGTGCCCCGCACCGCATCCAGGGCACCCTGCACATCGGTGGCCAGGAGCACTTCTACCTGGAAACGCAGGTTTCCTCGGTGATGCCCACCGAAGACGGCGGCATGATTGTCTACTGCTCCACGCAAAACCCCACCGAAGTGCAAAAGCTGGTCGCCGAAGTACTCGACGTGCCAATGAACAAGGTGGTGCTGGACATGCGCCGCATGGGTGGCGGTTTTGGCGGCAAGGAAACCCAGGCCGCCAGCCCGGCGTGCCTGTGCGCCGTGGTCGCGCGCCTGACCGGCCAGCCGACCAAGATGCGCCTGCCACGGGTCGAAGACATGACCATGACCGGCAAGCGCCACCCGTTCTACGTCGAGTACGACGTGGGCTTCGACGACGACGGGCGCCTGCACGGCATCAACTTCGACCTGGCCGGCAACTGCGGCTACTCGCCTGACCTGTCCGGTTCGATCGTCGACCGCGCCATGTTCCACTCCGACAACGCCTACTACCTGGGCGATGCCACCGTGCACGGCCACCGCTGCAAGACCAACACCGCCTCCAACACCGCCTACCGCGGCTTCGGCGGCCCGCAGGGGATGGTCGCCATCGAGCAGGTGATGGACCACATCGCACGCCACCTGGGCCGCGACCCGCTGGCGGTGCGCAAGGCCAACTACTACGGCAAGACCGAGCGCAACGTCACCCACTACTACCAGACCGTCGAGCACAACATGCTCGAAGAGATGACCGCCGAACTGGAAGCCAGCAGTGACTATGCCGAGCGCCGCGAGTCGATCCGCCGCTTCAACGCCAACAGCCCGATCCTGAAGAAGGGCCTGGCGCTGACCCCGGTCAAGTTCGGTATCTCGTTCACCGCCACCTTCCTCAACCAGGCCGGTGCGCTGATCCATATCTACACCGACGGCAGCATCCACCTGAACCACGGTGGCACCGAGATGGGCCAGGGCCTGAACACCAAGGTGGCACAGGTGGTGGCACAGATCTTCCAGGTCGATTTCAGCCGCATCCAGATCACCGCCACCAACACCGACAAGGTGCCCAACACCTCGCCGACCGCGGCCTCCAGTGGTGCCGACCTGAACGGCAAGGCGGCGCAGAACGCTGCCGAAATCCTCAAGAAGCGCCTGACCGAGTTCGCCGCGCGGCACTACCAGGTGACCGAGGAAGACGTCGAGTTCCGCAACGGCCATGTGCGCGTGCGCGACCAGATCGTCAGCTTCGAGCAGCTGGTGCAGCAGGCCTACTTCGCCCAGGTGTCGCTGTCCAGCACCGGCTTCTACCGTACGCCGAAGATCTACTACGACCGCAGCCAGGCACGTGGCCGGCCGTTCTACTACTTCGCCTTCGGCGCCGCCTGCGTGGAAGTGGTGGTCGACACCCTGACCGGCGAATACAAGATGCTGCGCGCCGACATCCTGCACGATGTGGGTGATTCGCTGAACCCGGCCATCGACATCGGCCAGGTGGAAGGCGGCTTCATCCAGGGCATGGGCTGGCTGACCACCGAAGAACTGGTGTGGAACGCCAAGGGCAAGCTGATGACCAACGGCCCGGCCAGCTACAAGATCCCGGCAGTGGCCGACATGCCGCTGGATCTGCGGGTAAAGCTGGTGGAGAACCGCAAGAACCCGGAAGACACCGTGTTCCACTCCAAGGCCGTGGGCGAGCCGCCGTTCATGCTCGGCATCGCTGCCTGGTGCGCGATCAAGGACGCCGTGGCCAGCATCGCCGACTACCGCGTGCAGCCACAGGTGGATGCGCCGGCGACACCGGAGCGGGTGTTGTGGGGTTGCGAGCAGATGCGCAAGGCAGTGGCAGCAGCGCAACCTGCCGAGCCGGAGCTGGAAACCGTCACTCACTGAGGTTGGGTGGGCGCCTGTTCGGGCCCTATCGCCGGCAAGCCGGCTCCCACAGGTACTGCACCGCTGGCAAGCCCTGTGTTGTACCTGTGGGAGCCCTGCTTGCCGGCGATAGGGCCAGTACAGGCCACCTGAAATGAGGATCTGCATCATGCACCAATGGATCAACGCCCTCGCCGACCACCAGTCCCGTGGCGAAGCCTGCGTGCTGGTTACCATCATCGAGGAACGCGGCTCGACCCCGCGCAATGCCGGCTCGAAAATGGTCGTCAGCGCCAGCGGCCTGTTCGACACCATCGGCGGCGGCCACCTGGAATACAAGGCCCTGCACATCGCCCGGCAGATGCTCGAAGAGCACCGCACTACCCCGCACCTGGAGCGTTTCAGCCTCGGTGCCAGCCTTGGCCAGTGCTGCGGCGGCGTCACTGTGCTGCTGTTCGAACCCATGGCCGCGGTGCAGGCGCAGATTGCGGTGTTCGGCGCGGGCCATGTCGGCCGGGCTCTGGTACCCTTGCTCGCCGCGCTGCCCTGCCGGGTGCGCTGGATCGATTCGCGCGAGCAGGAGTTCCCTGCCCTGATCCCCGACGGGGTGACCAAGGTGGTCAGCGAGGAGCCGGTCGACGAAGTGGCAGACCTGCCGCCAGGCTGCTACTGCATCGTCATGACCCACAACCACCAGCTCGACCTGGAACTGACCGCCGCCATTCTCAAGCGCAACGACTTCACCTGGTTCGGCCTGATCGGCTCGAAGACCAAACGGGTCAAGTTCGAGCACCGCCTGCGCGAGCGCGGCTACGACGATGCCGTAATGGCGCGCATGCGCTGCCCGATGGGCCTGGCCGAGGTCAAGGGCAAGCTGCCCATCGAGATCGCCGTTTCCATCGCCGGTGAAATCATCGCCACCTACAACGCCTGCTTCGGCCAGCACGACGCTGCCGCCAATGCCGGCCCCATTGCCCAGTTGCTGCCGCCTTCCCGGCGCAGCCAAGCCATTTGACGAGTGTGTTATGACCGTTACCCGCAAAGCCTACCGTGCCGCCATCCTGCACAGCATCGCCGACCCGGCCGAGGTGGGCCTGGAGGCTTCCCATGAATACTTCGAGGACGGCCTGCTGGTAGTCGACGACGGCCGCATCCGCGCCGTAGGCCACGCCGCCGAACTGTTGCCGACCCTGGACGCCGATATCCCGGTCGAGCACTACCAGGACGCGCTGATCACCCCGGGTTTCATCGACACCCACATCCACTTCCCGCAGACCGGCATGATCGGTTCCTACGGCGAACAGCTGCTGGACTGGCTGAACACCTATACCTTCCCCTGCGAAAAGCAGTTCGCCGACAAGGGCCACGCCGACCAGGTGGCGAAGATCTTCCTCAAGGAACTGCTGCGCAACGGCACCACCACCGCCCTGGTGTTCGGCAGCGTGCACCCGGAATCGGTCAATGCCCTGTTCGAGGAAGCCGAGCGCCTGGACCTGCGCCTGATCGCCGGCAAGGTGATGATGGACCGCAACGCCCCGGATTACCTGACCGACACCGCCGAGTCCGGCTATGCCGAAAGCAAGGCACTGATCGAGCGCTGGCACGGCAAGGGCCGCCTGCACTATGCAGTCACCCCGCGCTTCGCCCCGACCAGTACGCCTGAGCAGCTGACGCTGGCAGGCCAACTGCTCAAGGAGCACCCGGGCGTGTACATGCACACGCACCTGTCGGAAAACCTCAAGGAAATCGATTGGGTCAAGTCGCTGTTCCCCGAGCAGAAGGGTTACCTGGACGTATACGACCACTTCGAGCTGCTGGGCGAACGCTCGGTATTCGCCCATGGCGTGCACCTGTGCGATGACGAATGCCAGCGCCTGGCCGAAACCGGCTCGGCCGTGGCCTTCTGCCCCACCTCCAACCTGTTCCTCGGCAGCGGCCTGTTCAACCTGCCCCAGGCCGAGCGCTTCAAGGTCAATGTGGGCCTGGGCACCGACGTTGGCGCCGGCACCAGCTTCTCGCTGCTCAACACCCTGAACGAGGCGTACAAGGTGATGCAGTTGCAGGGCGCGCGCCTGCACCCGTACAAGTCGCTGTACCTGGCCACCCTCGGCGGCGCCCGCGCGCTGCGCCTGGACGACCGCATCGGCAGCCTGCGCCCGGGCAACGATGCCGACTTCGTGGTACTGGACTACAAGGCCACGCCACTGCTGGACTACCGCATCCAGCAGTCCAACAGCATCGAGGAAACCCTGTTCGTGCTCACCACCCTCGGCGACGACCGCACCGTGCGCGAAACCTACGCCGCAGGGCGTTGCGTGCACCAGCGCTAAGGTTCTTTTGCCAGGCCCCGGTACAGTGCGCCGCCGATCGCAGCACCAATCAGCGGCGCTACCCAGAACAGCCACAGCTGTTGCAGGGCCCAGCCACCGACGAACAAGGCCGGCCCCGTGCTACGCGCGGGGTTGACCGAGGTATTGGTCACCGGGATCGAGATCAGGTGGATCAGGGTCAGGGCCAGGCCGATGGCGATCGGTGCAAAGCCCGCCGGCGCCCGGGCATCGGTGGCGCCCATGATCACCACCAGGAACATCGCCGTCATCACCACTTCACTGACAAAGCCCGCCCCGAGCGTGTAGCCGCCGGGCGAGTGGTCGGCGTAGCCGTTCGAAGCCAATCCCGCAGACAGCTCGAAACCTGCCTTGCCGCTGGCAATGAGGTAGATCACACCTGCCGCCAGGATGGCGCCGATCACCTGGGCGATCACGTAGGGCAACAGCTCTTTGGCCGGGAAGCGCCCGCCCACCACCAGCCCGAACGACACGGCGGGGTTGAGGTGGCAGCCGGAGATATGGCCGATGGCGAAGGCCATGGTCAGCACGGTGAGGCCGAAGGCGAAGGCGACGCCGAGTACACCGATGCCGATGGGGGAACTGGCGGCGAGTACCGCACTGCCACAGCCGCCAAGCACCAGCCAGAAGGTGCCGAGAAGCTCGGCGCCCATGCGTTTACCGAGGGACATGCTCATGAGTCCATTCCTCAAGAAGTTGAACGCAACGAATGCGCAAGCCCAACTGCTTGATGAAGGTTTGCTCACAAGAATTTAGCAGACCTTTGATCAATGACCAGAAATGGCTGGGGCCGCTTCGCGCCCCATCGCCGGCAAGCCAGCTCCCACAGGTGTGGGAGCTGGCTTGCCGGCGATGGGCTGCAAAGCAGCCCCCTTCAGTCAACCAGGCAAACGATCAACCCTTGACCGATACCTTGGGCTTTTTCAGCAAGTGCGAGAACACCGCATGCAGATCGTCCGAGGCACTCTCCTCGTCCAGGTTCAGCTTGCTGTCGATGTGGTCCATGTGGTGCATCATCAGGCTCACCGCCTGCTCGGCATCGCGCGCCTCGATGGCATCGATCAGCTGCATGTGTTCGTCATACGAGCAATGCGAGCGGTTGCCGCTTTCGTACTGGGCAATGATCAGCGAGGTCTGCGACACCAGGCTGCGCTGGAAGCTGACCAACGGCGCATTACCTGCGGCCTCGGCCAGCTTGAGGTGAAATTCGCCGGAAAGACGAATGCCGGCACCGCGGTCACCACGGGAGAAGCTGTCGCGCTCCTCACGCACCATCTGCCGCAGCTCGTTGAGCTGCTCGAGGGTAGCGTGCTGCACGGCCAGTTCGGTGATGGCCCGTTCGACCATGCGCCGGGAGAAGAACACCTGGCGGGCCTCTTCCACCGTGGGGCTGGCCACCACCGCGCCGCGGTTCGGCCGCAACAGCACCACGCTTTCGTGGGCCAGGCGCGACAAGGCGCGGCGGATGATGGTGCGGCTGACGCCGAAGATCTCGCCCAGCGCTTCCTCGCTCAACTTGGTGCCCGGTGCCAGACGCTGCTCGAGGATCGCCTCGAAAATATGCGCGTAGACGATGTCGTCCTGGGTACCACTGCGGCCAGCCTTGCCGGTACGCGCAGGTTTCTTCAGAGGTTGCAGCTGTTCGTTCATGGGCTCTCGAGGCACGAAGGAAAGTATGGCGCCATTGTACACAGGCTGAGCCGTTTCTGCAGGTGGCCTTTTACCTATATAGCCGTTGTACGACGCATTGCGCACACAAAACATAAAACATTATTTGCATTCTTTGTACACAAAAGCATAATCCACCGAGCAACTTCTTGACCCGCAAGTCAACAAACCGGTCAGACGTCTGCCTTCCCTCGCGGAGCCGCCAAGTGCATTGCTCAGGCCCCTGGCTCCATAACAACAAGAAAGACTTGAGGAGTACTCGCTGTGGAAAGCCGCAAATCCGAAGCCCCTACGCTGGATCTTGCCCCACCGCTCGAAACGAGCTGGCTGGAGCGGATTTTCAAACTCAAGCAACACGGCAGCACCGTCAGAACCGAAATGATCGCCGGGGTGACCACCTTCATCACCATGGCCTACATCATCTTCGTCAACCCCAACATCATGGCCGACGCCGGCATCGACCACGGTGCCGCCTTCGTCGCCACCTGCATCGCCGCCGCGCTGGGCTGCCTGCTGATGGGCCTGTACGCCAACTGGCCGGTAGGCCTGGCGCCGGGCATGGGGCTTAACGCCTTCTTCACCTACACCGTGGTCGGCACCATGGGCTACAACTGGGAAACGGCACTGGGCGCAGTCTTCGTCTCGGGTGTGCTGTTCATGTTCCTGACCTTGTCGAAAGTGCGCGAATGGTTGCTCAACAGCATCCCGGTCAGCCTGCGCCATGCCATGGGGGCCGGCGTCGGATTGTTTCTCGGGCTGATCGGCCTGAAGACGGCAGGCATCATCGTCGACAGCCCGGCCACGCTGATCAAGCTGGGCTCGCTGCATGAACCGGGGCCGCTGCTGGCTGCGGTGTGCTTCCTGCTGATCGCCATCCTCAGCTACAAGCGGGTGTTCGGTGCGATCCTGATCAGCATCATCGGTGTCACCCTGGCCGGCTGGGGCCTGGGCCTGGTGAAATTCGGCGGGGTGATGTCGATGCCGCCAAGCCTGGCACCGACCTGGATGGCCATGGATGTGGCTGGCGTGTTCAACGTCAGCATGATCAGCGTGGTGCTGGCGTTCCTGTTCGTGCACATGTTCGACACCGCCGGCACCCTGATGGGCGTGGCACAGCGGGCCAACCTGGTGGCACCGGACGGGCGTATCGAGAACCTGTCGAAGGCGCTGAAGGCTGACAGTGCTTCAAGTGTGTTCGGCGCCGTGGTCGGCGTGCCGCCGGTGACCAGTTATGTGGAAAGTGCTGCCGGTGTAGCCGCAGGTGGTCGTACCGGCCTGACTGCCGTGGTGGTCGGCCTGCTGTTCATCGCGGCGATGTTCTTCGCCCCGCTGGCCGGGATGATTCCGGCCTATGCCACCGCCGGTGCGCTGATCTACGTGGCGATGCTGATGATGGGCAGCATGGCGCATATCCACTGGGACGAGGCCACCGACAGCATTCCGGCGATCGTCACGGTGATCATGATGCCGCTGACTTTCTCGGTCGCCGACGGTATTGCCCTGGGCTTCATCAGCTATGTGGCGCTGAAGGCAGGTACCGGCAAGTACAAGGAAATCTCCGCCAGCCTGTGGGTGCTGTGCGCGATCTTCATTGCCAAGTTCGTGTTCCTCTGAACCCTGCTGCACCAACCAAGGGCGCCTCGGCGCCCTTTCTTTATTGCTACAGCCTGTACCGGCCTCTTCGCGGGCTTGCCCGCTCCCACAGGATCACCACAGCCTTAAAACCCGGCGCCGTACCTGTGGGAGCGGGCAAGCCCGCGAAGAGGCCGGTGCAGGCGATACAAAAACAGCAGACGAAAAAAAGCCCGCCAGTGTGAGAGCGGGCCAAAGGACCTACGAAGATTCTTCTAGCGACCAACTAGCTTCCACGATAGGTCGAATAGCTGTACGGCGAGATCAGCAGCGGCACGTGGTAGTGCTCCTGCTGCTCGTCGATGCCAAAGCGCAGCACGACAACATCCAGGAACGCCTGGGCCGGCAGCTGTACACCGCGAGCGCGGTAGTAGTCGCCAGCGCTGAACTGCAGCTGGTAGACGCCGGTACGGTAATCGTCACCCTGCAGCAGCGGCGCGTCGACACGGCCATCGCTGTTGGTCAGGGCGGTGTTCACCAGCTCCAGCTGCTGGCCTTCGACACGGTACAGCTCGACCTTGATCGAGCTGCCCGGGCAGCCATGCGCGGCATCCAGTACGTGTGTGGTCAAACGTCCCATTGCTTGTCGCCTCTTGTTCAATCTGTGGGCAAAAAATACACGGCCATCATCACGCCAAAGGGCCTGAGATGTGCGGGAATGACGCCATTAAGACATTCCATCGCCAAATTGTACACAATTTTTTGAGCCCTTCTGTCGTACCTGCCGTTTCTTGCCCATAAACGACCCATCGGTCGCAAATACAGGCGCCGTAAAGACGCAAACGTCATTAGCTGACCAATCAGGCAGGTTTCTTGCACTGTTTTTCCAGGTCGCTGCGAGGCGACAAAAGGGAAGAAATGCGGAAAAACAGGCTTACAAAAGATTTCAGAAGTTGTATACAATCAGCCCATCCGGTGGTGCGACATACCGACGCGGCCCGCCCACCCCCCGCACTAACGCACAAGAAGGAAGACTGCAGTGAGCGCTGACTACCCTCGCGACCTGATCGGTTACGGCAACAACCCTCCTCACCCGCAATGGCCGGGCAACGCTCGCATCGCGCTGTCTTTCGTCCTCAACTACGAGGAAGGTGGCGAACGCAACATCCTGCACGGTGACAAGGAGTCCGAAGCATTCCTCTCGGAAATGGTCGCCGCCCAGCCACTGCAGGGCGTGCGCAACATGAGCATGGAATCGCTGTACGAATATGGCAGCCGCGCCGGTGTGTGGCGCCTGCTGAAGCTGTTCAAGGACAGCGGCGTGCCACTGACCATCTTCGCCGTGGCCATGGCCGCCCAGCGCCACCCCGACGTGATCCGCGCCATGGCCGAGGCCGGCCATGAAATCTGCAGCCACGGCTACCGCTGGATCGACTACCAGTACATGGACGAGGCCCAGGAGCGCGAGCACATGCTCGAAGCCATCCGCATCCTCACCGAAATCACCGGCGAGCGCCCGCTGGGCTGGTACACCGGCCGCACCGGCCCGAACACCCGTCGCCTGGTGATGGAGGAAGGTGGCTTCCTGTACGACAGCGACACCTATGACGACGACCTACCCTACTGGGAGCCGAACAACTCTACCGGCAAGCCGCACCTGGTGATCCCCTACACCCTCGACACCAACGACATGCGCTTCACCCAGGTACAGGGCTTCAACTGCGGCGAGCAGTTCTTCCAGTACCTGAAGGACGCCTTCGATGTGCTGTACGCCGAAGGCGCCGAAGCACCGAAAATGCTGTCCATCGGCCTGCACTGCCGCCTGGTCGGCCGTCCGGCACGCCTGGCCGCACTGAAGCGCTTCGTCGACTACGCAAAAAGCCATGACCAGGTCTGGTTCGCCCGTCGCGTGGACATCGCCCGCCACTGGCACGCCACCCACCCGTACAAGAAAGAGAACGCCTGATGACCGCCTTCAACACCCTCAAGCCATCCGCCCTGGGCCGTGACGCCTTCGTCAAGGCATTCGCCGACATCTACGAGCACTCGCCGTGGGTAGCCGAAAAAGCCTATGACCTGGGCCAACTGGGCGAGCTGGACGAGATCGAGGCGCTGCACCAGCGCATGAGCGACATCCTGCTCAGCGCCAACCACGCCGACCAGCTGGCGCTGATCAACGCTCACCCGGACCTGGCCGGCAAGGCCGCCATCCAGGGCGAGCTGACCGAATCGAGCACCAACGAGCAGGCCGGCGCCGGTATTCACCAGTGCACCGCCGAAGAGTTCGCCCGTTTCACCGAGCTGAACGACGCCTACAAGGCCAAGTTCCAGTTCCCGTTCATCATGGCGGTTAAAGGCAGCAACCGGCACCAGATCCTCGCCTCCTTCGAAAAACGCATCCACAACGATGCCGATGCCGAATTCAAGGAAGCCCTGGCGCAGATCAACCTGATCGCCCTGTTCCGCCTGCTGCAGCTGTAAAGCCGCCGCAACGCTTGAGCCTTATCCAGAACAACGAACATAGAAGAGATATCCGCATGCGCACCCTGATGATCGAGCCCCTGACCAAAGAAGCCTTCGCCCCTTTCGGAGACGTGATCGAAACCGACGGCAGCGACCACTTCATGATCAACAACGGCTCGACCATGCGCTTTCACAAGCTCGCCACGGTCGAAACCGCCGAGCCTGAAGACAAGGCGATCATCAGCATCTTCCGCGCCGACGCGCTGGACATGCCGCTGACCGTGCGCATGCTGGAACGCCATCCGCTGGGCAGCCAGGCTTTCATCCCGCTGCTCGGCAACCCCTTTCTGATCGTGGTCGCGCCAGTTGGCGATGCACCTGTATCAGGTTTGGTCCGAGCCTTCCGCAGTAATGGCAGGCAGGGCGTCAATTACCATCGCGGCGTCTGGCACCACCCGGTGCTGACGATCGAAAAGCGGGATGACTTCCTGGTGGTTGATCGCAGTGGTTCCGGCAACAACTGCGACGAGCATTACTTCACCGAGGAACAGATGCTGGTCCTCAATCCCCACCAATAAGAAAAGGTCGGTCATTCAAGGGCATTGCCCGAGCGGGTGACCGGCAAGAGGTACATACTGTGGAAGCACACCTTCACGAATGGCTGAACCTGAGCATTCGCTGGGTTCACATGATCACCGGTGTCGCCTGGATCGGTGCATCGTTCTACTTCGTCTGGCTGGAGAACCACCTGAACCGAAGCAACCCGCGCGATGGGTTGTCGGGTGATCTCTGGGCAATTCACGGCGGTGGTATCTACCACCTGGAGAAATACAAGCTCGCCCCCCCGAAAATGCCCGAGAACCTGCACTGGTTCAAATGGGAAGCCTACTTCACCTGGATGTCCGGTATCGCCCTGCTGTGCGTGGTGTTCTACTGGAACCCGACCCTGTACCTGCTGGCCCCCGGCAGCACCCTTAGCGGTGCCGAAGGCGTGGCCATCGGTATCGGCTCGCTGATCGCCGGCTGGTTCATCTACGACTTCCTGTGCGACTCGCCCCTGGGCAAGAAGCCAGCGCTGCTCGGTGCTGTACTGTTCGTGCTGATCATCGCCGCGTGCTGGGGCTTCAGCCTGGTATTCAGCGGCCGTGGTGCGTACCTGCACACCGGCGCGATCATCGGCACCATCATGGTCGGCAACGTGTTCCGCATCATCATGCCGGCCCAGCGCCAGCTGGTGGCTGCGATCGAGAACAACCAGACCCCCGACCCGGTACTGCCGGCCAAGGGCCTGCTGCGCTCGCGCCACAACAACTACTTCACCCTGCCGGTGCTGTTCATCATGATCAGCAACCACTTCCCGAGCACCTACGGTAGCCAGTACAACTGGCTGATCCTGGCCGGTATCGCAGTAGCCGCGGTCCTGATCCGCCACTACTTCAACACCCGCCACGACAGCAACAAGTACGCCTGGACCCTGCCGGTCGGCGCCCTGGCGATGATCTGCCTGGCCTACGTCACCGGTCCGAAACCGATGGCCGTCAGCCCTGAGCAAGCCGCGGCGAAGGTCGAGTACCAGCCACTGCCTGCGACCGCTGTAGGTGGCAAGACCGCTGCCGAGCAACGCGCCGAGGACGCCGCCCAGGCTGCCGCAGCGCCTGCCACGCCGGCCGAAGCCCCTGCCCAGGCCACCGCCCAGGCTGGCGGCGAGAGCTTCGACAAGATCCACAATGTCATCCAGGAACGCTGCACCGTGTGCCACTCGTCCAAGCCGACCAGCCCACTGTTCAGCGCCGCCCCTGCCGGCGTGATGTTCGACACCCCGCAGCAGATCCAGGCCCAGGCCGCGCGCATCCAGGCGCAAGCGGTCGCCAGCCAGATCATGCCGCTGGGCAACATCACCCAGATGACCACCGAAGAGCGCAAGCTGGTCGGTGACTGGATCGCCAAAGGCGCCCCGGTCAACTGAAACACAATTGTCGGGATAACACCGCCCCCTGTGGGAGCGGGTTCACCCGCGAAGAGGCCGGCACTCCCGGCCTCTGTTTCAAGACATACGCAACAAGCAAGCATCGAGCGCTCAGCCTCAAGCGGGAACCTCAGGCTCTCTTAACCGGAAGCCTGCCGCCTGAGGCCGGCGCTTGGATCCGAGAATAAAAACAAAACTCGAGGTGCTGCATGTCCGAGTCACGCAAGGCGTACATCCCTGTTGCGCCGCCGCGCGAGCCCTTGCCCCTGTTCCAACTGATCCTGGTTGGCCTGCAACACGTTCTGCTGATGTACGGTGGCGCCATCGCCGTGCCATTGATCATCGGCCAGGCCGCCGGGTTGTCCCGTGAAGAAGTCGCTTTCCTGATCAACGCCGACCTGCTGGTCGCTGGCGTCGCTACCATCATCCAGTCCTTCGGTATCGGCCCGGTGGGCATCCGCATGCCGGTGATGATGGGTGCCAGTTTCGCTGCCGTCGGCAGCATGGTGGCCATGGCCGGCATGCCTGGCGTGGGCCTGCAGGGGATCTTCGGCGCGACCATCGCCGCCGGGTTCTTCGGCATGCTGATCGCGCCGTTCATGTCCAAGGTCGTACGCTTCTTCCCGCCACTGGTCACCGGCACGGTGATCACCTCGATTGGCCTGTCGCTGTTCCCGGTGGCAGTCAACTGGGCCGGTGGCGGCCACCAGGCAGATACCTTCGGCTCGCCGATCTACCTGCTGGTGGCCGGCCTGGTGCTGGCGGTAATCCTGCTGATCAACCGTTTCATGCGCGGTTTCTGGGTCAACGTGTCGGTGCTGGTGGGCATGGGCCTGGGCTACATCCTGGCCGGCTCCATCGGCATGGTCGACCTGTCGGGCCTGAACGACGCGCCGTGGCTGCAAGTGGTCACCCCACTGCACTTCGGCATGCCGACCTTCAGCCTGGCACCGATCCTGTCCATGTGCCTGGTGGTGGTGATCATCTTCGTCGAGTCCACCGGCATGTTCCTGGCCCTGGGCAAGGTGACCGATCGTGAAGTTACCCCAGGGATGCTGCGCCGCGGCCTGCTGTGCGATGCCGGCGCGTCGTTCATCGCCGGCTTCTTCAACACCTTCACCCACTCCTCGTTCGCCCAGAACATCGGCCTGGTGCAGATGACCGGGGTGCGCTGCCGCTATGTCACCATCGTGGCCGGTGCACTGCTGATCCTGCTCAGCCTGCTGCCCAAGGCGGCCTTCCTGATTGCCTCGATCCCGCCTGCGGTACTGGGCGGCGCGTCCATCGCCATGTTCGGCATGGTCACCGCCACCGGGATCAAGATTCTCCAGGAGGCGGACATCGGCGACCGTCGCAACCAGCTGCTGGTTGCGGTGAGCGTCGGCTTCGGGTTGATCCCCGTGGTGCGTCCGGAGTTCTTCGCCCAGATGCCCCAGTGGATGGAACCCATCACCCACAGTGGCATCGCCATGGCCACGGTCAGTGCCCTGGTGTTGAACGTGCTGTTCAACATCCTTGGTGGTGCCGACCGCGCGGTGCACAACGAAGCCTGTCACCAGCATTGAGTAAGGGGGGCGGCGCACTGCCGCCCCGCCTCGATTCGCCGTAAACGCTACACCGTCGGCCCGCCGGAATGGGCCGTCCGGGGCGCCTGCGCGCCAAAAAAACCCAACAAAAACAATAAGTCCGGGAACCACAACATGAAACGCATCACCTCGTCCCTCTTGCTGGGCAGCAGCCTGCTGGCCACCCTCCCCGCCCACGCTGGCGAATGGCTGCAGTGGCATGGCGAAAGCCTGACCTACCTGTACGGCAAGGATTTCAAGGTCAACCCACGCATCCAGCAGACGGTGACCTTCGAGCACGCCAACAAATGGAAGTACGGCGATACCTTCATGTTCGTCGACAAGGTCTTCTATAACGGCAAGCCCGACCCGGGCAAAGGCGTCACCTCCTACTACGGTGAGTTCAGCCCGCGCCTGTCGTTCGGCAAGATCTTCGACCAGAAGCTGGCGTTCGGCCCGATCAAGGATGTGCTGCTGGCCATGACCTACGAGCGTGGCGAGGGCGACAACGAGGCCTACCTGATCGGCCCCGGCTTCGACCTGGACATCCCCGGCTTCAACTACTTCACCCTCAACTTCTACCTGCGCAACACCGAAGGCAGCCGCCCCGGTGACAACGTCTGGCAGATCACCCCGGCCTTCTCGTACACCATTCCGGTGGGCAAATCCGACATTCTGATCGACGGTTACATGGACTGGGTGGTCGACAACGACCAGACCCGCCGTGGCACTTACCACGCCAACCTGCAGTTCAACCCACAGGTCAAGTACGACCTGGGCAAAGCCCTGAACCTGGGCGCCAAGCAGCTGTACGTGGGCATCGAGTACAGCTACTGGAAGGACAAGTACGGCATCGACAGCCAAGGCAATATCGACAGTAACCAGAGCGTCACCAGTGCCCTGATCAAGGTGCACTTCTAGAAAACTGACCAAACGCACAAGTTTGTACCACACTGCTCCAGGACGGAGCACTTGAGGCAAGGCGCGCAAGCCAGTAATCTGCGCGCCCCCTCGATCAGGGCAGAAGGGATTCTGCCTGCGTTTACTGACCGCTCAGTCAATGAATTCGGGCGGTTGGCCAACGTGTTGCCAGCCTGAAAGACCCTTTTCATCCGTTCAGAACGAAGTCGAGCAGGAAGGTTTTGCCAGCCCAGGAAAGTTGGCTCAACCCTTGCCAAACAGCTGTGGCCTATCGAAAAAAGCTGACTCAAAAGACAAAAAAGCGCCAACAACGAGCGCTGACAATTGATCAATCAAGGGAGCGACACTCGCAATGCGTACCATCAACAGCCTGATCCTCGCCGGCGGCCTGCTGGCCTGTGGCACCACCTTCGGCGGCGACCTGCTGCAATGGCAGAACAACAGCCTGACCTACCTGGGGGGCAAGAACTTCAAGGTCAACCCGTCGATCCAGCAAACCGTGACCTTCGAGCACGCTGATGGCTGGAAGTACGGCGATAACTTCATCTTTGTCGACAAGATCTTCTACCAGGGCCAGAAAGATGAGGGCAATGGCCCGAACACCTACTACGGCGAAATCAGCCCGCGCCTGTCGTTCGGCAAGATCTTCGACCAGAAGCTGGCGTTCGGCCCGGTCAAGGATGTGCTGCTGGCGATGACCTACGAGTTCGGCGAAGGTGATACCGAGTCGTACCTGATCGGCCCTGGTTTCGACCTGGACATCCCTGGCTTCGACTACTTCCAGCTGAACTTCTACAACCGCACCACCGACGGCAGCCGCGCCGGCGACAACGTGTGGCAGATCACCCCGGTGTGGTCGTATACCATTCCGGTCGGTTCGTCCGATGTGCTGATCGACGGTTTCATGGACTGGGTGGTGGACAACGACGAGAACCGCCGCGGCACCTACCAGGCCAACCTGCACTTCAACCCGCAGATCAAGTATGACCTGGGCAAGGCCTTGCACCTGGGCGAGAAGCAGCTGTATGTGGGTGTGGAGTACGACTACTGGAAGAACAAGTACGGCATCAAGGATTCCGATGCCTTCACCACCGACCAGAACACCATGAGCTTCCTGCTCAAGGTTCACTTCTGACTTGAAGCGTTGGGGCCGCGCTGCGGCCCATCGCCGGCAAGCCGGCTCCCACCTCGACCGCGCTGCCTTCAGGCCTGTGCAGTACCTGTGGTCCATCGCCGGCAAGCCGGCTCCCACCTCGACCGCGCTGCCTTCAGGCCTGTGCAGTACCTGTGGTCCATCGCCGGCAAGCTGGCCCCAACCTCGACCGCGCTGCCTTCAGGCCTGTGCAGTACCTTTGGTCCATCGCCGGCAAGCCGGCCCCAACCTCGACCGCGCTGCCTTCAGGCCTGTGCAGTACCTGTGGTCCATCGCCGGCAAGCCGGCCCCAACCTCGACCGCGCTGCCTCAGGCCTGTGCAGTACCTGTGGGAGCTGGCTTGCCGGCGATGAGGCCCTGACAGGCATACAAGACAGTTGCTCCTACACTGTGGGAGCGGGTTCACCCGCGAACCGGGGCAAAGCCCCGGCCATGCAACTCAGGTGGTCGGCCGAACCGCCCGCCACAGTTTCCCCGCAATGCCCACCACGGCCAGCACCACGGCACCGGCCACAACCCCGACACCGCCGTTCAGCAGCGCCACGGTCAACGCCCCGCCACGCCCTTCACTGAACGCCTCGATGGCATGATGCAGCGGCCCGATGCCATGCACCAGGATCCCGCCACCGACCAGGAACATGGCCGCCGTGCCGATTACCGACAGGCTCTTCATCATGTATGGCGCGGCACGCAGAATGCCGTTACCCACCGCCCTGGCCAGGCGTGATGCCTTGCGGGTCATCCACAGCCCCAGGTCATCGAGCTTGACGATACCGCCCACCAGCCCGTACACGCCGATGGTCATGACCACCGCGATACCCGACAGCACGACGATCTGCTGGGTCAACGGCGAGTCGGCAACGATGCCCAGGGTGATGGCGATGATTTCCGCCGAAAGGATGAAGTCGGTACGTACCGCGCCCTTGATCTTGGCTTTCTCGAACGCCACCAGGTCGACATTGGCATCGGCCACCGCCTCCTTGAGCGCTTCATGCTCGGCGTCAGTCTCGGCCTTGCTGTGCAGGAACTTGTGCGCCAGCTTCTCGAAACCCTCGAAGCACAGGTAGGCGCCGCCCAGCATCAGCAACGGCGTCACCGCCCAGGGGATGAACGCACTGATCAGCAGCGCCGCCGGCACCAGGATGGCCTTGTTCACCATCGAGCCCTTGGCCACAGCCCACACCACCGGGATCTCGCGCTCGGCACGCACCCCGGTGACCTGCTGGGCATTCAATGCCAGGTCATCGCCCAGCACGCCTGCGGTCTTTTTCGCCGCCACCTTGGTCATCACCGAGACGTCATCAAGCACCGTGGCGATGTCGTCGATCAGTACCAGTAGACTGCTTCCTGCCATGTTTGCCTGTATCCAGAAGAGTGAGTGCCCAGGATTCTAGCCCAAAGCCGCTGCCTTGAGCGCCCGTCGAGCCCGGTGCTACCATGCCCGATCCCTCTTAGAGGTGGCCAGACACGAGGAAGATCCCTGACCATGAGCACCATTCGCGAGCGCAACAAGGAACTGATCCTGCGCGCGGCCAGCGAGGAATTCGCCGACAAGGGCTTCGCCGCCACCAAGACCAGCGATATCGCGGCCAAGGCCGGCCTGCCCAAGCCGAACGTGTATTACTACTTCAAATCCAAGGACAACCTCTACCGCGAGGTCCTGGAAAGCATCATTGCGCCGATCATGCAGGCGTCGACCCCGTTCAATGCCGACGGTGACCCGAAGGAAGTGCTGAGTGCGTACATTCGCTCGAAGATCCGCATTTCCCGCGACCTGCCGCATGCGTCCAAGGTGTTCGCCAGCGAGATCATGCACGGCGCCCCGCACCTGTCGCCGAACCAGGTAGCGCAGCTGAACGAGCAGGCGCGGCATAACATCGAGTGCATCCAGCGCTGGATCGACCGCGGGCAGATCGCCCATGTGGATGCGCATCACCTGATGTTCAGCATCTGGGCAGCGACCCAGACCTATGCCGATTTCGACTGGCAGATCTCTGCGGTGACCGGCAAGGCCAAGCTGGCCGACAGCGATTATGACGCGGCGGCGGAGACCATCATCCGCATGGTGCTCAAGGGGTGTGAGCCCGAGATAGCCTGACAGGGCCAGTGGGGCTGCCTTGCAGCCCATCGCGACACAAGGCCGCTCCTACAAGGGATCGCGTACTACCTGCGATCCCTTGTAGGAGCGGCCTTGTGTCGCGAAAGGGCCGCAAAGCGGCCCCAGCCATCTTCAGCCTTACGCCGCTACCCCGGCATCCGCCTTCAACCCCACCTCCTCGATCGCACTGATCGCGCACTGCTCGTCGATATCCGACGTATCCCCGCTGATCCCTACCGCACCCAGCACCTTGCCGTCCTGATCACGCACCAGCACGCCACCCGGCGCCGGCACCACCGGCCGCTCGCCCAACCCGTTCAGCGCGGCAAAAAATGCCGGCCGCTGCTGCGCATCCAGCGCCAGCAGGCGTGAGCCCTTGCCCAGGGCAATCGCGCCCCAGGCCTTGCCGGTGGCCACCTCCGGCCGGATCAGGCTGGCGCCATCCTCGCGTTGCAGCGCCAGCAAGTGGCCGCCGGCATCCAGCACCGCCACGGTCAGTGGCGCGGCATTGATCTTGCGGCCCGCCGCCAGCGCGGCATTCACCAGGCTGACCGCGACTTTCAGGTTCAAAGCGTTCATGGAAAGGTCCTCTTCTTGTTGTGAGAAGCCCTGAGGGCAGTTGAAAACCGATAGAACAAATAGAACACAACGAAAGATATTTTTGTATACAATATTTTGAAACGATCGTATGCGATGGCGCAAACCTCCGTTTTCACGGGCGCTCGAACGAAAGCGACGTCCGCCGACGAAAACCCGTTGACCTAAGCGGCCAGCCGTGAATACACTCTGGCACAAAGCAAGTTGTATACAATTACAAAATCGATGAGGCACAAACCATGAGCAAAATGAGAGCAATCGATGCAGCCGTTCTGGTCATGCGCCGTGAAGGTGTAGATACCGCGTTCGGCATCCCGGGGGCTGCCATCAACCCGTTGTACTCGGCCCTGAAGAAAGTCGGTGGCATCGATCACGTCCTCGCTCGTCACGTCGAAGGCGCCTCGCACATGGCCGAGGGTTACACCCGTGCCAACCCGGGCAACATCGGCGTGTGCATCGGCACCTCCGGCCCAGCCGGCACCGACATGGTCACCGGCCTGTACAGTGCCTCCGCCGACTCCATCCCGATCCTCTGCATCACCGGCCAGGCCCCACGTGCCCGCCTGCACAAGGAAGACTTCCAGGCTGTCGACATCACCAACATCGTCAAGCCGGTCACCAAGTGGGCCACCACCGTTCTGGAGCCAGGCCAGGTGCCTTACGCCTTCCAGAAGGCCTTCTATGAAATGCGTACCGGCCGCCCAGGCCCGGTACTGATCGACCTGCCGTTCGATGTGCAGATGGCCGAAATCGAATTCGACATCGACGCCTACGAACCGCTGCCAGTGCACAAGCCGTCCGCCACCCGCGTACAGGCCGAAAAAGCCCTGGCCCTGCTCAATGACGCCGAGCGCCCGCTGCTGGTAGCCGGTGGCGGCATCATCAACGCCGACGCCAGCGACAAGCTGGTCGAGTTCGCCGAACTGACCGGTGTACCGGTAATCCCGACCCTGATGGGCTGGGGCACCATCCCGGACGACCACGCACAGATGGTCGGCATGGTCGGCCTGCAGACTTCGCACCGCTACGGCAACGCCACTCTGCTGAAATCCGACTTGGTGTTCGGTATCGGTAACCGCTGGGCCAACCGTCACACCGGTTCCGTCGACGTCTACACCGAAGGCCGCAAGTTCGTGCACGTGGACATCGAACCGACCCAGATCGGCCGCGTGTTCACCCCGGACCTGGGTATCGTTTCCGACGCCGGCAAGGCACTGGACGTGTTCCTCGAAGTGGCCCGCGAGTGGAAAGCCGCCGGCAAGCTGAAGTGCCGCAAGGCCTGGCTGGAAGACTGCCAGGAGCGCAAGGCAACCCTGCAGCGCAAGACCCACTTCGACAACGTGCCGGTCAAGCCGCAGCGCGTCTACGAAGAAATGAACCAGGTATTTGGCAAGGACACCTGCTACGTCAGCACCATCGGTCTGTCGCAGATCGCCGGCGCGCAGTTCCTGCACGTGTACAAGCCACGCCACTGGATCAACTGCGGCCAGGCCGGCCCGCTGGGCTGGACCATCCCTGCCGCCCTCGGTGTGGTCAAGGCCGATCCGAAGCGCAAGGTGGTCGCGCTGTCGGGTGACTACGACTTCCAGTTCATGATCGAAGAGCTGGCGGTGGGCGCACAGTTCAACCTGCCGTACGTGCACGTACTCGTGAACAACGCCTACCTGGGCCTGATCCGTCAGGCGCAACGTGGCTTCGACATGGATTACTGTGTACAACTGGCGTTCGAGAACATCAACTCGACCGACGCCGCCACCTACGGTGTCGACCATGTCGCCGTGGTCGAAGGCCTGGGCTGCAAGGCCATCCGTGTATTCGAGCCGGCCGAGATCGCCCCTGCCCTGCTCAAGGCACAGAAGATGGCCGAAGAGTTCCGCGTGCCGGTGGTGGTCGAAGTGATTCTCGAACGTGTGACCAACATTTCCATGGGCACCGAGATCAACGCGGTCAACGAGTTCGAAGACCTGGCCCTGGTCGGCAACGACGCGCCAACCGCCATCTCGCTGCTGGACTGATCGCCTGACGCCCCCGTGCCGGCCCCTACCTGAGGGCGCCGGGGGCCTTCATCGCAAGGAGACACAACATGCCTCGCTTCGCTGCCAACCTGTCCATGCTGTTCACCGAACAGGACTTCCTGGCCCGCTTCAAGGCTGCCGCCGATGCTGGTTTCAGCGGCGTCGAATACCTCTTCCCGTACGACTTCAGCGCTGCCGAGATCAAGCAGCAGCTGGAGGCCAACGGCCTGACCCAGGTGCTGTTCAACCTGCCGGCGGGCGATTGGGCCAAGGGTGAGCGCGGTATCACCTGCCACCCTGACCGCGTCGAGGAATTCCGCGCCGGTGTCGACAAGGCCATCGAATACGCCAAGGTGCTGGGCAACACCCAGGTCAACGCCCTGGCCGGCATTCGCCCACAAGGCCCGGACTGCGCCACCGTGCGCAAGACCTTCGTGGAAAACCTGCGCTACGCCGCCGACAAGCTGAAAGCCGCCGGGATCCGCCTGGTCATGGAAATGATCAACACCCGCGACATCCCCGGCTTCTACCTGAACACCACCAAGCAGGCCCTGGAAATCCAGGCCGAGGTTGGCAGCGACAACCTGTTCCTGCAGTACGACATCTACCACATGCAGATCATGGAAGGTGACCTGGCTCGTACCATGGAAGCCAACCTGAAACTGATCAACCACATCCAGCTGGCCGACAACCCCGGCCGCAACGAGCCAGGCACCGGCGAGATCAACTACCGCTTCCTGTTCGAGCACCTGGACCGCATCGGCTACCAGGGCTGGGTGGGCGCGGAGTACAAGCCGCTGACCACCACCGAAGCGGGCCTGGGCTGGCTGAAGACCCATAACGCAATCTAAGGCTGATCGGGGTCCCGTGACACATGCCTGACCCTGTGGGAGCGGGTTCACCCGCGAATGCGATGTTGGCTTCACTGCCGCTTTCGCGGGTAAACCCGCTCCCACAGAGTTTTGTGTCCAACAAGGGGCCTGTGCAGCCTGCTCCATCGAGATTCAACAAATACAACGAGGTAATCTCTCATGGCTAAAATCGGTTTCATCGGCACCGGCATCATGGGCAAGCCCATGGCTCAGAACCTGCAGAAAGCAGGTCACAGCATCTTCGTTTCCACTCACCACGACGCTGCCCCGGCCGACCTGATCGCCGCCGGTGCCGTGGCCCTGGCCAACCCGAAGGAAGTTGCCCAGGAAGCCGAGTTCATCATCGTCATGGTCCCCGACACCCCGCAGGTCGAGAGCGTCCTGTTCGGTGACAACGGCGTGGCTGAAGGCGTGGGCCCGAACAAGGTCGTGATCGACATGAGCTCGATCTCCCCTACCGCTACCAAAGCCTTCGCCGAGAAAATCAAGGCCACCGGCGCTGCCTACCTGGACGCCCCTGTGTCCGGCGGCGAAGTCGGTGCCAAGGCCGCGACCCTGAGCATCATGGTCGGTGGCTGCCCGAAAGCCTTCGAGCGCACCCTGCCGCTGTTCGAAGCCATGGGCAAGAACATCACCCGCGTCGGTGGCAATGGCGACGGCCAGACCGCCAAGGTGGCCAACCAGATCATCGTTGCCCTGAACATCCAGGCCGTTGCCGAAGCCCTGCTGTTCGCCGCCAAGAACGGCGCGGACCCGGCCAAGGTACGTGAAGCACTGATGGGCGGCTTCGCCTCGTCGAAGATCCTCGAAGTGCACGCCGAGCGCATGATCAAGGGCACCTTCGACCCAGGCTTCCGCATCAACCTGCACCAGAAGGACCTGAACCTGGCCCTGCAGGGTGCCAAGGAGCTGGGCATCAACCTGCCCAACACCTCCAATGCCCAGCAAGTGTTCAACACCTGCCAGGCCCTGGGCGGCGGCAACTGGGACCACTCGGCGCTGATCAAAGGCCTGGAGCACATGGCCAACTTCTCGATCCGCGACGACAAGTAATTCGAATTCGGGGGCTGCTGCGCAGCCCAATCGCCGGCAAGCCAGCTCCCACAGGGACCGCACAATCCCTCAATCCTGTGCTGTACCTGTGGGAGCTGGCTTGCCGGCGATGAATTCAACACCTTTGAACCTGCGACCACAGGTTCAAAAGTGGCACCGAGCAACACCCGCCCCTGGTTCGGCCTGCACGGAGGCAGTTCCAGGGGCGTTTTTGATTCTGCAGAACAACAATAATTGGGAGCCTGCCATGTCGGTCGATCCGCAAAAACTTCTCCGCGAGCTGTTCGACACAGCCATCGCCGCCGCCCACCCCCGTCAAGTCCTCGAACCCTACCTGCCCGCCGACCGCAGCGGCCGGGTCATCGTCATCGGTGCCGGCAAGGCCGCAGCCGCCATGGCCGAAGTGGTCGAGAAAAGCTGGCAGGGCGAAGTCTCCGGGCTTGTTGTCACTCGGTACGGTCACGGCGCCAACTGCCAGAAGATCGAGGTGGTCGAAGCTGCCCACCCGGTCCCCGATGCCGCCGGCCTGGCCGTGGCAAAACGCGTGCTGGAACTGGTCAGCAACCTCAGTGAAGACGATCGCGTCATCTTCCTGCTGTCCGGCGGTGGCTCGGCGCTGCTGGCCCTGCCCGCCGAAGGCCTGACCCTGGCCGACAAGCAGCAGATCAACAAGGCGCTGCTGAAATCCGGCGCCACCATCGGCGAGATGAACTGCGTGCGCAAGCACCTCTCGGCGATCAAGGGCGGCCGCCTGGCCAAGGCCTGCTGGCCGGCCACGGTGTACACCTATGCCATTTCCGATGTCCCGGGCGACCTCGCCACGGTGATCGCCTCCGGCCCTACCGTGGCCGACCCGAGCACCTCGGCCGATGCCCTGGCCATCCTCAAGCGCTACAACATCGAAGCGCCCAAGGCCGTTATCGACTGGCTCAACAACCCAGCCTCGGAAACCGTCAAGGCCGATGACCCGGCCCTGGCCCGCAGCCACTTCCAGCTGATCGCCAAGCCCCAGCAGTCGCTCGAAGCTGCCGCGGTCAAAGCCCGCCAGGCCGGGTTCAGCCCGCTGATCCTCGGCGACCTGGAAGGCGAATCACGCGAAGTGGCCAAGGTGCACGCCGGTATCGCCCGGCAGATCGTCCAGCACGGCCAGCCGCTGAAGGCACCCTGCGTGATCCTGTCCGGCGGCGAAACCACCGTGACCGTGCGCGGCAATGGCCGTGGCGGGCGCAACGCCGAGTTCCTGCTCAGCCTCACCGAAAGCCTGAAAGGCCTGCCGGGCGTGTATGCCCTGGCCGGTGACACCGACGGTATCGATGGCTCGGAAGAAAACGCCGGCGCCTTCATGACCCCGGCCAGCTACGCCCGTGCCGAAGCCCTGGGCCTGTCGGCCAGCGACGAGCTGGACAACAACAACGGCTACGGCTATTTCGCCGCCCTGGATGCGCTGATCGTCACCGAGCCGACCCGCACCAACGTCAACGACTTCCGCGCCATCCTGATCCTCGAGACTGCCCAATCATGACGCCTGATAAAAAAGTCAAAATCCTCGCCACCCTTGGCCCTGCGATCAAAGGCATCGACGACATCCGCCAACTGGTAGAAGCCGGGGTGAACATCTTCCGCCTCAACTTCAGCCACGGCGAGCACGCCGACCACGCCCTGCGCTACCAGTGGATCCGCGAAGTCGAGCAGCAACTGAACTACCCGCTGGGTATCCTCATGGACCTGCAGGGGCCGAAGCTGCGCGTCGGCCGCTTTGCCGACGGCAAGGTGCAGCTGCAACGCGGCCAGGCCCTGCGCCTGGACCTGGACAACACCCCGGGCGACAGCCGCCGGGTCAACCTGCCGCACCCCGAGATCATCGCCGCCCTCGAGCCGGGCATGGACCTGCTGCTGGACGACGGCAAGCTGCGCCTGCGCGTCACCGCCAAGCACAGCGACGCCATCGACACCGAAGTGCTGGCCGGTGGCGAGCTGTCCGATCGCAAGGGTGTCAACGTGCCGCAAGCGGTGCTCGACCTCTCCCCGCTCACCGAAAAAGACCGCCGCGACCTGGCCTTCGGCCTGGAACTGGGCGTGGACTGGGTGGCCCTTTCGTTCGTGCAGCGCCCCGAAGACATCACCGAAGCACGCCAGCTGATCGGTGACCGTGCCTACCTGATGGCGAAGATCGAGAAGCCATCGGCAGTCGAACAGCTGCAAGCCATCGCGGAGCTTGCGGATGCGATCATGGTGGCCCGTGGCGACCTGGGCGTGGAGGTGCCGGCCGAAAGCGTGCCGCAGATCCAGAAACGCATCATCGGCACCTGCCGCCAACTGGGCAAACCAGTGGTGGTGGCCACGCAGATGCTCGAATCCATGCGCTTCTCGCCAGCGCCGACCCGCGCCGAAGTCACCGACGTGGCCAACGCCGTGGCCGAAGGTGCCGATGCGGTGATGCTGTCGGCCGAGACTGCCTCGGGTGAGTACCCGCTGGAAGCCGTGCAGATGATGAGCAAGATCATTCGCCAGGTGGAGAACGGCCCGGACTACCAGGCCCAGCTCGACGTTGGCCGGCCGAAGGCCGAGGCCACCGTGTCGGACGCCATCAGCTGCGCCATCCGCCGTATCAGCGGCATCCTGCCGGTGGCGGTGCTGGTCAACTACAGCGAGTCGGGCGCCTCGACCCTGCGCGCGGCCCGCGAGCGGCCACGGGCCCCGATCCTCAACCTGACGCCGAACCTGACCACCGCGCGCCGCCTGAGCGTAGCGTGGGGCGTGCACTCGGTGGTCAACGACCGCCTGCGCCAGGTGGACGAGGTTGTTTCCACTGCACTGGAGATTGCCCAGGCACAAGGCATGGCCAGCCGTGGCGACACGCTGCTGATCACTGCCGGTGTGCCTTTTGGCAAGCCAGGGTCGACTAACACGCTGCGGATCGAGACCTTGATCTAAAGCACCGCATCTCTCCTGTGGGAGCGGGCGTGCCCGCGAAGAGGCCAGCAGGGACAACGATGTTGCCTGAGCTGACGCATTCGCGGGCACGCCCGCTCCTACAGGGTCGGTGGTGTCGCACACAACTGCGGAAAACCCGAGGCCCAAAGAGGCCCACCGCTCCCCATCAACCTCACTGACTGCCCCGATGTACACCAAAAATTTCGTCAACCCGTGCCCCGACTGGGCCACGGCGTTACTCAACGGCTTCAGCCAGGTGCTGCTGCTGCGCCACCCCCTGTGCGGCCTGTGCTGCCTGCTGGCCATCCTGCTGACCGCCCCCGGCCTGGTCGGTGGCGCCCTGCTCGGCGCCCTGGCCGGCCTGCTCACCGCCCAGGCACGCGGCTACGACCGTGCCGACCGCCAGGCCGGGCTGTACTGCTACAACGGCGTGCTGATCGGCATCCTGATCAGTGCCGTGCTGCCCTGGTCGGTCATCCTGCCGCCACTGATCATCGCCGCTGGCGGCCTGTCCAGCATCATCACCCACCAGTGGCGCAAGCGCGGCGGCAAACTGCTGATCGCCTACACCGCACCCTTCGTGCTGCTGGGCTGGGCCGTATTGCTGATAGCCACCCCCTCGCCCAGCGGCTTCGTCGAAGCCGACCCGCTGTATGCGTTGGCGCGCGGCGTGGGCCAGATCTTCCTGCTCGACCAGCCCCTGGCCGGCCTGCTGATCATCATCGGCATGTTCATCGCCAACCCCTATGCCGCAATGTGGGCGGTGATCGGCTCGGCTATCGGCGGCGGCGTGGCACTGTTCGCCGACCAGGCGCAAGCCGCCTGGCTGGGCTTGTACGGTTTCAACGCCGCGTTGGCGGCACTGGCGTTCAGCAGGCAAGGTGAAAAGCCGTGGGTGACACTGCTGGCCATCGCCCTGGCCCTGCTGCTGCAACCGCTGTTCAAGCTGCTACCGGTGCCCGGCCTGACCGCGCCCTTCGTCGCCGCCTGCTGGCTGACGCACCTGGGCAACCACCTGGCCCAGCCCAGGCAGCGTGACGCTAGCCGCTTGCACAGCTGAAATGCAGCCCCTAGGCTCAGCCCATCGCTTTTGTGGAACGAGCCAATGAACAACCCTGCGAGCCTGCGCGAGCAGCTTTACATCATCGTCTTCCAGACCGATACCGTGGCTGGAAGACGCTTCGACAAGATCCTCCTGCTGATCATCCTGGCCAGCCTAGTTACCGTCATCCTCGACAGCATCGACGAAGTGCACCAGGGCTACGCCGGCCTGCTGGCCGGCATCGAGTGGGGCTTTACCGCGATCTTCCTGGCCGAGTACCTCACCCGCCTGTACTGCTCGCCCAAGCCGCTGCGCTATGCCTTCAGCTTTTATGGCCTGGTCGATCTGCTGGCGATCGTGCCGGGGATCATCGCGCTGTACTACAGCGACGCCCAGTACCTGCTGATCATCCGCGTGATACGGATGCTGCGGATCTTCCGTGTGCTCAAGCTCAGCCCGTACCTCAAGCAGGCCCATTACCTGATGGAGGCGCTGCGCGGCAGCAAGCAGAAGATCATCGTGTTCCTGGTGACGGTATCGACCCTGGTGACGGTGTTCGGCACCTTGATGTATGTGATCGAAGGGCCTGAGCACGGCTTTACCAGCATTCCCAAGGGCATCTACTGGGCCATCGTTACCCTGACCACGGTAGGCTTTGGCGACATCGTGCCGAAGACCCCGCTGGGGCAGGTGCTGTCGTCGCTGGTGATGATTACCGGTTACTCGATCATCGCCGTACCGACCGGGATCTTTACAGCCGAGCTGGCCAATGCCATGCGCGGGGAGCAGTTGCAGCACTCCTGCCCGAACTGCAGCAAGAAGACTCACGAGCACGGCGCGGCGTTCTGTTCCCGGTGCGGAAGCGGACTGTTTCCAAAGCTGTGATGTTGACGGCTGTGGCTGTGAGCCGCAGCCGACCATCGCACGCTTTGACTATCGACGAATTTGTCTAATTTCTGCATTCAGTCCGTCCTGATTGCTATTGAAGCCCGGAGCGCCGCTCCCATTCCACTCTTCAGCTGTAAACCAACTTTGCATCTCTTTTTCCAGCGCAGCAGCCCCAGCCTCATTGGGTTCGAAAGTAGTTATTGCAATCGGCTTTGAGCGCACTCTGACGAAACCATAATTCCCAGCAACACGATCAGTGGCAGAAAAATTGTAATCCTTCATTGAATCGCCTTTCAGATCAACTATCAAGCCACCCTTAACATAAACCTCGCGCCCGGCAAAGTTCTCATGAGTGGCTGTCCTCGGCAACAGATCCGGAGCCTCTCCCCGAGCCAACCTGTAGTGTTTGTAACCATCACCCTGAGCCTCATATACATAAATACTTCTACGTTCAGCAGCAGATCTCTTTTTGAGCAACTGTTTCAAAAGCCCCGTCGGCAAACCTTTTTCTTTCATGAAGCCGGTTGTACCAGTTCGACGCCACGGCATGAAAAGCTTTGTAATATTTACGCGACCTGAAGGATCCAAGCCATTGACCGGATCAGAGGTACAGTAGACATAACTATTGATACCGCCTTTATTGAAAGGGCTTAAATGATCAGGCGAAAGAAAGCGCATAAGTCTTGGCAAGAACTGACGATGCCCGTTCCCTAAAAGATAACCACTTGTTACAAAATCCAGTCTTTCACCATTGAAAGCTTGCCTACCCTCCATACCATTATGCGTACCAAATCCGTAGGGCGTATATGAGAGCTCATTAATTTCATTGGCAAGCTCCCCATACACTGTCCCTGTATCACTACTCATTAGTAGCTTGGTGCTGGCCCCGAACAACGCAAGCGGCCATGTTGATACAGAGAAAAAATTCAGATTTTTCTCACCCACTTCGCCTACCAACCTATTTTTACAAAAAAAAATTCGAACGCTTCTCATGAATCACCCTTAAAGACTTTAATTCTACACAACAATTCTGCCTTGACTGTCGCAATGACATCAAACCGCCCCATCAAATCCAATTGCAGTTTCAGGCCTATTCTGGGCACTTTTTATTTGAACTGGCTACTGGTAAATTTATCAGGTCTAATGCCAAAGCCCTCAGCCCAGCGCCTGTCGCCAGCACGCCATCCTTACAAAGTCGCGTATGGTTTAAGTTCGATGCGATCAACGTGACTGACCTCAGCAGCTGGGCTGCTGTTGGCATAAACAAAGTATTTTTTGTTCTTTAACTACCACTACCCCACCCGCTATAGTCGCAGGCAAACTGCCAACACCTTCTCGATAACAAGGAAGCAACGTGAAAAAACTCTTCACCGCCTCGCTGCTCGCCGCAGGCCTTGCCCTGGGCAATTTCGCCCAGGCCGCCCCCACCCTGCTCAACGTTTCCTACGACGTGATGCGCGACTTCTACAAGGACTACAACCCGGCCTTCCAGAAGCACTGGGAAGCCGAGCACAACGAGAAGGTCAACGTGCAGATGTCCTTCGGCGGCTCGAGCAAGCAGGCGCGAGCGGTGATCGATGGCCTGCCGGCCGATGTCATCACCATGAACATGGCCACCGATATCAACGCCCTGGCCGACAACGGCAAGCTGGTGCCGGACAACTGGGTAACCCGCCTGCCGAACAACAGCGCGCCGTTCACCTCGGCCACTGTGTTCATCGTGCGCAAGGGTAACCCCAAGGCGCTGAAAGACTGGCCCGACCTGCTCAAGGATGGCGTACAGGTGATCGTGCCCAACCCCAAGACCTCGGGTAACGGCCGCTACACCTACCTGTCGGCCTGGGGCTATGTGCTCAAGCAAGGCGGTGATGAAAACAAGGCCAAGGACTTTGTCGGCAAGCTGTTCAAGCAGGCGCCGGTATTGGACACCGGTGGCCGCGCCGCCACCACCACCTTCATGACCAACCAGATCGGCGACGTGCTGGTGACCTTCGAGAACGAAGCCGAAATGATCGCCCGCGAGTTCGGCCGCGACCAGTTCGAAGTGGTCTACCCGAGCGTGTCGGCCGAAGCCGAGCCGCCGGTCAGCGTGGTCGACAAGGTGGTGGCGAAGAAAGGCACCCAGGCAGCGGCCGAGGAATACTTGAAGTACCTGTGGTCGCCAGCTGCTCAGGAAATCGCCGCACAGAACTACCTGCGCCCGCGTGATGCGACGGTACTGGCCAAGTACACCGACCGCTTCCCGAAAGTGGACTTCCTGTCGGTGGAGAAGACCTTTGGTGACTGGCGCACCGTGCAGAAGACCCACTTCAATGATGGTGGGGTGTTTGACCAGATCTACACCAACAATCAGTAATTGATGCAGGCAGGTCCGGCCCTATCGCCGGCAAGCCAGCTCCCACAGGGACTCCACAGTACTCAAGACCTGTGCAGTACCTGTGGGAGCTGGCTTGCCGGCGATAGGGCCGGTACAGGCACCATCAGACCTGGCGGAATACCAGGGCCTTCAAGCCCCCCGCCGGGTCCACGTCAGGAAACTCCGGCGGGTTCTCCAGCCGCTCGACGAATGCCAGCGACGCCGCCTGCTCCGCCATCCCCTCGATCAGGAACTCCGGCCCGATGCCCGGGTCGTTCACGCACGCCAGCACCGTCCCGCCCTCGCTCAACAACTCCGGCAAGCGCCGCAGGATCTTCGCGTAATCCTGGGTCAGCACAAAGCTGCCGCGCTGGAAGGTCGGCGGGTCGATGATGATCAGGTCATAAGGCCCGTACTTGCGCACCTTGCCCCACGACTTGAACAGCTCGTGCCCCAGGTACGCCACCCGCGACGCATCGTGGCCATTGAGGCGGTGGTTGTCGCGGCCCCGGGACAACGCCGACTTGGCCATGTCCAGGTTCACCACCTGCTCGGCGCCACCGGCAATCGCCGCCACCGAGAAACCGCAGGTGTAGGCGAACAGGTTCAGCACGCGCTTGCCCGCCGCCTGCTCGCGCACCCAGCGCCGACCATAGCGCATGTCGAGGAACAAGCCATTGTTCTGCCGCACGCCCAGGTCCAGCAGGTAGGTCAGCCCGTCCTCGACCACCTCGCGCTGCTGGCACGGTTCGCCCAGCAGCCACTGGCCCGGGCTGTCGGGCAGGTAGCGATGCTGGAGAAGGATGGCCTGGCCAGCCCACTGCGGGCGCTCGGCGAGAGTACGCAGCATGGCCTCCAGTTCGGCCAGCTGGCCTTGCGCCGGCTCGCGGAACAGGGCGACCGACAGCACGCCTTGCAGCCAGTCGACGGTGACCTGCTCCAGGCCCGCCCAGCAGCGGCCGCGGCCGTGGAACAGGCGGCGGGTTTCCTGCGGGGCAGGGTCGAGGGCGGCGAGCAGGTGTTGCTCCAGAGTCTGGATCGGCGAAGTCATCATGGGTCGCAAACTGGCAAAAGCGGCATTCTACCCCCTGAGGGCGCTTCGCGCCCTATCGCCGGCAAGCCAGCTCCCACAGGTCCTGCGCAAGCTTCGAGACCATTGCAGTACCTGTAGGAGCAACTGTCTTGTACTGCCTGTGCTGGCCTCATCGCTGGCAAGCCAGGCCCCTATAGGTACCGCGCATGGCTTGAGCCCGATGCGGTCGAGGTGGGAGCTGGCTTGCCGGCGATAGGCCGCAAAGCGGCCTCAATGGCCCTTGACCGCCATCGTCCTGGGCCGGAACCACCACCCCTGCTGCATCCCCGCCGCCGCCAGCAGGATCAACGCCACCCCCAGCCACTGCAACGGTGCCAGCCGGTGCCCGAACGCCACCCAGTCCACCAGAATCGCCGCAATCGGGTAGATGAACGACAGTGCCCCGGTCAGCGCCGTGGGCAAGCGCTGGATGGCGCTGTACAGCAACACATACATCAAGCCGGTGTGCACCATGCCCAAGGTCACCAGGCTGGCCAGCGCCGGCACTTCACCCGGCAACCCGCCAAGCTTGACCCACGGCGCCAGCAACAGCACACCCGTGGCAACCTGGATCAGCGCGATCAGGTGCGGTGGCGTGCCACTCAGGCGCTTGATGATCAACGCCGCGATGGCATACAGGAAGGCCGCCCCCAGCGCCAGCGCAATGCCCAGCAAATAGTCCTCACCGCCACCCTGCCCCGCGCCATGGGCACTGACGATGGCCAGCATGCCGAGGAACGCCACGCTCAGCCAGGTGACCTTGGCCAGGGTGATCTTCTCGCCCAGGAATACTGCCGCCAGCCCCACCAGCATGAACGGCTGCACGTTGTACACCGCCGTGCCGATGGCAATCGACGCCCGCGAGTAGGAGGCGAACAGCAGCACCCAGTTGCCAACGATGGCCACACCGCTGGCAATCGCCAGCAGGAACGCCGTGCGGCTGATCACGCCCGGCCGCAGGAAGCCGAACCCCGCGCAGATCGCCAGCAAGGTCACGGCACCGAACACGCAGCGCCAGAACACCACCTCGAGCACCGGCTGGCCGGACACCAGCACGAACCAACCGATGGTCCCGGAAATCAGCATGGCAGCGACCATTTCCAGCGAGCCACGACGCAATGAACTGTCCATCTCACACCTCCTGTTGAAGACGGCAACAGTATGCAAAGGTTGCTGGTCGGCCTTCCAGCGGATAACGAAGGAAGATTGGCATGTTTGCCTTTACTATCAAGGCAAATCACGCGAACTACCTGATTGAGGTGACCATGACCGATGCCATCGACCAACTGCTGATCAACGCGCTCATGGAAGACTCGCGCCGCTCGCTCAAGGCCCTGGCGCAAATCAGCGGGCTGTCGGCGCCCAGCGTCAGCGAACGCCTGCGCCGCCTGGAGGAACGCGGCGTGTTGCGCGGTTACACCGTAGAGGTCGACCCGCGCGCCTTTGGCTACCAGCTGCAGGCCATCGTGCGCATCCGCCCGCTACCCGGGCAGCTGCAGGAGGTGGAGCGGCAGATCGTTGCCATTCCCGAGTTCACCGAGTGCGACAAGGTTACTGGCGAGGACTGCTTCATCGCCCGGCTGCATGTGCGCTCGATGGAGCAGCTGGATACCCTGCTCGACCGCATCAATGTGCTGGCCGAGACCAACACCGCCATCATCAAGAAAAGCCCGGTGAAGCGGCGGTTGCCGCCGATGGACTGATTTCTTACTGTTCTGGCCTCTTCGCGGGCACGCCCGCTCCCACAGGATCTCCACAGTCCAGGATGCTGTGCGGTCCCTGTGGGAGCGGGCGCGCCCGCGAAAAGGCCAGCACAGGAAAAGCTGACTAATTTTTGTACACAAGGATGTCACCATAAGTGCCGTTTTTGTGTGCACTTTCCAAGATCACGCCCCAATACGTTACACACTTCCCACAACTTATTCTGACCAAACGATCAACTAAATCATCCTCGAAAAATTTAAACCTGTTCATTTGGTCAACTTATATCCCCTTCATTTCATCAACTTATATTTCAACAAGATAGATTCGAAATGATGGCCAGCTGAAGTTTGCTTTTTCCTTGGCATGGAACTCGCTTTTGTGTTCGTGTTTTGTATACAAACCAAGCAAAACATAAATACACAAGAACCCGCGACGCCGACCCAACATCGGCCGCCGCGCCCCAAACCCTGAGATGCCAACGCTGCACCGACGAGATGGCGAGCCCGTGCGCATGCCCGCTCATCGCAGTCCACGTGCATCAGGAGCCCGCCGGAATGAGTACCAGCCTCGACCTTGCCCCTGAACTATCCGTCGCCAGCACCCACCCCGCTTCCCCTCTCGCCGGCAGCCAGCCGGAACTTGCCCTGAGCCCGCGCCTGCATAACCGCGACCTCGCCCCGACGCGCATCGAAGGCCGCCGCTGGGGCGGCTACAGTATCTTCGCGCTGTGGACCAACGATGTGCACAACATCGCCAACTACTCGTTCGCCATGGGCTTGTTCGCCCTCGGCCTGGGTGGCTGGCAGATCCTGCTGTCGCTGGCCATCGGCGCGGCGCTGGTGTACTTCTTCATGAACCTGTCCGGCTACATGGGGCAGAAGACCGGCGTGCCGTTCCCGGTCATCAGCCGCATCGCCTTCGGCATCCACGGCGCGCAGATCCCGGCGCTGATCCGCGCGGTCATCGCCATCGCCTGGTTCGGCATCCAGACCTACCTGGCTTCGGTGGTGCTGCGTGTGCTGCTCACCGCCGTATGGCCGCACATGGCGGCCTATGACCATGACAGCATCCTCGGCCTGTCGAGCCTGGGCTGGGCATGCTTCGTGTCGATCTGGCTGGTGCAGCTGGTGATCCTGGCCTACGGCATGGAGATGGTGCGCCGCTACGAGGCCTTTGCCGGCCCGGTGATCCTGCTGACCGTCGCCGCCCTGGCAGTGTTCATGTACTTCAAGGCCGACGCCCGCATCGCCTGGTCGGTGGCCGAACCGCTGACCGGCTACGAGATGTGGCGCAACATCTTTGCCGGCGGCGCGCTGTGGCTGGCGATCTACGGCACCCTGGTACTGAACTTCTGTGACTTCGCCCGCTCCTCGCCATGCCGCAAGACCATCCGCGTCGGCAACTTCTGGGGCCTGCCGGTGAACATCCTGGTGTTCGCCGTGATCACCGTGGTGCTGTGCGGCGCGCAGTTCCAGATCAACGGCCAGATCATCGACAGCCCTACCCAGATCGTCGCCGCCATCCCCAGCACAGCGTTCCTGGTACTGGGCTGCCTGGCCTTCCTGATCGTCACCGTGGCGGTGAACATCATGGCCAACTTCGTCGCCCCGGCCTTCGTCCTCAGCAACCTGGCGCCGCGTCACCTGAACTTCCGCCGCGCCGGGCTGATCAGCGCCACCCTGGCAGTGCTGATCCTGCCGTGGAACCTGTACAACAGCCCGCTGGTGATCGTGTATTTCCTGTCCGGCCTGGGTGCCCTGCTCGGCCCGCTGTACGGGGTGATCATGTCCGACTACTGGTTGCTGCGCAAAGGCTGCATCAACGTGCCGCAGCTTTACAGCGAAGACCCGGCCGGCGCCTACCACTACACCAAGGGCATCAACCTGCGCGCGGTGGCCGCCTTCGTGCCGGCCGCACTGCTGGCCATCGTCCTGGCCCTGGTGCCCAACTTCCATGGCGTGGCGCCGTTCTCCTGGCTGATCGGTGCCGGCATCGCCGCCGCCCTGTACCTGCTGATCGCCCCACGCAAACGCCAATACCACGACGTCAGCGGCGAATGCATCGCCGTTGACCACAGCAGCCATTGACCAGGGAGGACTACCCATGCGCATTCTGATCGCCAACGTCAACACCACCGAAGCCATCACCGAAGCCATTGCCGAACAGGCCCGTACGGTGGCCACACCCGGCACCGAAATCATCGGCCTCACCCCATGGTTCGGTGCCGAGTCGGTGGAAGGCAACTTCGAAAGTTACCTGGCCGCCATCGCGGTGATGGACCGGGTGCTGGCCTACGAAGGCCCTTACGACGCCGTGATCCAGGCGGGTTACGGCGAACATGGCCGCGAAGGCCTGCAGGAACTGCTGAACGTGCCGGTGGTGGACATCACCGATGCCGCCGCCAGCACGGCGATGTACCTGGGCCATGCCTACTCGGTGGTGACCACCCTGGACCGCACCGTGCCGCTGATCGAGGACCGCCTGAAGCTCTCCGGCCTGTATGACCGCTGCGCATCGGTACGCGCCAGCGGGCTGGCGGTGCTGGAGCTGGAAGCCGACCCGCAGCGCGCCGTGGAAGCGATTGTCGAGCAGGCAGAACGCGCCGTGCGCGACGACAAGGCCGAGGTGATCTGCCTGGGTTGCGGCGGCATGGCCGGCTTGGACGAGCAGATCCGCCAGCGCACCGGCGTGCCGGTGGTGGATGGTGTGAGTGCGGCGGTGACCATAGCCGAATCGCTGGTGCGCATGGGCTTGAGTACCTCCAAGGTACGTACCTATGCCACGCCACGGGCGAAGAAAGTGGTGGGTTGGCCGGTGCGGTTCGGGCGTTAGGCATCTTTCGCCTGACCTGGCCTCTTCGCGGGTAAACCCGCTCCCACAGGGACCGCATTGCTCTCAGGGCCTGTGCAGTACTTGTGGGAGCGGGTTTACCCGCGAAGAGGCCGGTCCTGCCGAAGCATCATTCTGGCCAACCGCTGTGTACTCAACTTCATCGTCACTCTGTTCAGGGCTTCCTGGCAGAACAGTACCAGCGGATCAGGTCGGGCAGCTATGCGCACCATCATTCAGGCCCTGACGCACGTTGCGGCTGAGCAGGCTGGCCTTGCCGTCGTGCCAGGTCAGGGTCAGGACGTAGAGGGTGTCGAAGTCGTCGCCGCTCCAGTCCTCGGTGATCACCCGCTCCTCACCGAGGGCCTTGCCAGCCACGGCATTGATCAGGTCAGGGAGGTAGCCATGCGACCAGGCGGTGTACACGGTCGCGTTACGGTACTTGTCGCGCAGCAGCTCTTCGGCCAGCGCGTCGGTGTCGTTGGCGCCATAGTCGATGTTTACCGGCAGGCCCAGGCGAATGGCGCTGGGGCTGATGGTCATCAGCGGGCGAATATAGCTGTAGCTTTCGTCCTTGCTGCCTTCCTCGACATGCCGCGAGGGGTTGGCAGCGAACACGTAGTCGGCCTTGCCAAAGCGCTCGGGCAGCACGGTAGCCAGGTCCAGCGCACGGTTGAGGCCCTGGCAGTTCAACTGGCCCAGCCCCTCGCCCGGCTTCTCGGCGTGGCGCAGGAACACAAGGGTCTGGGTGCCATCCACCGGTTGCGCCCGGCTTTCGACAGCTTCCAGCGCCAGCGGTACGGCTATGGCTGTAAGCGTCAGGCTCAGCAACCAGTGACGACGACGGCGGAAGAATGTTGGCAACTTCATCAAGACAGGCCCATGTGGCAGAAAGAATCGGGTAGACCCGCCACATCACCCCGCCAACAGCACCGCGGGGCATCCTTGTAGTGAATGCCGTCCATGGCAACGAGTGAGGGTGAGAGTGCCCTGAACCCGTTTGGTTCCTCCCTGGAGGTGGATGCCGTTCCCTAGGCAAGGCTTAGATTAGAGGATGGGTGTTGCTGAAATGTGTAGGGCGCAAGAACATCGGGTTGCAGTACGGCCACTCAATCATCCCGCGTCAGCACTTCCAGCAATTCGATCTCGAAGGTCAAATCCGAGTTCGGCGGAATCGCCCCCACGCTGCGTTCGCCATAGCCAAGGTGCGCCGGTACCAGCAGCTTGCGCTTGCCACCAACGCGCATGCCCATCAGGCCTTGATCCCACCCCTTGATTACCCGACCCGTGCCGATCACGCACTGGAACGGCTTGCCTCGCGACCAGGACGAATCGAACTCGCTGCCGTCGGCCAGCCAGCCGGTGTACTGGGTGGTGATCAGGGCGCCTTTGACGGCGGCTTTGCCATCCCCCTGCACAAGGTCGATGATCTGCAGTTCTTGGCTCACGGGGCATACTCCAACGCTGGAAACAAAGCCGCCCTTTTTCTCAGGAATGCACCGGTTTGGCAAGTTCGCGTGGCGTTTCGTGCTGGCGCATCGACCACAGCACGCCGCCAATCACCAGCACGATCGCCGCTGCCTCCAGCAGGCTCGGCCCGGTCTGCCGCCAGAGGAAGGCATACAGCAGCGCGAACAGGGTCTCGAACACGATCAGTTGGCCGCTCAAGGTCAGCGGCAAGCGCTTGGACGCGGCGTTCCACAAGGCCATGGCCAGCCACGAGCCCAGCACTGCACAAGCCAGGCTGGCCGCCCAGAACAGCCACCAGCGCGACATCGGCGCCGCCACCTGCAGCTGCTGCGGCTGCCACAGTGCCAGGCCGGCGACCATCAGCAGGCTGGCCAGGCCGGTCATCACCCCGCACAGCACCGACCACTGGTGGCTGTCGAAATGCCCGCACTGCTTCAGGTAGCGGCTGTTCTGCACGGCGTACCAGGTCCAGCAGGCCAGTGCAGCCAGCGCGTAGAACAGGCCCATCAGCTTGTCGCCGATGTCACCGGGGGCGAAGGCGAAGGTTTCCAGGTTGATGCACAGCATGCCGGCAAGGATCAGCGCCAGCGGGCCGATCAGCCGCGCCAGGGGCACCGCGCCGCTGTCGTTACGGCCGTACAGGGTGATGGTCAGCGGCAGTACACCGACAATCAACGACGCCGGGGCCACGCCCAGGCGCTGGATCGCCGCCACCAGGCACACGAAGTACACCAGGTTGCCGATCACCGCCAGGCGCAGCAGCATCCATGCATCAGCCGAGGTCAGCTGACGCAGCTGGCGAGCCATGGGCAAGGCCAGCAGCAACGAGATCACCCCCACCATCAGGTAGCGCACGCAGCTCAACAGCATCGGGTTGAACTCGGGCAACAGCTCGGGAACCATCAGCACCATGCCCCACAACGCACCGGCCATGCCGGCGTACATCACACCGCGTTTCACGTGTCAGCTCCTGTTTGAAGATGAGCGCAGGCTACCTGTGCGCGGGGCGGCGGGCAAAAGATCTATATGCATGGTGGCATTCCCTGGAGGAATGGCTTACGGCTGATTAAGATGCAGGCAGTAACGGCCCTATCGCCGGCAAGCCGGCTCCCACAGGTAACCCGCAAGCCTGAGCATTGTGCGTTACCTGTGGGAGCTGGCTTGCCGGCGATAGGGCCGGCTCAGCCACACCATTGCACGGAATTGCCCATGAGCCGCTACAGCCGCCACCTGCCCCCGCTCGACACCCTGATCGCCTTCGAAGCCGTGGCCCGCACTGGCAGTTTCACCCGCGCCGGTGGCGAGCTGTACCTGACCCAGAGCGCAATTTCCAAACAGATCCGCCTGCTCGAGGATCATCTCGGCACCCAGCTGTTCGAACGCCGCGCCCGTGGCATCGCGTTGACCACCGCCGGCGAGCATTTCCATGGTTTTGTCGAGCCAATGCTCGACAAGCTGCTGGCCAACGTGCAACGCCTGAAAAGCGGCCACGGCAGCCGCCACGTCAGCGTCATCTGTACCCATGCCGTGGCCCAGTACTGGCTGTTCCCGCGCCTGCTGCGCTTCAACAAGCAGCACCCCGGGCTGACGGTGAACATCCACGCCAGCAACGACATCAACGAAAGCCTGGTCGCCGACTACGACTTCGGTATTCTCTACGGGCATGGCCGCTGGCGTTCATTACAGGCCAACAAGCTGTTCGACGAAGTGATCTACCCGATCGCCAGCAGCAGCTGGGACCTCAGCCAGATCGACAGCCTGACCGCGCTGCAGGCACTGCCGCTGATCCAGCTCGACGCCTCGGCCTGGAACTGCCTGGACTGGCACGACTGGTTCGCCCATTTTGGCGTGCGCTACCAGGCAACCGCCGATGCCCTGACCTTCAACCAGGTGAACCTGGTGTTCGACGCGGTGATGCAAGGCATGGGCGTGGGCCTTGGCTGGGAGTCCATGGCCCGTGACCGCATCAACAGCGGCCTGATCCGCCAGGTGTGCGATTTTGAAGTGCGCACCGGCCAGGCCGACTACCTGGTGCACGACCGCCAGACCCTGCCCTCGCCCGCTGCCCAGGTGTTTGCCGAGTGGCTGCTGGCACAGGCCTGAATCAGCTGAGCTGCTCGAAGGCTTCCTGGCCGGTCAGTTCCTTGGTCTGGTTGGCGAAGCAATACCAGGCGGGTTTCTCTTCGACGAAAATCTGCAGGTCGAAGTCCCATTCCTGGTCGCCGTCGAGCAGGCCGACCGGCACGGCGTGGAAGTCATTGGCCTTCAGCCGGTAGTACAAGTGCGTGCCGCACTGGCCGCAGAAACCGCGCTGGGCCCAGTCGGAAGACTCATAGACGCTGGGGGCGCGCCCTTCGATCACCGGTGGCTTGCTGCAATGCACCACCAGCAATGGGCCGCCGGTCCATTTGCGGCACATGCTGCAGTGGCAGGCGCTGATATGGGTGTTGTCGACGGTGACCTTGAGCTGGGTGGCGCCGCACAGGCAGGTGCCGTGTTTTTCCAGGGCCATGGCTGGCTCCTTGAGCGGAAGATGGGCCAGCAAGTATAGATGCCTGTACCGGCCTCATCGCCGGCAAGCCGGCTCCCACCCCGACCGCGCCGCTCTCAGGCCAGTGCAGTACCTGTGGGAGCTGGCTTGCCGGCGATGAGGCCGGCACAGGCAGCACAAGACAGTTGCCCAAGGTCAGATGTACACCGTACCGCGCAGGTACAACGCCGCCCGCCCGCTGATGATCACCCGGCCGTTACCCGGCACTTCGCACTGCAGCTGCCCTTTGCGCACCCCTCCCTGCTCGCAGTTCAGCACGTTCCTACCCAGCCGCTCGGCCCATATCGGCGCCAGCGAGGTGTGCGCCGAGCCAGTCACCGGGTCTTCGTTCACGCCGACCCGCGGGCCGAACCAGCGGGTGACGAAATCAAAGCCACGGCCTGCTGCGGTAACGGCGATACCGCGCACATCGAAAGCCGACAGGGCAACGAAATCCGGCTTCAGGGTGTCGAGCAACAGGGCGTCATCAATCACCACCACATAGTCGTCACTGCGGTACAGCGCCTGTGCCTGGCCCAGGCCCAGCGCCTGCAACAGGCCCGGCAGCATGTCCACGGCGACCGGCTGCTTGGCCGGGAAGTCCATGGCCAGCAGCCCGTCGGCGTTACGGCTGACCCGCAGCTCGCCACTGCGGGTGTTGAAACGCAGCACCTGCACCTGCTCGCCCAGCTGTTCGAACAGCACATAGGCCGAGGCCAGGGTGGCATGGCCGCACAGGTCGACTTCCACGGTCGGGGTGAACCAGCGCAGGTCGAAGGTTTCGCCGTTGCGCACGAAGTAGGCGGTTTCCGACAGGTTGTTCTCTTCGGCAATGCGCTGCAGCACGTCGTCCGGCAGCCAGCTTTGCAGCGGGATCACTGCCGCCGGGTTGCCCCCGAACGGTTCGGCGGAAAACGCATCGACCTGGAAGATTTCAAGTTGCATGCACACACTCCTTGTTGCCCGATCGCTGCCAGGCAGATGTATGAAAAGGGTTACTGGCGTACCGGGGTCAACACGGCTTCGCCGGCAAAGAACGCCTGCAGGTTGCGCAGCACCAGGGTCACCGTGTCGCGCGCCGCCTCCGGCGACTGGCCGGCCACGTGGGGGGTGAGCACGGTGTTGCCAAGGGCCTTGAGGGCATCGGGTACAGCCGGCTCGTCGTCGAACACATCCAGTGCCGCACCAGCCAGTAGGCCATGCTGCAGCACGGCGACCAGGGCCTGGGTGTCGACCACGCTGGCACGGGCGATGTTCACCAGGTAGCCCTCGGCCCCCAGGACCTCGAGCACCTGTGCATCGACCAGATGGCGAGTGTCGGCACCGCCGGGGGTTGCCACCACCAGGATGTCGACGGCATCGGCCAGGTGCAGCGGGCTGTCGTACCAGGTGTAGGGCACATCCTGGCGCGGCGTGCGGCTGTGGTAGCTGACGGGCATGGCAAAGCCCAGATGGGCGCGCCTGGCGATGGCCATGCCCACCGCACCAAGGCCGAGAATGCCCAGGCGCTTGCCACTCACCGAGGGGCTGATCACCCGGTTCCATTCGCCCCGGCGGGTACTGGCATCGGCGCGGGGAATGTCGCGCAACAGCGCCAGCAGCAGGGCAAGGGTGTGGTCGGCGACCGCCTCGGCATTGGCCCCGGCGCCGTTGGTAACCGTGATGCCGCGCGCAGCGGCGGCGGCCAGGTCGACCTGCTCGTAGCCGGCACCGATCACGCAGATGATCTGCAGTTTGGACAGCGTGTCGATTTCGCTGGCAGTCAGGCCCAGCGGGCCGCGGGTGAGCACGGCATCGATTTCATGGGCATGGCGCTGGATGGCCTCGGCCCGCAATTGCGGCGAAGGGGCACGGATCAAACGGTAGCCGGCCTGCTCCAGCATGGGCAGGTAATCATCGACGGTTTCCACCAGCACCAGGACTGTCTTGTGCATGCCACCTCCTTATTCTTGAAGGGGCATTATGCGGAATCACAGCACAGTACAGTCAATCGGTAATTGCGGAAAAACTGTACTGTATTGTTTGCCTGTCCCGGCCCCTTCGCGGGTAAACCCGCTCCCACAGGGATATCACAGCACTTGAGATTTGTGACGTACCTGTGGGAGCGGGTTTACCCGCGAAGGGGCCGGGACAGGCAAACAACCCACTACTGGGCGAACGCACGCCCCAGACCACCCGGCACACCGCTGCTGTCAGTCTCCTGCCACGGCCCATCCGGGCTCAGCGACCAGCTCCAGCCGTTGTCGAAGCGGTAGTAGGTCCGCTGGCGGTAGAAGGTATTGGGTTTCTTCTCCAGCACATACACACCCAGCTTCGGGTCCCAATGGCTCGCCCCGCCAGGTGGCGGCGCGAAGCTGGCCGAGGTGCGTGGCATCGGCTTGGGCGTGGCCGCAGGCTTGCTCGGCGCGGGGGCCGGTTGCCTGTCCGGCAAGGGCTTGACCGCCGGCCCCGGCGGCGGCAGGCGCTCGATCGGTGGTTCAGGCTGCTCGTACGGCTCATGCACCGTACACGCAGACAAACCCAGGGCCAGGGTGATCAGGGTCAGGCGGACGATGCTGTGCATGGCATTGCTCTCTTACGGGTCGGGGCTGTCGATGGTCAGGTGCTGGATGGCCTGGGTGGCGCTGGGCAGTGGCGTGCCCTGGCCAATCCACTCGCCATGGGTTGGCTGGCCAGCGCGTGATACACGTGCAACGAGTTGGACTTCGGCAAAGTCCGACAGTTTCATCTGCGGCATCATGGCGTCAGCATCGGACAACTCCACCTCGATCGGCAACTGCGCCACGGTCACCCGCTTGGCTGCCAGCGGCATCGGTGGGCCATTGCTGGCGCGGGCGAAGATGAACACCGTGTCGTCCGGCTTGACCTTGTCCTTCAACACCGCCGCCAGCTCCACGCGCACCTTCAAGCGAGCCGCCACGGGCGCCGCAGCCTGCCCCGGCGAACCACCCAGGCGCTCGGCGGCGCGGTCGATACCGCCCTGCAGCGCCGCACGCGAGGCATCACCTTCCGGCAGCTGCGCCAGCAGGCGCTTCCAGTAATCGATGGCTTCCTGGTAACGCTCGCCCTCGAAGGCAGCGATACCACGCAGGCCCAGGCTGGTCACTTCGTTGGGGTCGGCTTTCAGCGCCTCGTCAGTCAGCGCCTGCAGCTGCGGGCTCCATTTCTTGTCGGCGGCGAAATACAGCGCCTGGGCCCACTGCCCGAGCAATTCGGGCTGGCGACCGGCCAGGGCCACGGCGCGCTCGAAGGTGCGCGCGGCATCGGCGGGGCGCTGCTCGGCCATGTAGGCTCGGCCCAGGAAGTACACGGCCTCGGCGGAATCCGGCTGGGCCTGCACCACCCGTTCCAGGCGGGCAGTCATTTCTTCCATCGACTTGGGCGCCTCGGCAAACTCCTGGGTCAACTCCACCTTGTCGGCCGCGCCGAAATGCAGGTACAGCCCCAATGCCAGCAGCGGCACCAGCAGCGCCGCCAGCAACGGCAGGGCCTTGCCCAGGTGCCCCTGGCGCGGGGCCTCGGCACCTTCGGTATCTGCCAGCAGCTCACGGGCGGCCTCGTCACGGCCCTTGGCCATCTGCGCCTCGTCGAGCACGCCAGCGGCCTGCTGGGCAGCCAGTTCGGCGACGCGCTCCTGGTACAGGGCCACGTTCAAGGCGGTGCGGTCTTCTTCCTGCTGGCGGCCACGGCCACGCAGGATCGGGATCAGCAGGAAGCTGAGGGCAGCGAGCAGCAGCAGGCCCGCGCTAAGCCAGAATTCAATCATGGGTCTGTTCTTTTTCCAGCAATTTGGCGAGACGCTCGCGTTCTTCGGCGGACAACTCATTGGCGCCCTGCACGGCCGCACCGCGGCGCCGGCGCACGATCAGCGCCAGCACCACGAAACCACCGGCCAGCAAAATCCCCGGGCCGAACCACAGCAGCCAGGTACGCCCGCTGAGCGCCGGCTTGTAGCGCACGAAGTCGCCATAGCGGTCGACCATGAAGTCGACGATCTGCTGGTTGCTCTTGCCCTCGCCGAGCATGCGGAAGATTTCCCGACGCAGGTCGGCGGCAATCGGCGCGTTGGAGTCGGCGATGTCCTGGTTCTGGCACTTGGGGCAACGCAGCTCCTTGGTCAGCTGCTGGTAGCGCTCACGCTCGGCATCGTCGCGGAACTGGTACGTGTCGATGGCCGCCTTGGCCACGCCTGCCAGGCTCAACCCCATGAAGAGCCCCAGCACGGCAGCTGCCAGCCCCCGCTTCATGGCTTGGCCTCGTCGACCAGGCCCTGGTACAGCGGCGCCAGCTGCTCACGCCAGACCGTGGCATCGACCACGCCCACGTGCTTGTAGCGGATGATGCCCTTGGCATCGATCAGGAAGGTTTCCGGCGCGCCATACACGCCCAGGTCCAGGCCCAGGCTGCCCTGCTCGTCACGAATGTCCAGCTGGTACGGGTTGTGGAACTCGGCCAGCCACTTCAGGGCCGCCGCATTGTCGTCCTTGTAGTTGACGCCGTGGATCACCACGCCCTGCTGGGCCAGCTGGTTCAGGTACGGGTGCTCGACCTTGCACGACGGGCACCAGGTGGCCCACACGTTGACCAGAGCCGGGCGGCCCCGCAAGTCGGCCTCGGTCAGGGTACGGTCGCCCTGGGTCGAGGCCAGGGAAAAGGCCGGGAACGGCTTGCCGATCATTGCCGAGGGCAGCTCGTCGGGCTTGAGGAACAGCCCTTTGTAGAGGAACACCGCCACCAGCAGGAATACCGCCAGGGGGACTACCATGATCCAACGCTTCATGCAGCTGCTCCAGACACGCCCAGGGCATCACGCACCCGGGTCTTGACCTTGACGCGATAGCGCCGGTCGAGGGCCGCCAGCAACCCGCCCAGGCCGGTCAGCAGACCGCCCAGCCAGATCCAGCGGACGTAAGGCTTGATATGCACGCGTACCGCCCAGGCACCGTTCTCCAGCGGCTCGCCGAGGGCGACGTACAGGTCGCGGGTAAAACCGGCGTCGATACCGGCTTCGGTCATCATCGACTGCTGCACGGTGTACAGGCGTTTCTCCGGGTGCAGGGTGGTCACCTCACGGCCGTCGCGGCTGACCACCACGGTGCCCTTGTCGGAGATGAAATTCGGCCCTTCGAAATGCCGGGCACCCTGGAACAGGAAGTGGTAACCGCCCAGTTCCACGCTCTCACCCGGCGCCATGCGCAGGTCGCGTTCGGCGCTGTTGTTGCTCGACAGCACCACACCCAGCGCGCACACCGCCAGGCCCAGGTGCGCCAGCTGCATGCCCCAGTAGCTGCGACCCAGCCCGGGCAGGCCCTTGAGCAGGCCTTTGTGGCGGGTCTTGTCGAGAATGTCGCGCAGCCCGCCAAGCACCACCCAGGCGGCCAGGGCGAAGGCGGTCAGGGTCGGCCAGTCGAAGTCGTCGACGATAAAGCCCGCCACCGGCGCGAGGATGGCGCTGCCGAGCAGCACCGGGGTCATCATGCTGGCCAGCCATTTGCCGGGGGTGTCTTTCCAGCGCACCACCACGCCCACGCCCAGCACCACCATCAGCAGTGCCATCAGCGGCAGGAACAAGGCGTCGAAATACGGTGGGCCGACCGACAGCTTGGCCCCGGTCAGCGCATCTAGCACCAGCGGGTACAGGGTACCGAGCAGAATCATCGAGGCCGCCACTACCAGCACCAGGTTGTTGGCCAGCAGCAGCGTCTCGCGCGACCACAGGGCAAAGCCGACCTGGCTCTTGACCACCGGTGCGCGCAGGGCGAACAGGGTGAGCGATCCACCGACCACGAACAGCAGGAAGATCAGGATGAAAATGCCCCGCGACGGGTCGGCGGCAAACGCGTGCACCGAGGTCAGCACACCGGAGCGCACCAGGAAGGTACCCAGCAGGCTCAGCGAGAACGCGGCAATCGCCAGCAGCACGGTCCAGCTCTTGAACACCCCGCGCTTCTCGGTCACCGCCAGCGAGTGGATCAGCGCCGTACCCACCAGCCAGGGCATGAACGAGGCGTTTTCCACCGGGTCCCAGAACCACCAGCCACCCCAGCCCAGCTCATAGTAGGCCCACCACGAGCCCAGGGTAATGCCGACCCCGAGGAAGGCCCAGGCAACGATGGTCCAGGGCCGCGACCAGCGCGCCCAGGCGGCGTCCAGGCGGCCACCGAGCAAGGCGGCGATGGCGAAGGCGAAGGCCACCGAGAACCCGACGTAGCCCATGTACAGCATCGGCGGGTGGACGATCAGGCCAAAGTCCTGCAACAGCGGGTTGAGGTCGCGGCCATCGGTCGGCACCTGCGGCAGCAGGCGCTGGAACGGGTTGGAGGTGATGATCAGGAAGCTCAGGAAGCCCACGCTGATCATGCCCATTACCGCCAGCACGCGGGCCAGCATCACCTGCGGCAACTGCCGCGAGAACACCGACACGGCGAAGGTCCAGCCGCCGAGGATCAGCGCCCACAGCAGCAGCGAACCTTCGTGGGCGCCCCACACGGCACTGAACTTGTAGTACCAGGGCAAGGCGCTGTTGGAGTTGCTGGCCACATAGGCGACCGAGAAGTTGTCGGTCATGAAGGCATGGGTCAGGCAGGCGAAGGCAAAGGCCAGGAAGGCGAACTGCCCCCAGGCCGCCGGCCGCGCCAGGCTCATCCACAGGCTGTCGCCACGCCAGGCGCCGAGCAGCGGCACGCTGGCCTGCACGGCGGCAAAGCAGATGGCCAAGATCATCGCCAGCTGGCCGAGTTCGGGGATCACCAGCGCCGCGTTCATGGCTTGGCCTCCCCGCCGGTGGCGGCCTGGCCACTTTCCTTCAGGGCCTTGGTAACCTCGGGCGGCATGTACTTCTCGTCGTGCTTGGCCAGTACTTCATCGGCCACCACCACGCCATCGGCGTTGAGCTTGCCGAGGGCGACGATGCCCTGCCCTTCGCGGAACAGGTCGGGGAGGATGCCACGGTAGGTGATCGGCACCGACATGTTGAAGTCGGTGACCACGAAGCGCACATCCAGCGAATCGGACGAGCGCTGTACCGAACCTTTCTCGACCATGCCGCCGGCGCGGATGCGGGTGTCCAGCGGCGCTTCGCCGTTGGCGATCTGGGTCGGGGTATAGAACAGGTTGATGTTCTGCTGCAATGCGCTCAAGGCAAAGCCGACGGCAACCCCGACGCCGACCAGCAGGCCGACGATGAGCAACAGGCGTTTCTTGCGCTGCGGATTCACTGGTTGTTCTCCCGGCGCAAACGGCGCGCCTCATCTTGCAGGTAGCGACGGCGGGCCAGCACGGGCGCGGCGACATTCAGCGCCAGCACCGCCAGGCAGATGCCATAGGCCGTCCACACGTACAGGCCATGGTGGCCCATGGCGAGAAAGTCACCGAAGGTGGCGAAACTCATTGTGCGGCCCTCCGCCCCAGGCTGTTCAATACTTCATCCTTGACCCAACTGGCGCGCGCCTCGCGCTTGAGCACTTCAAGGCGCATGCGCAGCAACAGCACCGCGCCAAAGAAGCAGTAGAAGCCCAGCGCCGTGCACAGCAGCGGCAACCACATTTCTGCGGGCATCGCCGGCTTTTCGGTGAGGGTGAAGGTGGCGCCCTGGTGCAGGGTGTTCCACCACTCCACCGAGTACTTGATGATCGGGATGTTCACCACGCCGACGATCGCCAGTACCGCACAGGCCTTGGCTGCACTGTCACGATTACTGATTGCCTGGCCCAGCGCAATAATGCCGAAGTACAGGAACAGCAGGATGAGCATGGACGTCAGCCGGGCATCCCAGACCCACCAGCTTCCCCAGGTGGGCTTGCCCCAGATGGCCCCGGTGACAAGTGCCACGGCGGTCATCCAGGCACCGATGGGGGCGGCGCATTGCAAGGCGACGTCGGCCAGTTTCATCTTCCATACCAGCCCCACCACCCCGGCCACTGCCAGCAGCACGTAGCAGGACTGCGCCAGCATCGCCGCCGGCACGTGGATGTAGATGATGCGGAAGCTGTTGCCTTGCTGGTAGTCCTGGGGGGCGAAGGCCAGGCCCCAAGTGATGCCGACCAGCAGCAGGAGCACGGCAGCGCCGGCAAGCCACGGCAGCATGCGGCCGCTGATGGCATAGAACCATTTGGGGGAGCCCAGCTTGTGGAACCACGTCCAGCTTATTTTCATCAGGGTACATCCAGGGTATTGGCCGGGCTTGAAAGCCCGGGACTCGTTATTCGCCGACGCTGATCTTCAGGCCGGCCGCTATCGCAAAGGGTGCCAGGGTCACGGCGAGGGCCGTGAGGCTGGCGAGCCAGAGCAGGTGGCCGGTTGCCGGCATATTCTGCAACGCCGCTTGCAACGCACCACTGCCCAGGATCAATACAGGGATATACAACGGCAGAATCAGCAATGCCAGCAGCAAACCGCCGCGTTTCAGACCGACTGTCAGCGCCGCGCCCACCGCGCCCAGCAGGCTCAGCACCGGCGTGCCCAGCAGCAGGGAACCGAGCAGCACCGGCAGGCAATGGCTCGGCAGCCCCAGCATCAGTGCCAGCAGCGGCGCCAACAATACCAGCGCCAGCCCGGAAAAGATCCAATGCGCCAGCACCTTGGCCAGCACCAGCAGCGCCAACGGGTGCGGCGACAGCACCCACTGTTCCAGCGAGCCGTCCTCGAAATCGCTGCGGAACAGGCCGTCCAGCGACAACAGCACCGCCAGCAGTGCCGCCACCCAGACCAGGCCTGGCGACAAGGTTTGCAACAATTGGCTTTCCGGGCCGACTGCCAGCGGGAACAGCGCAACCACGATGGCGAAGAATACCAACGGGTTGGCCAGCTCGGCCGGGCGGCGGAACAGCAAGCGCGCTTCGCGGCGCAACAACAGGATGAATACGCTCATGCCGCCCATTGCCCCAGGTTCAGTTCACGGTAACCGGAGGGCTTGCGTTCCAGCGTGTGGTGGGTGGTCAGCACTACCGTGCCGCCCTGCTCGCAGTGGGCCGCCAGGTGCGCCTCGAGCTGCGCCACGCCCTGCTTGTCGAGGGCGGTGAAGGGTTCGTCGAGGATCCACAGCGGCGGGCTGGCCAGGTACAGCCGGGCCAGGGCCACGCGGCGCTGCTGGCCGGCAGACAGGGTGTGGCAGGGCACGTCTTCGAAACCACGCAGGCCGACGGCCGCCAGTGCCGCCCAGATCGCCTCGCGGCTGGCCGGCTGGTGCAGGGCGCACAGCCAGGTGAGGTTCTCCTCGGCGGTGAGCAGGTCCTTGATGCCGGCGGCATGGCCGATCCACAACAGGATGCTGGCCAGGGCGTGGCGCTGCTCGGCCAGTGGCTTGCCGCCCAACAGGATCTGCCCGGCCGTCGGCTGCATCAGTCCGGCCAGCAGGCGCAGCAGGCTGGTCTTGCCGCTGCCGTTGGGGCCGCTGATCTGCAGCATGTCGCCGGGCCGCAGCTCGAAAGCGAGGTGCTCGAACAGCAGGCGCCAGTCGCGCTCGCAGGCCAGGCCCGCGGCTTGGAGGTGAAGGGTCACGGTTTCGCCTTATCTTTGTAGGGTTCCGGAGCGGTGTCGCCTGCTTCGCGGGCACGCCCGCTCCCACAAGGTTTCACGCAAGGCTTGAAAGCTGCGCAAGGCCCTGTGGGAGCGGGCATGCCCGCGAAGCAGGCGACACGGCCCTGAAGCCCTGTATCTCAAGTCGCCCCCTCGCTGCCGTTATACTGGCAACGACGGACGGCCGGCATTATTACACGCGCCGCCGCGCTGCCAAGAGGGCGGGTTCGACAGGTTGTATACAATCATGACTGAAATCAATAGTCTCGGCGCACAAACCCTCGCGGCGAGCATGCCCGGTGTACTGTCTCCCGGCCAATAAATACATACCTCCAGATCTGTCGCCCCAGGCTCGACCATGCCAACTCCTTCACATGGCAGGTCCAAGACATGACAACTCATTTGCACCCATCAGCGGCCCAACACACGCGCAAATACCTCACCCTGATTCCTCGCCCAGATCGAGTCGCCGCCGAAAAAATAAGGCAGTGGTACAAGACTCAGGAAACCGATCTCGATCCCGACACCACATTGGCAGTTACCTTGCACTACAAGCCCAACCCCGAGGGGGGCTGGCTAGCCCAAGTGGTTGAGCAAATTCCGCTCAGTCAGGCCCTGTTGTCCAAATGGCAAGATCAATCCAATAGCGTGGAGAACATTTCACTTGCCCCCCTTCTCCGCCCCACGGCCCTAGTCGCCCTCGACCTCATAGGCCTTTTCAAGGAATGGAGCCTTACGCAGGAAAGCTGGTCTCAGGCCTTTTCCGATGGTCACGTGCATATCGTCGATCGACTCCCCCAAGGCGGCCTCTTTGGCGAGATCGAAGACCATTTGGTGTATCAAGGGCTCTTCCAGAAGACCGAGCCCATGCAATACAACCGCCAGACGCAGATCATCACCGACACGCAAGCGTTTCAACAATTCATCTGGAATTTGAACTTTCATGAAGAGTTCATCGCCCAGTTGAACGACTATTGGCTGCACCAATTTGACGATTTCGCCATGCTGGCACGCGTAAACTTCATCGCCGCCTGCAACAAGCAGGTCGAGGAAGGTAGCCTGAGCCAAGCGGGGTGCGAGCTGGCCTGGCGCTCGGCCGGTATCGCCAACGACGATGACTCGCAAACCGCGCATGACGGCCAGGTTGAGGCACGCATGCTCAACTTCTATGGCTATGTCGCTACGGATATTCCTTGCCTCACTGATCGGGCCTCAGGCCTGACCCTGCTCTATATACCTGGCAACTCTTCGCCAGTGCATGAGTTTGCCAACCAGGGCGCAATGAAAATCTGGTTGGTAGAGCAGTGCAAGGATGCCGAAAAGTGCAAGGCGTTGATGGCGCATTTCCGTCTCGAAGACCTGCAAAGCGGGCTTAGCTACTCGGGGTTGCAAGCCACGCTCGAAGGGTTGGGCAATTACCAGGGCACGCGCTACCTGTACATTGACAATCTGATCGTGCCAGCGCGCGGCTGGTCCCCCCAATACATCAACTACAAGGTCGAGACCTACAGCCCGGTGATAGCGGGCAGCCTGTTCGACCATATCGCCTTGCGGCACAAACAGCGCAGCTACGAAGATGCACAGTTTTTGATCACCAGCAACAGCGACCTCATCAAGGCCAAATGGCGAGGTTATCTCAACCTTACGCTGACTCTGCTCGCGCCCCTGTCGCTTCTGGTGCCCGGGCTGGGATGGCTGATTGCTGTTGGTGGCATCGCGCAGTTCGGCGTTGGGCTTGATGAAGTGATCAATGGCAGGAACCTGCAAGAGAAACTGGATGGCGTCACCAACATCGCATTCGGTGCACTGTGTGCCGCGCCGCTGCTCGGAGAGCTGAGAGCCGGCAGCCAACAACTGTTCCGGGCACAATACGACGGTTTTATTGCCCCTCGCAGGATAAATGGCCAGATCGGCTACCCGCTCAGCCCAACCCGGCCGCCAAGACCCCGCTGGGGTGGTAGAAACTTTCAGGCGTACTTCGAGCAGCCGATGCCGGTCGAACCGCTCCCCCCTCATGCAGGCGAAACAGTAATCCGCCGGCAAACCACCCATGCGGGCATGGACACGCTGATAGATGTGCATAATCCGGAAACGGACTTTGTCTACGACCTGAATGCCGACGCGTTTGTCAAGTCAAGCGATGTGGGTGAAGCTGCACCTACCCGCTTCATCGCCGAGAACGCTAGGTTGCGCACATACCAACCGGCATTCAACGGCCCTCGCAACGTTAGCAACGCCATGCGCGAAAGCACGCTGCGCAGTCTCGGTATAGAACTCCCGCTCCCCGTCGAAGTGCCGAGGGTCACCCACGTAAATCAGCTGCCTATCCCCAAGAGAGTGATCCATCTATGGCCCAGCGGTGATCCCATCTCGCCGGCGTCGCTCGCGCATGTCAGCCGCAATTCCAGGCTGCTCAACGAGAGCGGCTTTGCTCATGTTCTTTACCTGTCCAACGCAAACTATGACGCCTTCGTCATGAATAGCCGCGCCTTGGCCCGCGTCGCTCCCGACCTGCAGGTATTGCCCCTCGAACACCAAGGTTTCTACCGCGAGATGGGGTACTCCAAGCGCTATTACGATGCCGCCATGGAGGGACCGGAGCGCGGGTCCTCACACATAACCGCAGCCAATGACATATTGAAATACCATGCGCTCTATCACGAAGGCGGCTTGTACATGGATATCAACAATGACCTGCTGGCACCGTCTGATCATCCTGCGGCGGCAGGTATCGTCAATGCCCACGCACCCAGCGACTGGATCGGCAATGTGCCGTTGGAGGCATCGCCCGACGGCCTATTGCTCGAGCAGCCGAGCTCCAACCCATTCAGAGGCGCGCATCAGCAATACAATACCAGCGTAATTGGCAGCCATCCCCGCAACCCGTCCTTGCGCAGGGTCATAGACGAAATGGAACGTCGGCTGGACTCCCGCCCAGGGTTCTTCAGCCAGAAACAGAACTGGCCGGCCCAAGGAGCCTGGGGCGCCAAGTACGCCACCTATGCCAAGGCGCTGAGTAACTTGACCGGTATTGAAATGTTCAATCACGTCGTTGACCGGGCCTTGCCTGCTTATCGGCAAATGAAACAGATATACAAGCTGCTCAGCTGCCCGCTGCTGGAAACACCTACGCTGCTGGGCGCGGACCTGAGGCCAGTGTCTGATGAAGAGCTGCAAGCCAGCCTCCAGTCACTGTTCCGCGTGAACCGAGTTGTGCGAGTGAACAACGGGTTCGCCTGGAGGAACCTGAATCACTGAGACAACGCTGGACGTGTGCCGGCCTGGGGCTCATAGCTCCAGGCCAGCACGCTTTCCGGGCTCCCGCCTCAAGTCGCTGTCAGCGCTGCCGTTATACTGGCAACAACAGGCGGACTGCATGACGACACGCAGCGCCACGCTGCGAACCAGGCGAGCTCGAAAGGTTGTAGACCCTACATGAGTGAAATCAACAGTCTCGGCGCACAAACCGCGATCAGCCCCCAGGCCATCAAGGCGGGCATGACCGGCGAACTGCTCCGCCTGACGCAACCGCAGCCCGGCTTGATGGCCCCCGGCGAGACCGCGCAGGCCGAGGTCATGTCGTTGCGCCAGGTGGGCCAGGACTTTCAGCTGGTGCTGCGGCTGATGCAGGCCAACGGCACCCAGACCCAGCTGCAAGCCAGCGCCAGCCAGCCCCTGCCCCAGGGTAGCCAGGTCACGGTCAGCCAGACCGAAAGCAACCGCCTGGCGATCATGCTGCAGCAGGCCAGCGCCAGCCAGGTCGCCACCCTCACTCAGCTGGACACCAGCAAGGTGCCGGTCGGCACCCTGCTGCAGGGCAAGGTGCTGACCAACCAGGCGCTGGCCCAGGCGCCCGGCCAGCCCGCCGTCTACCGGGCGCTGGTCAGCCTGCTGAACAGTGCCCAGGCCGGCGCAACCCTGAGCGTGGACAGCCCTCGACCGCTGGCCGTCGGTAGCCTGCTCAGCGCGCTGGTGCAGGGCGACCAGTCGCTGCGTTTCGTACCGCTCAGCGGCCGCCAGGACCAGCTCAGCATTGCCCAACAGCTGCTTACCCAGCAAAACCGCCAGGCTTCGCTGCCCGGCCTGCTCAATGCCCTGCAACAGGTGGCCCGCGACCCGGGCGCCGATGGCGAACTGCGAGCCAGCGCCGAACGCCTGCTGGCGGGCCTGCCGGAAGCCCGGCAACTGGGTGATGCCAAGGCAGTGGCCCAAGCCCTGAACAACAGCGGTACCTTTCTCGAAGCCAAACTGCTGGGCGGCCTCCCGGCCAGCGTCGCCACCGACCTCAAGGCGCACTTGCTGCGGCTGATCACCGTCGCGCCGGCCAGCATACCCGGGGCGCCCAACCTGGCGCCCGCCAGCCTGGCCGTAACCATGCCGGCCCTGGCCCGCAGCGCGCTGGGCATGCTCGAACGGGTCAGCCCCAAGCCGCAGCCGGGCGCATTCCCGCTGCCGTCGCGCCTGCTCAAGGCCATGGAAGACGAAGGCGACCTGCAACAACTGCTGCGCCTGGCCGCCGCTGCCGTGTCGCGCCTGCAAAGCCACGCCATGAGCAGCCTGCAACAAACCGGTACCCTGGAAAACGGCAACCTGCAGACCACCTGGCAAACCGAAGTGCCGATCCGTCACGGCCAGGAGTTCATCCCGTTGCAGGTCAAGCTGCAACGCGAGGAAACGCCACAACAGCAAGCCGACCGCCAGCAGGAATCAGCCGACCCGCTGCAAGCCCTGTGGCGTATCGAGCTGGCTTTCGACCTCTCGCCCCTTGGCCCGGTGCAGGTCCAGGCACAACTGAGCCAAGGCCGCCTGGGTGGCCAGCTTTGGGCGGAACGCGAGGCGACAGCCCGGCTGATCGACAGCCAGCTCGGCAGCTTGCGCGAACGCCTGTTGGCGCGGGGCCTGGATGTAGGTGATCTGGAATGCCATCCTGGTATCCCGCCACAAGGCCCGCGTACGCGGGTTGAACAACGCTGGGTGGATGAGAACGCATGACGCACCAACCTGCACGGCAGGCGATTGCCCTGTTCTACGACGGGCAGCAAGCCCCTACCCTCACCGCCAAGGGCGACGATGCGCTGGCCGAGGCCATCCTGGCATTGGCCCGCGAGCACGAAGTGCCGATCTACGAAAATGCCGAGCTGGTGCGCCTGCTGGCGCGCCTGGAGCTGGGGGACCAGATACCGGAGGCGCTGTACCTGACCATTGCCGAAATCATCGCCTTTGCGTGGCACCTGCGGGGCAAAGTGCCTGCGGGCTTCGATGACGAACCTGCCGCCCCAGGGCCTACCCCACCGCTGCTCGGAAGGCTGCCCGGAGGCGAAGGCGCCTGACCGCCATGGTATCCATGCAAATTGCCTTTTTGCGCCATATTGGTAACGTGCCGTTCAAGGTCAGGCGCTTGGCGATGTAAGGAATACTGTAATGCGTACCATCTGGTTCTTGCTGCTCCCGGGCACCCACATCCTTGATCTCGGTGGCCCGTTACAAATCATGGCGAGCCTCGAAGAACTCCAGCTGGCACCGGTGAACGTACGTTGCATAGCCGCCAGACAACAGGTCACCAGTTTCCAGGGCGTGACACTGAGTGGCCTGCACCAGTTGCCTGAGCGGCTCGCGCCGCAGGACTTGCTCTTCGTGGTGGGCAACAAGCTCTCTGCGACACCCGCCGAAACAGCGATATTGACCGCCACCGCCCTGTGGCTGGCGAAGGTGATCAGGCAAACGCCGGATATAAAGCTGTGCTCCATATGCACCGGTGCGTTCCTGCTGGGCGAAGCTGGCTTGCTGGATGGCCGACAGTGCACCACGCACCATCGTTACGTCGACTTGCTTCGAACGCGCTACCCAGCAGCCAAAGTGCTGGAGAACCGCCTGTTCGTCGAGGACGATGGCGTGTTCACCTCGGCAGGCGTGTCCAGCGGAACTGACCTGGCACTGCACATCGTCAGCCTGGAGTTTGGCAAGGTAGTGGCCAACCAGGTGGCGCAGGAGCTGGTCATCTACCGTCGCCGCGCTGGCGAAGATGTGCAGCTGCGCGCTGCAGACCTGGCGCGCAACCACATCCACCCGCTGGTGCATGCGGCCCAGGACTACATCGATGCAAACCTGGGTACCCACTTGAGCTTCGAACAACTGGCCAGCCAGTTCAATGTCAGCTACCGGCACCTGGCGCGACTGTTCCGCGACAATACCGGTCAAACGCTGCAGAGCTACCTGCGCACCCAACGCATCGACCTGGCCCGTGAGCTTTTGCGCAGCAGCCACCTCAACGTGGAACAGATTGCCGAACGTTGCGGCTACGGCAGCAGCCATGCCTTTCGCCTGGCATGGCGCCAGGAAATGCCGCAACCGCCCCTGCAGTTTCGCCATGCTCTCGCCCACGAGGACGCCTAGATTTCGACTGCTACCGCTCGCTTATCGCAGTCGGGGCGAAGCTTTCGGTGAAGAACTCCACCACGGCCTGGCGCGAAGCGTCGCGCGCTGCCGGGTCAGGTGCCGAATGCCCCACGCCGCCCTTGCCACGGTGCAGGAACGGATCCTGGTACTCCTGGGCGGCCTCCAGCCCATTGAAACCGTGCTCTGCGCCGGGGTATACCAGCACCTGCGCACGCGCCTGATCTTCGCTGGGCAGGTTTGAAATCAGCGACGGGCAGGCACGCGGGTCATCGTCGTACTGGTCGTTTTCGCCTACCAGCACCAGCAAGCGAGCCGGGGCCAGATGCTTGAAGGTATAACCCGGCACATGGTTGTAGCCCCAGCACACGGGGTAGAACGCTGCCATCGAGATGGGGCGAATACCTGAGGCTTGCTCCAGCTCGTCGTTGATGGGCGCAGAGGCGGCGAGCATGGCCTGTACGCCCCCCCCAGGAAAACCCGAGCACTCCCACGCGCTGGCCGTCGACGCCAGGCTGCTTGGCCAGGTAAGCCAGGGCGCCTGCCAGGTCCGGCAGGGTATCGTGCACGCGTGGCGGGCGCCCTTGTGCACCGCCAGTGAGCCTGCGCGCGCCCCACATATCCAATTCCAGCGTTGCGATACCGCGGGCATTGAGGTCACCGCCATGCAAGGGACCGCGCGAATCCATCCCCGCCGAGCCATGCAGGATGATCACCGCCGGTACCGGGCCCGCGGTTTTAGCCGGCAGCGACAGCACAGCCGGAACCCGAATCGGTATCGCCTTGCCGGCGGATGGCAGTGGCTGACTATAGAAAGAGACGAGCCGTTTGCTGACCGTGGCAACGGTGCCGCTATCGATGGCAGCGACCTCAGCCCGAGCCGTTGCGAACTGAAGGGCACAGCCCAGCACCAAGCTGATGGCCATTACTTTGAACATCTGGTTACCCCTGAACGTCATGAGCGGGTGTTGAACCGGCACCCGTTATAGAAAATTGGCGGTGCCCGGCATCAGCCACACATCGCCATTGCTGCCAGGCCGTCGACATGCCATTGGGTGAATGCCAACGGGTCGAGCATCGCCATGCCCGCCATCACGCAACTCGCCAGCACGAAAGCCACGGCATAGAAACGCACTTCCTTCGCGCAGGACGTGCCATACACCGCGATCAATGCAAGGATCTGCACACCCACGGCGAACACGCCAATGCCGAATCCTGAAGCGAGCAGTTCAGCCATTGAACACCGCGTTCCGGTTATGGCCGACCGGCGCTGCCATGGATGTCTGCAAGGACACGGCGTGGAAAGCCTGTTGCAGGTCGGCCTTGATATCGTCCACACGCTCCAGGCCGACGCACAACCTGATCAAACCATCCGAGATACCCGCCTGATACCGCGCCTGTGCGTCCAGCCGCCCGTGTGTGGTTGTGGCTGGATGCGTGACCATGCTGCGGGTGTCGCCAATGTTGGTGCAGCGCGCCACGCAACGCAGTTGGTCAATCCATTGCCAGGCTGCGGCCTGGCCCCCGACGATCTCGAAAGCCAACAGCCCCCCATGGCCGTCCTGCTGGCGGCATGCCAATGCATGCTGGGGGTGGTGCTCCAGGCCGGTGTACTGCACCGCGGTCACCAGCTCCTGGTGGGTAAGCCAGCGGGCCAGCTCGAAGGCGCTCTCCTGCGCCCGCATCATCCTGACTTCGAGCGTTTCCAGGCTTTTGAGCAGCAGCCAGGCGTTGAACGGGCTGCAAGAAATACCCAAGGTACGCAGAACACCCCGCAACACCTGCATCAGGCTTTGCGACCCCGTCACGACGCCCGCCAATGCACGCCCTTGGCCATCCATGTACTTGCCAGCGGAGTGGATGACCAGGTCCGCTCCCAGTGTGTGTGGCCGCTGAAAAACCGGGGTCAGCATGGTGTTGTCCACCACCAGCAACGCCCCTTTTTCATGTGCCAGCAAGCTTACGGCGCGGATATCACCGATTTTCAGCAGCGGATTGGAGGGCGACTCCAACACCACCAGGCGGGTCCTGCCGTCGATTGACGACTTCCACTGCGCCAGGTCTGTCAAATCGACGAACCGGGCCTCGATCCCGAAACGGGCCATGTAGTAGCTGAAGGCATTGACGGTAGTGCCGAACACGTCACGGCTGCAGACGATGTTGTCGCCTTGCTGGAGAAAGGCGTGACAAAGCGCGGTGAAAGCGCCCATCCCGGAAGCGAACGCCACTGCGCTTTCAGCGTTTTCCAACGCTGCCACACGGCTTTCAAACGCTTGCACGGTCGGGTTGGTGAAGCGGCTGTATACATTGCCCTGCTGTTGCCCGCTGAAGCGCTCGCAAGCCTCTTTCGCTGAAGCGAAGGTATAAGCGGACGTCATGGCCAACGGCTCGCAGAACACATCGGACAGGTCACTGACCCGGTGAGCATGCAGTGCCCCAGTTGCATTGAAATCAGTTGCGTTGAAACCATCCAGGCCAATCACGGTCGATTGCATGGTTTTGCGCCTCCTTGTTTGTATTGAACAATGCGCAATTGATCGGTGGACTATTCAGGTTCGGCGAGTTGAGCAGCCAGGGTTTCGCTTGATGGGCGAACCGCTATCAGCCACAACGATGCCAGGGCAGCCACCGCCGTGGCCGTGGCCAGGCCGGCCAAGGTCAGCTGATAGCTTTGATGCCGGTCGAAATCCAGTGCGCCCAGCTGCGTGGCCACCAACGCGCCAAGTTGATGTACCAGGAACAGCATCCCGAACACCTTGCCTTTGATTTCGGCGCCATACAGCGCGAAGCAGAAGGCAGATGTGAGCACCACCGTTCCGAGGTAACTGGCGCCAAACAGCACAGCGAACACGTACGTTCCAAGGGGCCCGGGCGTGGTCAGCAGCACGATGACCGCAGCGGTTCGCAGCAGGTAGAACATCATCAGCAGCAGGCCCTTGTTGTAGCGGGTAGCCAACCAACCCGCGAGCAGGCCGCTGACCAGTTCCAGCACACCTAACAGGCTCAGGCCGCTGGCCTGCACCGAACTGGGCAGCGCCTCACCCTGCCAGAACGACACCAGATGAACATCGATGAACGCCATGGTGGCACCACAACTGGCGAAACTGAGGGCCAGCACGAAGAAGCGCGGGTCACGCAGCAGAAACATCACCGGATGCCTGACCTTTGCCGCCTGCGGGTCGGGCTTCAACGGCACGGTGCGGGATACCCAATACAGCGCCAGGCTCAAAGGCACCAGAAAGATCAGGCCAACCCAGGAGAACACCGACTGCCAGGGCACGCTCTGCTGCAGCATGATCCACAACGGCGACAGCACGATGAAGCCAATGGAGGTGCCGTTGGTGACGAATGCGAAAGCGAAGGCCTTGAACCGTTCAGCGACCAGGCGATCGACCAGAATACCCATGGGTACATAGGTCATCGCAGCGAGGGCAAAGGCGCCGAGCAGGCCATACAACAGGGTGAACACCAGCAGGTGCGTGCCTGCGAATGTCACGCCCAGCAGCACCACCCCGCCGCTGACACTGCCCAGGGCCACCGTGCTCAAGGGCCCAACCCTGTCGCTCAGCCACCCCACCACGGGCGATACCAGGCCAATGGTCAGGACGAACAGCGATCCTGCGGTAGCCAAGGCTGCGCGCCCCTCGCCAAAGTGGGAGGCCAGGTCGACGAAGTAGACTTGGTACAACCCCTTCAAGGCGCTGGACAGAAACATCACCACGAAGCCGACGACCAGCACCGAGACGATCAAGGTAGAGCTGAATTTCTGTTTCATGGCCAATCCTTATCGTGTGGGCATTACACCGCCTCGGCCTGCGGAGCTCGGCAATACGCCTGGTACATGTTTTCGTACATTGCGTAGAACAGCTGGCAGGTGTGGTCTACAGCCTGCAACGCCTCTTCTTGCATCTGCGCGGTGGTGCACAACTGCGAGACAAGGTCCAAGCCTTCATTGACGTGGCCCACGTCTTCCTTCTGGTGCACCGAGAAGAACAGCAAGTCTTGTTCGGCCAGGCCATAGGCACGCCCCAGCAACACATGCCGTGCATCTCCAGCGACGGTCTCGAGGTTTTGCCCTTCGCTGGCGATCATCACTGCTGCCGCACCAATGTGATAACGCGCCGGGTCACGTACCGCCTGCAGGCGGAAATCGATCAGTTCCCAGGTGGCTGGCAGCGGCTGCTCGGCATCACGCTCGGCATCGCTGATGCCGAGCGCCCTCAGGAAATTCTGCATGAGCACGACATGGTTGTCGGTGCGGGAAAGCCGGCCGGTTTCTTCTTCGAAACAATTGGTGATCAGTGCCCGCTTGTGGGCAGGCAACGGGCAATGAAAGAACAAGTGCTCGACATAGGTCAGGAAATACTTGGTGAGCTGATAGCCTTGCAACGCGACCTTGCGCAGCAGCGGCCTGTTGCCCTCAGGCGCAAGCAGTTCCTTGAATATCGGGTGGGACAGGGTCAGATGGTGGTGCAGTTTCTGCTCCAGCTGATCGCGAAAGGCTGCAGTAGATAAGGCCATTCAGGGTGTTCCTTGGGTGAGAGAGGCAGGTGCCGTTGACCGCGATGGCCACAGGCAGAGTCGACGAAGGGCAACTCAGTCCAGGTTGAGTCGCAGCGCAAGGCTTTCCACGGGCTGGGCCATGTAATGGCCGCGATGCTTCACGCCATCGACACGTGCGTAGTCGTCCAGCACGCCGTAGGTCTGGAAGCCGAAGGTTTGCCATAACCGGTGTGCACGGGTGCCCTCGCGTACATCCAGGGTCAACAGCTCGATACCTTGGGCCTGGCACAGGCGCACGACTTCGCTGAAAGCCCGTGCCACCAGGCCGGTCCCGCGATAGGCCGGATGCACCACGCCTTTGCTCAGGTCGGCAATATGCCGGCAGTTCGGCATGCTGCTGCGCGAAACAATGACAAGGCAGGCCGGCCCCGCCATTGCCTGGCCGAGCAGGACATGGGTATTGCCGCCATGGATGCGCTCTTGCAACGAGGCCGTGAATTCGACGCTCTGCCCGGCAGACATCTCGTGCTCGTAACCCAGAACACCGCCATCGCCAACCGTGCTGTTGATCAGTTGCATGATGGCCGGCGCGGTATCGCTGTCGGCCTGACGCAACCACTGCAACTGTGGCTCGCCAGGGGCCACCTGCTTTGAAGAGAGGGTGTTCATTGCGTAAATCCCTTGTGCGTACAAGCAGGGATTTAAACGTTTAAGTGCGATGCCGGGTAAGAAGGGAACCGGACAGGAAGCGGAAGGATAGTGACATCCACGACCAAAATGCCATCAGCGCCCGAGGGCCAGGGGGGACGAGATCGGCCAGGCGCCGTACCGACATATCTACCACCGTCTTTTCGTGCCCCTGTTTCAACCTTGCCGGCTTCATCTCAGCGCAAGGTACCCCCATGCATTCGACTCGCATCAACGTGATGGGCACGCATTACGTTATAGACCACCTCGGCCATGTGCCTCGCCCCGATCGTGAAGCCAACCGCGCCATCCGCAAATGGCTCGCAAAGCAAGGCCATGACCTGGACCCGGACCAGCTCGACGTCGTTACCCTCCACTACTGCCCGGACGGTGCAGGTGGCCAGCTGGCCGCGATCAGCCAGCGCACCAGCCTGCCCCAGGCACTGCTGGGCAACTGGCAGGGCGAGTCGGCCAGTGACGTGTTCGGCAAGCTGCTGCAGGCACCCTGGGCCGGTGCATTACCCGCAGGCCCGCTACGGTTGGTGGAAACCCTCCCGGCACCCGGCTTCAATCACTACGGGGCCCCCTTCGAGGTATTCAACGGCCTGTTCCGGCGCACTGCCCCGCAACGCTACGACGCTTCCACCCATTTGCCGGTAAGCGCCGAAGCCTTCCAGCAGTTCATCAGCAACCTGGACTTCCAGCAGCCTTTCAAGGCGGCGCTGGATGTGTACTGGCGTGACCATCTGCACAGTCACAGGCTGGCGCTGAAGCTCAACTTCATCGCAGCCTGCAACAGACAGGTCAGCGAGGGCAGCCTCAGCGAGCCCGCACGGCAACTGGTCTGGCAAGCGGCCGGGCTGATGCCACGGCGCACCACGCTGCGACGCAGCACCTTGAGCATCTACGGCTATGCCGCGACCGACCTGCTGTACCTGAACGACCCCGCCACCGACCTGACCGTGCTGTATGTACCTGGCAACAGCTCACCGTTGCTGACGTTCAGCAGCGAACGAGAATTGAAGGCCTGGGTCGGCGAACAATGCAAAGACCCGACCAAACGCCAAGCCCTGAAACAGCACTTTCGCCTGGCCGATTGCCCGCAAGGCCTCGATTTCAGCGGCCTGGACACTGCCATGGAGGGGCTGGGCGCCTACCCTGAACGGCACCTGCTGCCTCCCGAACACGGCTATTTCAACGACGACGGCACCTGGCCGCCGCAGACCTATGTCAATTATCGACCAGCCAAGTACAACCCCAAAATCAAGGGCGACCTGTTCCAGGCGTTGGCCGAGCGCCAGCGTCAGCGCAGCTACGACGATGCCGCGTTTCTGATCACGGCTGACAGCGAAGTCATCAAGGCCAGGTGGCGTGGCTACCTGGCCACTACGCTCAACCTGCTGGCGCCACTGTGCCTGGTGGTACCCGGCCTGGGGCCACTGCTGGCCATCGGTGGCATCGCCCAGTTTGGCCTGGGACTCGACCAGGCAATCAACGGCAAGTCACTGCAGCAGCAGCAGGACGGTATCGGCAACATCACCTGGGGCCTGTTCAACGCCTTACCTCTGGCGGCGGGCGCTGCCGCAAGGGGCAAGGCACTGTTCGAATTCAAGGTCGAGGGTTTCGCGCCGCCGACGCGGCTGAATGAACAGATCGGCTACCCCCTGAGCCCGCTCTCGCCACCGCGCTTCCCCGAGCCCGAGGGCGCACGCTACTTCCACATCACCGACCCGATAGAGCCACTGCCTGACTGTGACCAGGCGGTTGCCGACGCAGTCATTCGTACGCCCCAGTACGATGGTGAGCCAGACACCCTGGCAGCGAACATCGATGGCTACAACGCCAGGATGATCTACGACATGGAGCGGGACGTATTCATTCGGGCCGAAGACCTGAACCAGGTCGACCCTGTCGGCTTCGTGGCGGTACCCGGCAACCGTAACCTGAGCCCCGCGCCACAAGGGCGCGTGGTTACCCATGCGATGCGCAGTCGTACACTGCGGGCGCTGGGCGTGGACCTGCCATTGCCGCTACAGGTGCCGGCCAGAGCGCCGGGAAGTTGGCCAATACCCAAGCACATCTCCTGCCTGTGGGTCGGTGACCAGATCATCGGCCCGGAGCTGCTGGCCAACCTGGGCCAGAACGCAGCGCGGTTGCAAGGCAGCGAATACAGCATGCGGTTGTTCCTTTCCAGCTCTGCCCGGCAGGCCTACGCCGAAAACCTGGAGCTGCTGGCCAGTCATGCCCCGGGCTTGCAGGTGCTGCCGCTGGAAGAGCAGGCCTTCTTCAGGGCTTTCCGCCAAAGCAGGTACTACGCGCAGTACGACGCTGCCCTGGATGGCAACGGCGGCGTTGCCCGCAACTATGCATCGGCATGCGATGTGCTGCGCTACCCGATGCTGCACCACGAAGGTGGCTTGTACATGGATGTCGATGACACCTTGCTCGCGCCAGGCGAATACTCATTGATCATCGACGGCCAACCGGTAGGTGCCGCCGGTGAACCCATCGATCAGGTCGAGTTGAGCACGGACGCCAATGGGCTGCTGCTGGTACCGCCCATGTCCAATGAAAAGATGAGCATGAACAGCCTCTACAACTCCAGCCTTATCGGCAGCCACCCCGGCAACCCCACCCTGGAGGCTATTTCCGAAGAGATGTGCGCACGCTACCAGCTCAATCGCGACTTCTACGACAGCAAGCCCAGCCTGGCTGAAGACCCGGGGAACTTCTATGAGTATGCCAGCCGCCTGAGCTACCTCACCGGCCCTGCCCTGCTCAGCGACGTGGTCGACAGGCAGCTGCCGAGCCTGCGTATCCTGCGACAGCTCACCAACCTCTATGGGATGCCGCGCATCAATGCCTACCGGTTCGTCGATCTGCCACGCATGCGCGATTCGGTGCGTACGCTCCTGCCCCTGAACCGGTTTGCCACTGTCGGTGGCAACCATTCCTGGAGCCGAACATGAACCCGCGCCAACCTGTGGTCGGCGCAGCCGGCCAAGACTACGTCAAGGCAATGCTGGGTTCCGTGCCTCGCCCTGACCGCAGTGCCAGTGCAGCCATCCGCGAATGGGCCAGCCAGCAGCGGTTGGACGTGGAACCCGACAACACGCTTGCAGTGACCTTGCATTGCAAGTTCGTTCCCAAGCGGGGCTGGCTGGCCAAGGTCGTCCAACAAATGAGCCTGACCGAAGCGCTGCTTGGCAACTGGCAGCAAAGCGGCTACTCCAAGGTTGCCGAGCAAACCGCACAGCTGCTGCTAAGAGGCGGGACGGCCACCGTCGACCTGCTAGGTGTACTGCCGGAGCTGTCCCTGCCACACGGTCGAGCGCCCTGGGCCCAGGCCTTCAGCAATGGTCAGGTGACGATCGTCGATGAATTGCCAGGAAGCGGCCTGGACCACGACATCGATGTGCACACCGAATTCCATGGCCTTTTCCGCCAGACCGCACCCATGCGCTACGACGCCAGCACTTATGTGCAGTTCGACGCCACGACCTTCCAGTCCTTCATCTGGCAACTCGACTTCCAGGGCGTATTCAAACGCCAGCTCGATGACTTCTGGGCCCATGCCGCCAGCCAGTACAGCGTCAGCGCGTGCATCGCATTCCTCGCTGCCTGCAACCGGCAGGCATTGCGGGGCAACCTCAGTGAACAGGGACGCAGCCTGGCGTGGCGGGCGGCAGGCGTGGAACGCTGGCACCACGGCGCCAGCCTCAGTGCCAACGGGGTAGACGCCAGGTTGCTGAACATCAATAGCTACCCATCAAGCGACATCCTCTGCCTGCGCGATACGCGCAGCCGCCTGACCTTGCTGTACATACCGGGCAATGCGGCGCCGTTGCATGAGTTCGCCACCCCGGGCGCCATGCGTGCGTGGCTTGCCAGGCAGTGCCGCGACGCCGACAAACGGGCAGCCCTGCTTGCCCACTTCAGGGCCTGCGATATTCCGGACAGGATTGGCCGGTCGGGATTGCGTCGGGTACTTCAAGGCATGGGCGATTTCCCGCCCCGCCGGATCATCCTGCCTGCAACCAGCGTGTATCGCCTGGCCAGGGTATGGAACCCGCATACCCTGATCAACTACAAGGCAGACACCTCCAGCCCGCGCATCGAATACAACCTGTTCGAGGCATTGACGGTGGCACAACGTCAACGCAGCCAATCCGACGCCGACTTCCTGATCACGCGCGACAGTGAAGTGACCAAGGCCGCATGGCGCAGCTATTTCTACCTGACCATGAACCTGGCCACACCGTTTCTGCTGGTGGTTCCCGGACTGCTACCCCTGGCTGCCGTGGCCGGGGTGGCCCAATTTACAGTGGGCCTGGACCAGGCGCTGCACGGCAAGGATGTGAACCAACAGCTCGAAGGCGCGGAGCAGGCCGTGTTCGGCCTGCTGAACGCAGCCCCGGGGCTGGCGCGTGGAGTCAAGGCAAGCAAGGCGCTGTTCGGCCAACGCCCCATTGGCTTCATCAAACCGGTGAGGCTCAATGGCCGCATAGGCTACCCGCTGAGCCCGGTCTCGCCGCCACGCTGGCCCGGGCCTGCGATGACACCCTATTTCCAGGAACTGGCAGTAGCGGGCGACGAGGTAGCCGCCAGCTGGTCCGGCACCGATTCACACATTGCCCGCTGCGTAACGCGGCGCAGGGCATTCGGCACGGGTGACGAACTGATCGGCGATGTGGGCAATGGCCCGCACCCGCTCTACTACGACGCCCGACAGGACAGCTTCGTGCTCAAGTACCCCAACGGCACACGCGGCGCCCAGCACTATGTGGCCAGCGCCGATCCGCTGCAGCCCTCGATCAGCCGGCTGCTGCCCGATACGGACCCGTTGCGGGAAATCAGCCCGGCATCGCGCTCGCGTACGCTGCGGGCACTGGGTATCGATCTGCAGCTGCCCGTCGACCTCGATGCCCTGGGGACTGCACCAGGCATACCCGTCCCCAGGCAGGTATTTCACATCTGGCTGGGTGACAGGACGATCGCCGGTGATTACCTGGCTGCGCTCGACAACAACGTGCAGGCACTGCGAAACAGCGATTTCACGCTCAAGCTCTACCTCTCCAACGCAAACCCTCAGGCATTCGAACGCAACATGACCCTGCTACAGGCCCGCATCGACGAGGGGTTGAAGGTTGCAGTGCTGGAGCAGCAGACCTTCTATCATCAATTCGCGGCAAGTGAATACTTCGGCCAGTACCAGGCTGCGCTGGAAGGGAATGGCGGTGTGGCGAGCAACTTCTCCTCGGCCTCGGACATCTTGCGCTACCGCGTCCTGCACAGCGAAGGGGGCATCTACCTGGATATCGACGACCATCTGCTGGTCGAGCCGGACGCAACCGGGCAGCTGCGGGCAAAGATCGACAGCGTACCGCTCACCACGCCCCTCGACGGGCTGCTGCTGAGGAGCCCGGTGTGCAATGCGCAATTGGGCATGTATACCAGCTACAACACCAGCATGATTGGTAGCCGCGCTGGCAATCCGGTGCTGAACGCCATTTCCGACGAGATCCTGGCCCGCTACCGCACCCCGGAGGGCCAGGCGTTCTACGAGGCCCCCAAACCGCCGCGACAGCATGCGGCGGCATTCCAGGCCTATACCGAAAGGCTCAACACGCTGACCGGGCCTGCGGTGCTCAACCATGTGATCGACCAACGTCTACCTGAGCTGTACACCTTCAGGCAGGTGGCGGACCTGGCAAACATGCACACCCTGAACTACGACGCGCTGCTGGATGAAGCAGCACAACGGCGTGCAGAGCTGCGGCTTCTACCACTGGAAGAGGTCGCAATGGCGGGGAACGCACAGGGCTACTGACTGCCGGGCGAGCTTGCGCGGCCACTGTATCAGGGGCCGCGCAATGCTCATGGCAATCAGTTGCTGCGATGCAGCTTGCTCATCAGCTCCGCCTCGGCCTGGGTCAGGCCGCAGCTTTCGGTCAGCTCGGCCACGCTGGCGCCCATGCCCACCAGCTTGGCCGCCTGGGTAAAGGTGACGTTGTGCGGGTCGCGCTGCTCCAGCTGCTGGATCTTGTCTGGCAGCGGGGCAACCGCCACGCGCAGGTCGTGCAGCGCCTCGCCCATGCGCACGGTACCGTTCTGGTAGTCGTCCAGGCGCTTGGCGAGGTCCTTGATGCGCTGGTCACGCAGGGCATCACCCTCGGCCTGTTGCGCGGCCAGCTCGCGCTGGCGCTTGCTGTAGTTGAGGAAGAACCACAGGCTCAGCGCCCAGACCAGCGCCAGGAAGATGACAGCAACCTGTAGGATCAACTCAGATGTTCTCCAGCTCGGACCACTCTTCCTCGGTCATCATCTTGTCCAGCTCGACCAGGATCAGCAGTTCGCCATTCTTGTTGCACACGCCCTGGATGAACTTGGCCGATTCTTCGTTACCCACGTTCGGCGCGGTCTCGATCTCGGACTGGCGCAGGTACACCACCTCGGCCACGCTGTCGACCAGGATACCGACCACTTGCTTGTCGGCCTCGATGATGACGATACGGGTGTTGTCGGTGACTTCGGTCGGCATCAGGCCAAAGCGCTGGCGGGTGTCGATCACGGTCACCACGTTGCCGCGCAGGTTGATGATGCCCAGCACGTAGCTTGGCGCACCCGGCACCGGGGCGATCTCGGTGTAGCGCAACACTTCCTGCACCTGCATCACGTTGATGCCGTAGGACTCATTGTCCAGACGGAAGGTAACCCACTGCAGGATCGGATCTTCGGAACCTTGTGCAGACGACTTTTTCATTCCCCTACCCTCAAAATCCGCCATCGGCGGTGTATTCGGTGTCATTTCTGTTTGGCATGCATCTGCTTGACCGCACCACTGGCGATCAGCTCGGCCAGTGCGGCGACGTCGAGCAGTGCACACATGTGTTCAATCACCGTGCCGGCCAGCCACGGGCGCTGGCCACGCTGGCTGCGCCACTTGATCTCGGACGGGTCCAGGCGCAGCGAGCGGCTGACCTGGTGCACGGCCAGCCCCCATTCGTAGCCCTGCACGGAAATCACGTATTGCAGGCCCTGGCGAAAATCATCGCGGTAGCGGTCGGGCATCACCCAACGCGCGGTATCCAGCACCTTCAGGTTGCCGGCCTGGCAGGTCAGGATGCCGAGGAACCAGTCGGGCTGGCCGAACAGCGGTGTCAGTTCCTGGCCAGCCAGGGTGTAGATCGAACCCAGGCACACCAGCGGCACCGCCAGGGTCAGGCCCGCCACGTCGAACAGCAGGCATTCGAACGGCTCGGCGGCCCAGGCCGGGCGGCCATCGACCGTGGCCGGGGGCACGGGCACCTGCGGCGCCGGCAGGTGCACATCCACCAGCGGCACTGCCGGTTCCACGGTTTGCTCTTCGACCAGCACCGGGATGCTGGCTTCGGCCACCACTTCGCGCTCGACCACCGTCACCACCGGTGCTTCCACCGGCATCACGCGAGGCAGCACCGCCAGCCTGGGCTCGGCGAACGGCCGTGGTGCGGGGCTGACGGTCGCTTCGGCTGACGCCGGCCTGGCTTGCTGCAAGGCATCACGCGCCTGCTCTTCGCGCACCGCTTCGGCGAACTCGTCCGCCGCCGCTGGCGCCTCGAACAGGTCTTCGGCTTCGGTGGCCTCCTGCAGCAGGCCGTCGAGGTATGACTGCAGGGCCATCTGTGGTCGGGTATTGGTTTGCCGGGTCTGGGTCATCAGGCCACCTGCGCTGCAGTCTTGTAGGTCAGCAGGTGCTTGAGCAGCGCCCGATAGGCAATCAGCCCGCGGCTCTTGCTGTCGAACTGCGAGGGCGTGACGCCCTTGCGGCTGGCATCGCGCAGGCGCGTATCCACCGGGATGTAGCCCTGCCATACATGCTGGTCGTAGGTGTCACGCAGCAGCTTGAGCGTGGCCAGCGAGGCCTGGGTGCGGCGGTCGAACAAAGTCGGCACGATCTGGTACGGCAGCGCCTGCTTGCGCGAGCGGTTGACCATGGCCAGGGTACCGACCATGCGCTCCAGGCCCTTGACCGCGAGGAATTCTGTTTGCACCGGGATCACCAGTTGCTGGCTGGCTGCCAGGGCATTGACCATCAGCACACCGAGCAAGGGTGGGCTGTCGATCAGGGCAAAGTCGAAATCCTGCCACAGCTGCGCCAGACTCTTGGCGATCACCAGGCCCAGGCCGTTCTGCCCCGGTGACTGGCGCTCCAGCACCGCCAGCGCGGTACTCGACGGCAACAGCGAGATGCGTTCGTCACTGGTAGGCAGCAGCAGTTGCCCGGGCAGGCCCTCGGGCACCGCGCCCTTGTGCAGGAACAGGTCGTAGCAGCTGTGCTCCAGGGCATCGGGGTTGTGCCCGAAATAGCTGGTCATCGAGCCGTGCGGGTCGAGGTCGACAACGACCACGCGCTTGCCGGCCTCGGCCAGCAGGCCGGCCAGGGCGATGGTAGTGGTGGTCTTGCCGACGCCACCTTTTTGATTGGCTACTGCCCAGACTCTCATCAAGCAAACTCTATCTATTGATTTGGCAGGGACACTGCTGGGGCAACTGTCTTGCTCAACATCGGAAGCTGGCGCGATCCCTGTGGGAGCGGGCGCGCCCGCGAACACCGGCGCAGCCGGTGCCATTCACCGCATCGCCTGATTCGCGGGCTCGCCCGCTCCCACAGGGGACAGTACTGCATTCAAATTTGTGTTCGTGGCAACGTCGGGGAATTGACGGATCACTGCCCCGCCACCGTTGCTGGCGTAGCCGGTGCACTTTGTGTGCCAGCCCGGCGCAATGCGGCATCCGGCGTGGCATTGGCACTGCCCGAGCCCGTCAGGCTGCGGCGCACTTCGAGGTTGCGCGAAATCACCAGCACCACGCGGCGGTTGCGCGCACGGCCTTCGGCAGTGTCGTTGCTGGCGACCGGCTGGTACTCGCCATAGCCGACCGAGGCCATGCGCGCCGGGTTGACCCCTTCCATGGCCAGCAGGCGCACGATGCTTGCCGCCCGCGCCGATGACAGCTCCCAGTTGGTCGGGTACTGCGCGGTGCGGATCGGCAGGTTGTCGGTAAAGCCTTCGACGTGCACCGGGTTGGCGAACGGCTTGAGAATGCCGGCCACCTTCTCGATGATGGCAAATGCCTTGTCGCTGGGCATGGCATCGCCACTGCCGAACAGCAACGAGGAATTGAGCTCGATCTCGATCCACAGCTCATTGCCGCGCACCGTCATCTGGTCGCTATTGATCAGGTCGCCAAAGGCATCGCGCACATCATCGCTGATGGTTTTCAGCGGGTCGACACTGGTCGCCCCAAGGCCTGCATCGGTCTGCTCGCTGTCCTTCACCAACGGCTCGGCCGGGCGCACGCTCAGCGGCCGCTCTTCACCGATGGGGATCGGCTTCATGCTGCGCTCGGGGTCGTTGAACACCCCGAGCAAGGCCTGGGAAATGACCTTGTACTTGCCCTCGTTGATCGAGGAAATCGAGTACATCACCACGAAAAAGGCGAACAGCAAGGTGATGAAGTCGGCGTACGACACCAGCCAGCGTTCGTGGTTTTCGTGTTCCTCGGTATGACGACGGCGACGCATGGGTTACTCCATGAAGCCTTGCAGCTTCAGCTCGATCGAGCGCGGGTTCTCACCCTCGGCAATCGACAGCAGGCCCTCGAGCAGCATCTCGCGGTAGCGCGACTGGCGCATGACGATGGCCTTGAGCTTGTTGGCGACCGGCAGCAGCACCAGGTTGGCGCTGGCCACGCCGTAGATGGTCGCGACGAAGGCCACGGCAATGCCGTTGCCCAGCTGCGACGGGTCGGCCAGGTTGCCCATCACGTGGATCAGGCCCATCACCGCACCGATGATGCCGATGGTCGGCGCGTAGCCGCCCATGCTCTCGAACACCTTGGCGGCCTGGATATCACGGCTTTCCTGGGTCAGGAAATCGACTTCGAGGATGCTGCGAATGGCCTCTGGCTCTGCGCCATCCACCAGCAGTTGCAGGCCCTTGCGCGCATACGGGTCAGGCTCGCTGTCGGCCACCCCTTCCAGGCCCAGCAGGCCTTCCTTGCGCGCGGTCAGGCTCCAGTTGACGACGCGGTCGATCCCGCCCGCCAGGTCGACCCGTGGCGGAAACAGGATCCAGCGCAGAATCTGCAAGGCACGCTTGAACGACGACAGTGGCGACTGCAGCAAGGCCGCAGCCAGGGTGCCGCCCAGCACGATCAGTGCCGCCGGGCCATTGATCAGGGCGCCGACATGGCCGCCTTCGAGGAAGTTGCCACCGACGATGGCGACAAAGGCGAGGATCAGGCCGATCAGGCTGAGCACGTCCATCAGACGCACGCCTCCACCAGGTGCTTGCCGATTTCGTCCAGGCTGTACACCGCGTCGGCCAGGTTGGCCTTGACGATGGCCATGGGCATGCCATAGATCACGCAGCTGGCTTCATCCTGGGCCCACACCGTACTGCCGCCCTGCTTGAGCAGGCGCGCACCTTCACGGCCATCGGCGCCCATGCCGGTAAGCACCACCGACAGCACCTTGTCGCCATACGACTTGGCCGCCGAGCCGAAGGTGATGTCCACGCACGGCTTGTAGTTCAGGCGTTCGTCACCGGGCAGGATCTTCACCGCGCCACGGCCGTCGATCATCATCTGCTTGCCACCTGGGGCCAGCAGGGCCAGGCCCGGGCGCAGCATGTCGCCGTCCTCGGCTTCCTTGACGCTGATGCGGCACAGCTTGTCCAGGCGCTCGGCAAAGGCCTTGGTGAACGCCGCCGGCATGTGCTGGATCAGCACGATCGGCGCCGGGAAGTTGGCCGGCAACTGGGTCAGCACCCGCTGCAGGGCGACCGGGCCACCCGTGGAGGTGCCGATGGCCACCAGCTTGTAAGGCTTGCGCTTGGGTGCCGGCGAGTGTGCTGGCGCCGCAGCCGGGGCCGCCGCACGGGCAGGCGCAGGCGTGCGCGCGGCTGCCGGGCTGGCGAAACTGCTGGTGGGTGCGTGGCTGCTGCCTGCCGGCGCAGGTGCGGCAACCGGCGCATGGCTGGCGTAGCTGCCAAAACGGCGGTTGCTGCGGGAAATGGTATGCACCTTCTCGCACAGCAGTTGCTTGACCTTGTCGGGGTTGCGCGAGATGTCCTCGAAGTTCTTCGGCAGGTAATCCACCGCACCGGCATCCAGCGCATCGAGGGTGACACGGGCGCCTTCATGGGTCAGCGACGAGAACATCAACACCGGCGTCGGGCAGCGCTGCATGATGTGCCGCACCGCGGTGATGCCGTCCATCATGGGCATTTCGTAGTCCATGGTGATGACATCGGGCTTCAGCGCCAGCGCCTGGTCGATTGCTTCCTTGCCGTTGGTCGCGGTACCCACTACCTGGATCGTCGGATCCGCCGAGAGGATTTCCGAGACGCGGCGGCGGAAGAAACCGGAATCATCCACCACCAGGACCTTGACTGCCATAAACACTCCATTAGGCGGCGCAACCCGCCAGGGTGCGCCACCGAAATCAAATACGCCGCGCGGCGTAACGCTTGAGCATGCTCGGGACGTCGAGAATCAACGCGATGCGACCGTCGCCGGTGATGGTGGCCCCGGACATGCCCGGGGTGCCCTGCAGCATCTTGCCCAGCGGCTTGATTACCACTTCTTCCTGGCCAACCAGTTGATCGACGACAAAGCCGATGCGCTGGGTGCCGACCGACAGGATCACCACGTGGCCCTCATGCTGCTCTTCGTGCACCTGGCCCTGGACCAGCCAGCGCTTGAGGTAGAACAGCGGCAGCGCCTTGTCGCGCACGATCACCACTTCCTGGCCGTCGACCACATTGGTGCGCGACAGGTCGAGGTGGAAGATTTCGTTGACGTTGACCAGCGGGAAGGCGAACGCCTGGTTGCCCAGCATCACCATCAGGGTGGGCATGATCGCCAGGGTCAGCGGCACCTTGATGACGATCTTCGAGCCCTGGCCCTTGGCCGAGAAGATGTTGATCGAGCCGTTGAGCTGGGAGATCTTGGTCTTCACCACGTCCATGCCCACACCGCGGCCGGACACGTCGGAAATCTCGGTCTTGGTCGAGAAGCCCGGGGCGAAGATCAGGTTGTAGCAGTCCGACTCGCTCAGGCGATCGGCGGCATCCTTGTCCATCAGGCCCTTTTCCACGGCCTTGGCGCGCAGGATGTTGGGGTCCATGCCCTTGCCGTCGTCAGAGATCGACAGCAGGATGTGGTCGCCTTCCTGCTCGGCCGACAGCACCACGCGGCCGGTGCGCGCCTTGCCGGAGGCTTCACGCTCTTCGGGCATTTCCACGCCATGGTCGACAGCGTTGCGCACCAGGTGCACCAACGGGTCGGCCAGGGCCTCGACCAGGTTCTTGTCGAGGTCGGTCTCTTCGCCGACCAGCTCCAGGTTGATCTCTTTCTTGAGCTGGCGGGCCAGGTCGCGCACCAGGCGCGGGAAGCGGCCGAAGACTTTCTTGATCGGCTGCATGCGGGTTTTCATCACCGCGGTCTGCAGGTCGGCGGTGACCACGTCGAGGTTGGACACGGCCTTGGACATGGCCTCGTCGCCGCTGTTCAGGCCCAGGCGCACCAGGCGGTTACGCACCAGCACCAGTTCGCCGACCATGTTCATGATCTCGTCCAGGCGCGCGGTATCGACCCGCACGGTGGTTTCCGCTTCGCTGGCGCCATGCTTCTCGGCAGCCGGCGCCGGGGCGCGGGGTGCTGCGGCAGGTTTGCTGGCAGGTGCCGGTGCCGGCGCAGCAACTGCGGCTGGCTTGGCCACGGGCTGGCTGTCGGTCTTGGCCGCGACCGGCGCTTGCACCTTGGCCGCAGCCGGGGCTTCGACGGCGGCAACGTCGCCACCGAACTTGCCCTTGCCGTGCAACTGGTCCAGCAGCGCCTCGAACTCGTGCTCGCTGATTTCGTCGCTGGCTGCGCTGGTGTCGGTTACGGCAGGCGTCGGCGCCTTGGCAGCGGGCAAGGCATCGGCCTGGAAGGTGCCCTTGCCATGCAACTGGTCCAGCAGCGATTCGAACTCGGCGTCGGTAATTTCGTCGCTGGCCGCTTCCGGCGCGCTGGCAACCGGCTGCGCGGCAACCTCGGCGCTGAACTGGCCTTTGCCGTGCAACTGGTCGAGCAGCGACTCGAACTCGGCGTCGCTGATTTCGTCACCCTCACCGCTGACGGTCTCGCCCTGCATCTGCTCGTCGGCCGCAGCTTGTGCCTTGACCGCATCGAGCGAATCGAGCAGCTGCTCGAACTCGCTGTCGGTGATGTCCTGCTCCTCGGCAGGCGCTTCGGCAACCGGTGCCGCAGCGGCAGGCACTTCAACGGCTTCTGCGCCACCCGGCTCGGCCAGGCGCGACAGCGCCGCCAGCAGCTCGGGGGTGGCCGCGGTCACTTCGGTGCGCTCGCGCACCTGGCCAAACATGCTGTTGACCGTGTCCAGTGCCTCGAGCACCACATCCATCAGTTCCGCGTCGACCCGGCGCTCACCTTTGCGCAGGACGTCGAACACGTTCTCGGCGATATGGCAGCACTCCACCAGCTCGTTCAGCTGAAGGAAGCCGGCGCCCCCTTTTACAGTGTGGAAACCGCGAAAGATCGCATTGAGCAGGTCGGCATCGTCGGGCCGGCTTTCCAGCTCGACCAGTTGCTCGGACAGTTGCTCAAGAATTTCGCCGGCTTCTACCAGGAAATCCTGGAGGATTTCTTCATCGGCGCCGAAGCTCATCAAACGTGCTCCTTAAAAACCCAGGCTGGACAGCAAATCATCGACATCGTCCTGACCGGACACAACGTCTTCACGCTTATCGGCATGAATCTGCGGACCTTCACCCCGAGTCGGATGTTTTTCTCGATCTTTTTCTGCGCGCAGTTGATCGTGGTCATGCTGGATGCCCGCAAAGCGGTCGACCTGGCTGGCCATCAGCACCAGTTTGAGCAGGTTGCTTTCCACCTCGGTGACCAACGTGGTGACGCGCTTGATCACCTGGCCGGTCAGGTCCTGATAGTCCTGGGCCAGCAGAATGTCGTTGAGGTGGCCGGCGACCTTGCGGTTACCTTCGGCGCTGTGCGTCAGGAAACTGTCGACGCGCTTGACCAGGTCACGGAACTCCGGCGCAGCCACTTCGCGGCGCATGAAACGCTGCCAGTCGGTGCTCAGGGCCTGGGCCTCGCTGGCCAGGTCGTTGAGCACCGGGGTGCTTTCCTCGACCAGGTCCATGGTGCGGTTCGCCGCGCCCTCGGTGAGCCTGACCACGTATGACAGGCGCTCGGTGGCGTCGGTTATCTGCGACACCTCCTCGGCCTGCGGCATGGTCGGGTCGATCTGGAAACTGACGATGGCACTGTGCAGCTCGCGGGTCAGCTTGCCGACTTCCTGGTACAGGCCGCGGTCGCGGGTCTGGTTCAGCTCGTGAATCAGCTGCACCGCCTCGCCGAAACGGCCCCGCTCCAGGCTTTCGACCAGCTCCTGGGCATGCTTCTTCAGGGTCGATTCGAACTCGCCCAAAGACGTTTGTGATGAATCCATGGCGCGCCCCCTGACGTGACTCAGCCGTTGACGCGTTCGAAGATCTTCTCGATCTTTTCTTTGAGCACCTGGGCGGTGAACGGCTTGACCACGTAGCCGTTGACGCCGGCCTGGGCCGCTTCGATGATCTGGTCGCGCTTGGCTTCGGCGGTAACCATCAGCACCGGCATGGATTTCAGGCGATCGTGGGCACGCACCTTGCGCAGCAGGTCGATGCCGGACATGCCAGGCATGTTCCAGTCGGTCACCAGGAAGTCGTAGTGGCCGTTCTCCAGCATCGGCAGCGCCGTGGTGCCGTCGTCGGCTTCTTCGGTGTTGGTGAAGCCCAGGTCACGCAACAGGTTCTTGATGATCCGCCGCATCGTCGAAAAGTCGTCAACGATGAGGATTTTCATGTCTTTGTTCAAGTAGACCTCCAAGCAGTCTCAAACGCGCTCGGCCCCGAGCGCGCATTCACAATTCGGTACAACGTAGAAAACGACTGCAACGACAGCGGGCTCAACGCGCCCGCCATTCCCCCAGGCGGCTGCGCAGGCGCGCGGCACACTGGCTGTGCAACTGGCTGACCCGCGACTCGCTGACCCCCAGCACCTCACCGATTTCCTTGAGGTTCAGCTCTTCGTCGTAGTACAGCGCCAGCACCAGGCGCTCACGCTCCGGCAGGTTGGCGATGGCCTCGGTCAGGGCGGCCTGGAAGCGCTCGTCCTCCAGGCCACGCGCAGGTTCTACCTGGCCACTGGCGCCATCCTCATGCAGCCCTTCGTGCTCGCCGTCCTGCAACAGGTCGTCGAAGCTGAACAGGCGGCTGCCCAGGGTATCGTTCAAGATCCCGTAGTAATCATCGAGACTCAATTGGAGTTCGGCAGCAACTTCATGATCTTTAGCGTCACGGCCGGTTCTGGCTTCAACCGCACGCATCGCGTCGCTGACCATGCGGGTGTTGCGGTGCACCGAACGCGGTGCCCAGTCGCCCTTGCGCACTTCGTCCAGCATGGCCCCGCGAATGCGGATGCCGGCGTAGGTTTCGAAGCTGGCGCCCTTGCTGGCGTCGTACTTGTTGGCCACTTCCAGCAGGCCGATCATGCCGGCCTGAATCAGGTCCTCGACCTGCACGTTGGCCGGCAGCCGCGCCAGCAGGTGGTAGGCGATGCGCTTGACCAGCGGGGCGTAGCGCTCGATCAGCTCGTACTGCGCGTCTTTCGACGCCCGGCTGTACATCTTGAAGCCGCTGGCGTTCATAGCACAGGTCCCGCGCTGGTGGGCTGCACCAGACGCTCGACAAAGAACTCCAGATGGCCGCGCGGGTTGGCCGGCAGCGGCCAGCTATCGACCTTCTGGGCAATCGCCTTGAAGGCCAGCGCGCATTTGGAGCGTGGGAAGGCTTCGTACACGGCACGCTGCTTCTGCACCGCCTTGCGCACGCACTCGTCATACGGCACGGCGCCCACGTACTGCAGGGCAACGTCGAGGAAGCGGTCGGTGACCTTGGTCAGCTTGGCGAACAGGTTGCGGCCTTCCTGCGGGCTCTGCGCCATGTTGGCCAGCACCCGGAAACGGTTCATGCCGTAGTCGCGGTTGAGCAACTTGATCAGGGCGTAGGCATCGGTGATCGAGGTGGGTTCGTCGCATACCACCAGCAGCACTTCCTGGGCGGCGCGTACGAAGCTGACCACCGAATCACCGATACCGGCCGCAGTGTCGATCACCAGCACGTCGAGGTTGTCGCCGATTTCGCTGAACGCCTGGATCAGCCCGGCATGCTGGGCCGGGGCCAGGTGCACCATGCTCTGCGTGCCCGAGGCAGCCGGCACGATGCGCACACCACCGGGGCCCTGCAACATCACGTCGCGCAGCTCGCAGCGCCCTTCGATGACATCGGCCAGGGTCCGCTTGGGGGTAAGGCCCAGCAGCACATCGACATTGGCCAGGCCCAGGTCGGCGTCGAGCAGCATGACCCTGCGGCCAAGCTCGGCCAGCGCCAGGGACAGGTTCACTGAAACGTTAGTCTTGCCGACGCCACCTTTGCCACCGGTCACGGCGATCACCTGTACGGGATGCATGCTACCCATGTCTGTTCTTTACCTTGTCTCGCTGGGACTCAGGCCACACGTAGGGCAATTCTGCGTACCCCTTGGCATAGCTACCTTGCACACATTTCATCATCAACCCGCTCGCCGTGGGTTGTGATAGAGATCAGCGAACATGTCGGCCATGGCCTCTTCGCTGGGCTCGTCCTGCTGCTGCACATTGACCGCGCGGGAGACCAACTGGTGCCCACGTGGCAGGTGCAGGTCGTCAGGAATGCGCGGCCCGTCGGTCAGGTAGGCCACTGGCAAATCATGACTGATGGCAAGGCTCAGCACGTCGCCAAGGCTCGCCGTTTCATCGAGTTTGGTCAGGATGCAACCGGCCAGGCCGCAGCGCTTGTAGCTGTGGTAGGCGGCGGTCAGCACCTGCTTCTGGCTGGTGGTGGCCAGCACCAGGTAGTTCTTCGCGGCAATGCCACGCCCGGCCAGGGTGTCCAGTTGCATGCGCAGGGCAGGGTCGCTGGCCTGCAGGCCGGCGGTATCGATCAGCACCACGCGCTTGCGCAGCAGCGGCTCCAGCGCCGCGGCAAGCGACTGGCCCGGGTCGACGTAGGTAACCGGCACGTTGAGGATGCGGCCCAGGGTCTTGAGCTGCTCCTGGGCGCCGATGCGGAAGCTGTCCATGCTCACCAGCGCCAGGTTCTGCGCGCCGTACTTGAGCACGTAGCGGGCGGCCAGCTTGGCCAGGGTGGTGGTCTTGCCCATGCCGGCCGGGCCGACCATGGCGATCACCCCGCCCTCTTCGATCGGCTCGACCTCGGGGATTTCGATCATCCGCGCCAGGTGCGCCAGCAACATGCGCCAGGCCTGGCGTGGCTCGTCGATCTCGGCAGTCAGGTCCAGCAGCTCACGGGCGATCGGCCCGGACAGGCCGATGCGCTGCAACCGGCGCCAGACGGTGGCCTGCTGCGGCTTGCTGCCCTGCAGCTGGTTCCAGGCCAACGAGCCGAGCTGCACTTCCAGCAGCTCGCGCAGGCCCGACAGCTCGGAGCGCATGGCATCGAACAGGCGCGGGTCGACCGGCGCCGACGCAGGCGCTGCAGCAGCCTCGGGAACATCGACGTGCGGTTCGATCAACGGCTCGGCGGCGGTCAGCGACTGCCCGGCGAACAATTGGCGGTTGTTGTCGCTGCTGTCCTGGCGGTGGCCCAGCTCGGCCTGGGCAGTGGCGATGCGCGTATGGGTCTTGCGCAGCTCTTCTTCCAGTTCGGCGTTGGGCACACGCGGGGCCAGGGCGGACAGCTTGTAGTCCAGCGCGGCCGTCAGCTCGACACCGCCGGCGATGCGACGGTTGCCGATGATGGCGGCATCGGCGCCCAGCTCATCACGGACCAGCTTCATGGCCTGACGCATATCGGCGGCGAAAAATCGCTTAACTTGCATTATCCCCTACCTCAGCCGTTAGGGCCCACGGTGGCAACGATGGTGACTTGCTTGTTGTCCGGTATTTCCTGATACGCCAGAACATGCAAATTCGGTACAGCCAGGCGGCCGAAACGCGACAGCATGGCGCGGATCGGGCCGGCAACCAGGAGGATGGCCGGCTGGCCCTGCATTTCCTGGCGCTGGGCCGCCTCGATCAGCGAACGCTGCAGCTTCTCGGCCATGCTCGGCTCCAGAAGAACACCGTCTTCCTGACCTTGCCCGGCCCTTTGCAGACTATTGAGCAAAATCTGTTCCAACCTTGGCTCCAGGGTAATCACTGGCAGCTCCGACTCAACGCCGACAATGCTTTGCACGATGGCGCGACACAATCCGACGCGCACTGCCGCCACCAGCGCGGCGGTATCTTGACTCTTGCCGGCGTTGTTCGCGATCGCCTCGGCGATACTGCGAATATCGCGCACTGGCACCTGTTCCGACAACAGCGCTTGCAGCACCTTGAGCAGGCCCGACAAGGAAATGACACCCGGCACCAGCTCTTCTGCAAGTTTAGGCGATGCCTTGGCCAACACCTGCAGCAGTTGCTGGACCTCTTCATGGCCGATCAGCTCGTGGCAGTGCTTCTGCAGGATCTGGTTCAGGTGGGTGGCCACCACGGTGCTGGCGTCGACCACGGTGTAGCCCAGCGACTGCGCCTGGGAGCGCTGGCCGACATCGATCCACACGGCTTCAAGGCCAAACGCCGGGTCGCGCGCGGCGATGCCGTTGAGGGTGCCGAACACCTGCCCCGGGTTGATTGCCAGTTCGCGGTCCGGGTAGATCTCGGCCTCGGCCAGGATCACCCCCATCAGGGTCAGGCGATACGCGCTGGGCTGCAGGTCGAGGTTGTCGCGGATGTGCACGGTGGGCATGAGGAAGCCCAGGTCTTGCGACAGCTTCTTGCGCACGCCCTTGATCCGCGCCAGCAACTGGCCACCCTGGTTGCGATCGACCAGCGGGATCAGCCGGTAGCCGACCTCCAGGCCAATCATGTCGATCGGCGTGACGTCGTCCCAGCCCAGCTCCTTGGTTTCCAGCGCACGCTGTGGCGAGGGCAGCAGGTCCTGCTGGCGCTGCGCCTCCTGCAGCGCCTGCGCCTTGGCCTTCTGCTGCTTCTTCCACACCAGGTAGGCGCCACCACCGGCCAGCAGGCCGAGGCTGAGGAAGGCCACGTGCGGCATGCCCGGCACCAGGCCCATGACGATCATCAGCGCGCCGGACACCGCCAGGGCCTTGGGCGAATCGAACATCTGCCGGTTGATCAGCTTGCCCATGTCCTCGGAGCCCGAGGCACGGGTCACCATGATCGCGGCAGCGGTGGACAGCAACAGTGATGGCAATTGCGCCACCAAACCGTCACCGATGGTCAGCAAGGCGTACACCTTGCCGGCATCGCCAAAGCTCATGCCATGCTGCAGCATGCCGATTAGCATGCCGCCGATCAGGTTGATGAACAGGATCAGCAGGCCGGCGATGGCGTCACCGCGGACGAACTTGCTGGCACCGTCCATCGAACCATAGAACTCGGCTTCCTGCGCCACTTCGGCACGACGGTGCTTGGCCTGGGCCTGGTCGATCAGGCCGGCGTTGAGGTCGGCGTCGATGGCCATCTGCTTGCCGGGCATGGCGTCGAGGGTGAAACGCGCGCTCACTTCCGAGATACGCCCGGCGCCCTTGGTCACCACCACGAAGTTGATGATCATGAGGATGGCGAACACCACGGCACCGACCACGTAGTTACCGCCGATCACCACCTCGCCGAAGGCCTGGATCACCTTGCCGGCGGCGCCGTGGCCCTCCTGGCCATGCAGCATCACCACCCGGGTGGAAGCCACGTTCAGGGCCAGGCGCAACAACGTGGCCACCAGCAAGATGGTGGGGAACGCGGCAAAGTCGAGCGGGCGCAGGGCGTAGACGCAGACCAGCAGGACCACGATCGACAGGGCGATGTTGAAAGTGAAGAACACGTCGAGCAGGAACGGCGGTATCGGCAACATCATCATTGCCAACATCACCAGCAGCAACAGCGGCACACCCAGGTTGCCCCGGCCGAGCCCGGCCAGGTTGTTACGGGCGTTGCTGATTAACTGAGTGCGATCCACCGCGAGTCCTCTTGATGCAAAACTTTGACGCACAGGGGGCGCCTGGCGCTGGCTCTGCAAGAAGCTTTCCAACTTTGCTCGACGGGGGATTTATGTTGCCTGTTCCGGCCTCTTCGCGGGTGAACCCGCTCCCACAGGTGCGGCGTCGCCCTCGAGGAGCATGAGGTCCCTGTGGGAGCGGGCGTGCCCGCGAAAGGGCCAGAAGCCCTGACACAAGGTCAACTGTCGCAGCGCAGGCGCCTGGCGCTGGCTTGGCAAGAAGCTTTCCAACTTTGCTCGACGGGGGATTTATGTTGCCTGTTCCGGCCTCTTCGCGGGTGAACCCGCTCCCACAGGTGCGGCGTCGCCCTCGAGGAGCATGAGGTCCCTGTGGGAGCGGGCGTGCCCGCGAAAGGGCCAGAAGCCCTTACACAAAGTCAACTGTCGCGGCGCAGGCGCCTGGCGCTGGCTTGGCAAGAAGCTTTCCAACTTTGCTCGACGGGGGATTTATGTTGCCTGTTCCGGCCTCTTCGCGGGTGAACCCGCTCCCACAGGTGCGGCGTCGCCCTCGAGGAGCATGAGGTCCCTGTGGGTGCGGGCGTGCCCGCGAAAGGGCCAGACGCCCTGACACAAGGTCAACTGTCGCGGCGCAGGCGCCTGGCGCTAGCTTGGCAAGAAGCCTTCCAACTTTGCTCGACGGGGGATTTATGTTGCCTGTTCCGGCCTCTTCGCGGGCACGCCCGCTCCCACAGGTGCGGCGTCGCCCTCGAGGAGCATGAGGTCCCTGTGGGAGCGGGCGTGCCCGCGAAAGGGCCAGAAGCCCTTACACAAAGTCAACTGTCGCGGCGCAGGTCCGGCGGAATCGGCAGGTCGTCCTTCAGCGGCTCTGGCCGCTTGCCCTTGCCTGCCCGGTACTGGCGGATCTGGAACACATAGGCCAGCACCTGCGCCACCGCCAGGTAAAGCCCGGCAGGGATTTCCTGCTCAAGTTCGGTGGAGTAGTAGATCGCCCGCGCCAACGCCGGCGACTCGAGGATCTGGACCTTGTGCCCCACGCCGATCTCGCGAATCTTCAGGGCAATGAAATCCGTCCCCTTGGCCAGCAGCAACGGCGCCGCCCCGCCTTTCTCCGGGTCGTATTGCAAGGCCACCGCATAATGCGTCGGGTTGGTGATGATCACGTCGGCTTCGGGCACAGCCGCCATCATGCGCCGCTGCGAAGCCTCACGCTGCAGCTGGCGAATACGCTGCTTGACCTCGGGCTTGCCTTCGCTGTCCTTGTACTCGTCCTTGATTTCCTGCTTGGTCATCTTCAGCTTGTTGTGCGCCTGCCACAGCTGGAACGGCACGTCCGCCGCCGCAATCAACAGCAGCCCGGCCGACATCCACAACGCACTCCAGCCCACCACCTGCAGGCTATGGATGATCGCCTGCTCCAACGGCTCATTGGCGATGGCGAGCAGCGCCTGGCGGTCATTGACCAACACCACTACCGCCACGACCAGAATCACGAAAAACTTGGCGAGTGCTTTCAATAGCTCGGTCAGGGCGTTCATCGAGAACATGCGCTTGATCCCCGACAAGGGATTCATGCGGCTGAATTTCGGCTGCAACAGGCTGCCGGAAAACAGGAAACCGCCCAGGACAATCGGCGCGACAAACGAAATCACGAACAACAGGACCAAGATCGGCTGCACCGCCCAGATGGCCATCTTGCCCGAGGCCAGCAGGAAGGCACCCATGGCCCGCTCATCGACGATGAAGTCGCGGGTCAGGCTGAAGTTCATGCGCATGATCGCCAGCAGTGTCTCGGCCAGGTGGCCGCCGAACGCCAGCAGGCCACCGGCGCCGGCCAAGGTCACCGCCACCGTGTTCAGCTCCTTGGAACGCGCGATCTCGCCTTTCTCGCGGGCATCGCGCTTGCGCTTGTCGGTGGGTTCTTCTGTCTTGTCCTGACCGCTTTCGCTTTCCGCCATGCTCAGCGCGCCCTTGCCAGATCACGCAGCCATTGCAGCGCTTCGCTGGCCAATGCCTGGTAATGGGAAAGTATGTCGGCCAGGCCGACCCAGAAAATGAACATGCCCATGACCAGGGTCAGCGGAAAACCGATGGAGAAAATGTTCAGCTGCGGCGCGGCACGCGTCATTACGCCAAAGGCGATGTTCACCACCAGCAGCGCGGCGATAGCCGGCAGGATCAGCAGCAGGCCGGCACCGAACACCCAGCCCAGCCGCCCCGCCATCTCCCAGAACTGATTGACCACCAGCGCATTGCCCACCGGCAAGGTGGTGAAGCTTTCGGTCAGCACCTCGAACGCTACCAGATGGCCGTTCATCAGCAAGAACAGCACGCTCACCAGCATAGTCATGAACTGGCTGATCACCGCAACGTTGACGCCGTTGGCCGGGTCGACCATCGATGCGAAGGCCATGCCCATCTGCACCGCGACGATCTGGCCAGCGATGACGAAAGCCTGGAACAACAACTGCAGCGACAACCCGAACAACGCCCCGACGATGACCTGCTCGGCACACAACAGCAGGCCTCGCAGGCTCAACGGGTCGAACTCGGGCAGGGGCGGCAGGGCCGGGACGATCACCACGGTGATAGCCACCGCCACGTACAGACGCACCCGCGCCGGCAGCATGCGGGTGCCAAAGATCGGCATGGTCATCAATACTGCCGTCACCCTGAACAACGGCAGGATGAAGGTGGCGACCCAGGTGCCGATCTGCGTGTCGGTCAGCTCCAGCATCGGCGCGTCAACCGATCAGCTGCGGGATGTTGGTGTACAGACTGGTGATGTACTCCATGAACTTCTGCACCAGCCACGGCCCGGCGACGATCAGCGTGACCAGCATCACCAGCAGGCGTGGCAGGAAGCTCAGGGTCTGTTCGTTGATCTGCGTGGCGGCCTGGAACATGGCCACCACCAGGCCCACCAGCAGGCTGGGCACCACCAGTATGGCGACCATCAGGGTGGTCAGCCACAAGGCATCACGGAACAGGTCGACAGCGACTTCAGGTGTCATCGGCGGCTCTCCTTGACGGCGTCAGACGCCGCCGAAACTGCTGGCCAAGGTGCCCATGATCAGCGCCCAGCCATCGACCAGCACGAACAGCATGATCTTGAACGGCAGCGAGATGATCAGCGGCGACAGCATCATCATACCCATGGCCATCAGCACGCTGGCTACCACCATGTCGATGATCAGGAACGGGATGAAGATCATGAAACCGATCTGGAACGCAGTCTTCAGCTCGGAGGTAACGAACGCCGGCACCAGGATCGTCAGCGGCACCTGGTCCGGGCCGGCGATGTCGGTACGCTTGGACAGACGCATGAACAGGTCGAGGTCGCTTTGCCGGGTTTGCGCCAGCATGAAGTCCTTGAGCGGCCCCTGGGCCTTGTCGATGGCCTGCTGGGCAGTCATCTGCTCCTTCAGGTACGGCTGCAGTGCATCCTGGTTCACCCGGTCGAACACCGGCGCCATGATGAACATGGTCAGGAACAGTGCCATGCCCGTCAGCAGCTGGTTCGACGGCGTCTGCTGCAAGCCCAGGGCCTGACGCAGGATCGAGAACACGATGATGATGCGGGTGAAGCTGGTCATCAGGATGACGAACGCCGGGATGAAGCTGAGCGCCGTCATGATCAGCAGGATCTGCAGGCTGACCGAATACTCCTGCTGCCCGTCCGCGGTATTGGACAGGGTAATGGCCGGGATCGACAGCGGGTCGGCCCCCAGGGCCAGCGGCGCAGCCAGCAGCAGCGCCAGAGTCAACAACACACGCAGCGCGCCACTCATCACTTCTTGTCCTTAGGGTCCTTGCCCATCAGCTCCATCAGCCGCTGGGCAAACTCCGGCGTCGCCTGGCGGGCGTTCTCCGGCACTTCCACGGGTTCGGCCAGCACATGCAGGGCCTCGATGCTGCCAGGGGTATGGCCGATCAGGATCTGCTCCTTGCCCACTTGCACCAGCAGCAGGCGGTCACGCGGGCCGATGGCCCGGCTGCCGACGATCTCGATCACCTGCCCACCCTTCACCGCCGTGCTTTGCATGCGCCGCAGCAACCAGGCCAGGAAGAAGATCAGGCCGACCACCAGCAGCAGGCCGAAGACCATCTGCGCCAACTGCCCACCGAGGCTGCCAGGCGCGGTTGCCGGGGTTGCCGCCGGTGTGGCCGCGGCCAGGCAAGCCTGGCTGGCGAGCAGCGCGGCGGCCGCCGCGATGGCGCGCATCGTGCCCTTCACTCAGCGCAGCTTCTTGATACGTTCGCTGGGGCTGATCACGTCGGTCAGGCGGATGCCGAACTTCTCGTTGACCACCACCACCTCGCCATGGGCAATCAGCGTGCCGTTGACCAGCACGTCGAGCGGCTCGCCGGCCAGGCGGTCGAGCTCGATCACCGAGCCCTGGTTGAGCTGCAGCAGGTTGCGGATGTTGATCTCGGTGCTGCCCACTTCCATGGAAATGTTCACCGGGATATCCAGGATCACGTCCAGGTTAGGGCCTTCGAGGCTGACGTTTTCGTTCGGCTTCGGCGAGCTGGCGAACTCCTCCATCGGCAGGCGGCCCGCGCCGCCGGTGCTGCTACCGGTGTCACCACCCAGCAGTGCATCGATATCGGCCTGGCCGGCTGCACCGGTTTCTTCCAGTGCCGCAGCCCATTCATCGGCCAGTGCCTGGTCCTCTGCGGAGGTGATCTCGTTTTCGTTAGCCATGGTTTCCTCGACAGGCATTCAATTCGTTATGAGCGACCGGCACGCGTCAGCGGCGTTCGATCGGGTCGATTATCTGCAGCGCCAGGTTGCCCTTGTGCGAACCCAGGCGCGCCTTGAACGACGGCACGCCGTTGGCGCGCAGTACCAGGTGCTCGGGCAGCTCCACCGGGATCACGTCACCAGGCTGCATGTGCAGGATGTCGCGCAGCTTCAGCTGGCGCCGGGCTACGGTGGCGGTCAGCGGCACAGCCACGTCCAGCACGTCCTCGCGCAGGGCCTTGACCCAGCGCTCGTCCTGGTCGTCCAGGTCGGACTGGAAACCGGCGTCGAGCATTTCCCGCACCGGCTCGATCATCGAGTACGGCATGGTCACGTGCAGGTCGCCGCCACCGCCGTCCAGCTCGATGTGGAAGGTGGACACCACCACCGCCTCGCTGGGGCCGACAATGTTGGCCATGGCCGGGTTGACCTCGGAGTTCATGTACTCGAAGGTGACCGGCATGATTGCCTGCCAGGCTTCCTTGAGGTCGACGAAGCACTGGTCCAGCACCATGCGCACCACGCGCAACTCGGTGGGGGTGAACTCGCGGCCTTCGATCTTGGCGTGGCGGCCGTCGCCGCCGAAGAAGTTGTCCACCAGCTTGAACACCAGCTTGGCGTCGAGGATGAACAGCGAGGTACCGCGCAGCGGCTTGATCTTGACAAGGTTGAGGCTGGTCGGCACATACAGCGAGTGCACGTATTCGCCGAACTTCATCACCTGCACGCCGCCCACTGCCACGTCGGCGGAGCGGCGCAGCAGGTTGAACATGCTGATACGGGTGTAACGGGCGAAACGCTCGTTGATCATTTCCAGGGTCGGCATGCGACCCCGCACGATACGGTCCTGACTGGTCAGGTCGTAGCTTTTGATGCTGCCAGGCTCGGATGCACTCTCGGTCTGCACCAGCCCGTCGTCGACACCATGCAACAGGGCATCGATTTCATCCTGGGACAGCAGGTCCTGTACGGCCATTGCGGACTCCTACTGCAATACGAAATTGGTGAACAGCAACTGGTCGACGACCGGCTTGCCGACTTCCTTCTGTGCCACTTCCTGAACCACTGCGGTGGCCTTCTGGCGCAGCATTTCCTGCCCCACCGGGCTGCCGGCCAGGGTGTCGAAGCCTTGCCCGGAGAACATCATCACCAGGTTGTTGCGGATCACCGGCATGTGCACCTTGAGGGCGTCCAGGTCAGCCTGGCTGCGCGCTTGCAGGGTGATGCTCACCTGCATGTAGCGCTGGCGGCCGTTCTGGTTGAAGTTGACCACGAAGGCCGGGGCCAGCGCTTCGTAGATAGCCGCTGGCTTGACGTTGCTGGCTGCAGGATCGGCGGCCGGGGCCGGCTCGCTCTTGTGCATGATGAACCAGGTAGCGCCCACCGAAAGGCCGATCGCCAGCAACAGGCCCACTACCGCCAGCAGGATCAGCTTGAGTTTGCCTTTAGTGGCGGGGTCTTTGACTGCTTCGCTCTTCGCCATGCCAATAATCCGTCGTCCATCGGGGGTTCAAGGGAGGATGGCTTGGCTTGAGCAAGTGTTATGCCAGATTTCGCAGAAGGGAGATTTCAGCACGGACAACTGTGCTGGCTTCTTCGCGGGTGAACCCGCTCCCACAGGACCTCCACAGGCTTCGAAGCCTGCACTGTACTTGTGGGAGCGGGTTTACCCGCGAAGAGGCCAGTACAGGCAATCGGGATCTACGCGTAGTAATCGACCGCACTGTCGCCAACAACCACCTGCTGCTCCACAGGCCGGGCGCTATCGACTGCCTCTGCCCCGCCCTGCTCGGCCCGGCGCGCCGCCACCCCGGACAGGTTGCTGCCCTGCGCCTGCCCCTGCTGCTGTTGTTGCTGCCCACGCGACTGGTCGGCCACGTTGACATCCGGCTGTGCCAGCCCCTGCTGGGCAAACAGCTCGCGCAGGCGGTGCACCTGGCTGTCGAGGGCGTCACGCACGCCGGCGTGACCGCTGATGAAGGTGATCTGGGTCGACTGGTCCGTCGCAACATTGACGCGAATGTCCAGGCGGCCCAGTTCTGCCGGCTCCAGCTGGATATCCGCCGACTTTAGGTTCTGGCTGGACAGGTACATGACCCGGTTGACCAGGCCTTCGGCCCAGGCGTTCTGGTTCATCGGCAGCGGTTGGTGCAATGGGCTGGCATTGGCCGGCACGGCATTGGCGGTCTTGGCCGTGGCGGCCTGGGTCAGGTTGGCCAGGCGGTTGGCGAAATCATCTACACGTGTATCGCTGCCAGCGCTCTTGGTGTCTTTCAGGCCATCTTCGAGCAAGCCGGCAAAGGCCTTGTCGCCAGGCTCGCCCGTTTCACCCTCGGCATTCTCGACCAGATTCGCCAAGGTATTGACGGCCATCTGCCCCTCTTCGCCCTGAGCCTGCGAAGGGTCCAGGGCATGCGCCGAGGTCGCTCCCTTGGCCTGGGCGCTTTGTTCCAGCGCCAGGCGCAGGGTAGGCAGGTTGGCCAAAGGGTCGGAGTCAGGGTCGAAGGCTTCCTCGGCGGCCGACTCCTCGGGCAGCTCGGCGGTGACCTGCGCCTGCGCCGCGGCGGCCTGCAACACCGGCGCCACCGCCTCGGCCTGGGCCTGGATCAGTTGTGCGCCAGGCTGGGCGTCGGTGACTTGGCCGGCCACCAGGCTGGCATCGCGCAAGCCGGTGTCGGCCTGGGCCTGGTCGTCGGCTGGCAATTGTTTGCCGTCATCGGCAACCGCGGGTTTGTCGGCAGCGGCTTTCTTGCCGCCCTGCGCCGCCTCGGGCTTGTCCTTGGGCTTGGCCTGAACGACCTTGTCGTCCTGCCCGGCGGCCTTGTCGCGGCCCTGCCGGGCCATCACCTGGCCGAAGCCGTCGCCCTTGTCGCCCGGCGCCTGCAGCGGCTTGTCGGCCTGTGCGGTGGCCGTACGCGAGGTGTTGGCAATGGCGTTGCCTTGCAACAATGGGTTGGGTGCGACAGGCATCGAGCGGTCTCCGCGCCAGAAACAAAAAAATCATACTGCCAGAGACAGGCAAGACTCGCGCCAAGTCGTGTTTCAACCCGCCGAAATGCGCTGCTGCTCACCTCGGTAGAAGCGCTGCACCTCGACGAACTCCAGGTCGATGCGGTTGATCAGGTCCTCGATGCCATACAACGGGGGCCGCCGCGCGCGCTCCTCCAGCTGCTGGCACAGGCTGGCCAATGCAACCGCGCCCATGTTGCTGCTGCTGCCCTTGAAACTGTGGGCCGCGGAGCCGAGCTCTTCGGCACTTTTGGCCGCGTGCAGCTGGCCCAGGCGCCGTTCGGAGTCGTCGAGAAAGGTTTGCACCAACTGCAGGTAGCCATCTTCCATGACCTCACGCAGGTCGCTGAGTACCTTGTGGTCAATATGCATGTCAGTCACTTGTTCACTCCTTGATCAAGCCAGATTATGCCCGAGCCAACCCGTGGCTCACCAGACGAACTCCACATGCGCGCAGCGCCCGCCCTCACTCCAGTGCGCGCTGCTGGCCAGCCGCCGCACCAGGTTCAAGCCTCGCCCGCTCAGCCCCTGCTCCAGCGAGGGCCGGGACAGCACCCGTTGCACATCGAACCCGGCACCACTGTCACGGACCTCGATCATCAGACGCCCGCCGTCGGCTTGCGGTTCAACCTTGAAATCGATGCGCACGTAACCGTCGGTCAGAACCCCAAGACGCCGGGCGCGTTCCTGATAATAGTCGGCAAAGCCCTGTACATCGCGCTTGAGCTGCGAGTCCAGGCCCAGCACGCCATGCTCCAGGGCATTGGAATACAGCTCGCTGAGCACGCTGTGCAGGTTGCCGGTACGCGCGCGCAGGCCATGAATCTCCTGCAACAACTGCACCAGGTACGGCACCGGGTTGAAGCGCTTCAGGCTCTGCCCACGCACCTCGAACCCCAGCGACCAGTCCAGCGGGCTGGAGCGGCCGCTATCAGAGTAGATCATCGGCGCCGGCACCCGCTCCTCGGCGCTGAACATACGAATGTCGCACAGGCTGATGTCATCGCGCGGGCGCCCGCCAAAGCGCTCCAGGGCCTGCATCACTTCGTCGAACAACCGCACCGGGTCCCGGTTGTCGGCCAGCACCTTGCGCAGGCGCTGCACACCAAACAGGCGTTCCTGGTCGTCGGCGGTGTCCAGCACGCCGTCCGACAGCAGCAGCAGGCGCTCGCCCGGTGCCAGCGGCAACACCTCGGTACTGTCATCGAAACGCTCGGCGTCCAGGATGCCCAGCGGCAGGTGTCGCGACGTCAGCACCGACAGCACCTGGCCATCCACTGCCAGGCGATAGCCATCAGGCATGCCGCCGTTCCACACTTCCACCGAACCGCGCTGCATGCTGAGGTTGAGCAGCAGCGCACAACAGAACATGTCCACCGGCAGGATACGTTTGAGCTTGGCATTCATCTCGCGCAGGATCTGCGCCATGCCGTAGCCCTTGGCAGTCATGCCGTAGAACACTTCGGCCAGCGGCATGGCGCCTACCGCCGCCGGCAAGCCGTGGCCGGTGAAATCGCCAAGCAGCACGCGCATGTCGCCGGACGGGGTGAACGCGGCCAGCATCAGGTCGCCATTGAACAGCGCATAGGGCGATTGCAGGTAGCGGATGTTGGGCGCGGCCAGGCAGCCGGAGTGGGCCACCTTGTCGAACACCGCCTTGGCCACCCGCTGCTCGTTGAGCAGGTGGTGGTGGTGCCGGGCAATCTGGTCGCGCTGCTCCAGCACGGTGGCCTGCAGCCGGCGCAGGCGGTCCATGGCGCGTATCTTGGCGCCGAGGATCACCGCACTGTAGGGCTTGGCCATGAAGTCGTCGCCCCCGGCCTCCAGGCAGCGCACCAGGCCTTCCTCCTCGTTCAATGACGTCAGGAAAATGATCGGCACCAGCGCTTCGCCGGCCAGCGCCTTGATCTGCCGCGCCGCCTCGAAGCCATCCATCACCGGCATCAGCGCATCCAGCAGCACCAGTTGCGGGCGCCGCTCGACGAACAGCGCCACCGCCTGCTCGCCGTTTTCCGCGGTGAATACCTGATGGCCCTGACGGCGCACGATCTGCGCCAGCAGCAGGCGGTCGGCGGCACCGTCTTCGGCGACCAGCACGGTCAACGCCTGTTCGGCCGGCATGTCGGCGCTCAACTGATATCGAAGAGTTTTTCGAAATTGGAGATGGCGAGGATCTTGCGCACATCGGAGCTGGCATGCACCACACGCACATCCGACTCATCGCCGCCCGCATGGTCACGCAGCAACAGCAGCATGCCGAGTGCGGAACTGTCGAGGTAGGTGGTGTCCTTCAGGTCGACGACCACCGAATCTGGCCGGCTGGGCTGGCGTTCGTAGGCGTCACGAAATTCCTGATGCTTGCCGAAATCGAAGCGCCCCTTGATCTTAATCGTCAGCTTTTTCCCGTCCTGCGAAAAATCAGTCTCGACTGCCATGCTAGCGATTCCTTCGATGATGGCGGATGCAACTCCTTAAAGGTTTAGCAGGCGATGACGGGGGTGGCAAGCATGCCATTCCCACATGCGGTGCACCCAGTGTAGGAGCGGCCTTGTGTCGCGAAAGGGCCGCAGAGCGGCCCCGGCGATATTTGCTGCGAAGCTGAAATCCTGGGGCCGCTGCGCGCCCCTTTCGCGACACAAGGCCGCTCCTACAGGGTACCGCGCAAGCCCAATGGGCAGCTTAAAGGTGATTCTGCCGCGGCAGGCGTTGTGACAGCTCGTCGAGCAAGCGCTGCTCGCGCTTGTCTTCGGCCCGCCGGGCTTCCTCCTGGTAGCGCTGCACCAGCTTGCGCAAGCCTTCCACCCGGGCATAGGCCTGCTGCCAGGTGCCGCGGGCATTGTTGAGGTTGTTCTGGTGCCAGACCAGGCTCTGGCGCTGCTGGGTCATGGCCGTTTCCAGTTGCCCGAGGAAGCGCTGGTAATTGACCAGCCAGCTACCGTTTACACCCTGCCCGCCACGGTTGATCCACTGCAGTTGGTAGTCTTCGCGAAACCGTTCGAGCTCGGCCAGCTTGGCCTGCGCCGTAGCCACCTGCTGCTGGAACTGCCCAAGGCGCTGGGCCGCCTGGCGCTCGGCCTCTTCGGCCATGTCCACCACCGGCGCCAGGCGCGCGGCACGTCCGGGCAGCGCCATGGCCTATCAACCGCCCGCCGGGGGCGCAAAGATCGCTCCCAACTGTTCGCGGCTTTGCGCCATGCCCACGCTCTCGCGCAGGCCCTGGCGCAGAAACTCCACCAACTTCGATTGCAGGGCAATGGCCAGGTCGGTTTCCGGGTCGCCACCCGCCACATAGGCACCCACGCTGATCAGGTCGCGGCTCTGCGACAGGCGCGACCACAACTGCTTGAACTTTTGTGCCTGGCGCAAATGGTCGGCATCGACCACCTGGGGCATGACCCGGCTGATCGAGGCTTCGATGTCGATGGCCGGGTAATGGCCTTCCTCGGCCAGCCGCCGCGACAGCACGAAGTGACCATCGAGCACACCGCGCGCCGCGTCGGCAATCGGGTCCTGCTGGTCGTCGCCCTCGGACAACACGGTATAGAACGCGGTGATCGAACCACCACCTGGCTCGCCGTTACCGGCCCGCTCCACCAGCTTGGGCAGCTTGGCGAACACCGATGGCGGGTAACCCCGGGTGGCCGGCGGTTCGCCGATGGCCAAGGCGATTTCACGCTGGGCCTGGGCAAAACGGGTCAGCGAGTCCATCAGCAACAGCACGTTCTTGCCCTTGTCGCGGAAGTACTCGGCAATACGCGTGCAGTACATGGCGGCGCGCAGGCGCATCAGCGGCGCATCGTCGGCGGGCGAAGCGACCACCACCGAGCGCTTGAGGCCTTCCTCACCAAGGATATGCTCGATGAATTCCTTGACCTCGCGGCCCCGCTCGCCGATCAGGCCGACGACGATGACCTCGGCTTCGGTGAAGCGGGTCATCATGCCCAGCAACACCGACTTGCCCACACCGGTACCGGCGAACAGGCCCAGGCGCTGGCCGCGACCGACGGTGAGCAGGCCATTGATGCTGCGAATGCCCACGTCCAGCGGCTTGCTGATGGGGTCGCGGTTCAACGGGTTGATCACCGGGCCGTCCATCGGCACCCAGTCCTCGGCCTTCATCCCGCCCTTGCCATCCAGCGCGCGACCGGCGCCGTCCAGCACCCGGCCGAGCATGCTCATGCCCATGGGCAGGCGGCCGCTGTCATCCAGCGGCACCACCCGGGCGCCGGGGGCGATGCCGACAATGCTGCCGACCGGCATGAGGAATACCTTGGACCCGGCAAAGCCCATGACTTCGGCCTCCACCTGCACCGGGTGGTAGCTGTCGTCGTTGATTACCAGGCAGCGGCTGCCGACTGCAGCGCGCAGGCCTTCGGCTTCCAGGGTGAGGCCGACCATGCGCAGCAGGCGGCCTTCGACGATGGGCTGGGCCGGCAGCTCGATGGCCTCGGCGTAACTGCCCAGGCGCTTGCCGAAACTGGTGCGCTCAAGTTGCATCCGGGCTACCCACGGCGCGCTCTGGCAGGCTATCCAGGTCTACCGACATGTCTGGCGCTGCCGGGTGCAGCGAATGATCGTGCAACTGGTCGAACAGTTGTGCCACGGCTTTCTCGATGCGGGTTTCCATGGTCGCGTCGATGCGGCTATGCGCGGTCTCGATACGGCAGCCGCCTGGCAGCAGTGCGCTGTCCTCGAGCAGCCGCCAGCTTTCCTCATGGCGCTCGCGCAGGGCCTTGGCCAGCTCGAAATCCTGCGGGTTGAGATGAATGCGGATATTGTCCGCGCCCATGGGCAGCAGCTTGAGCGCTTCGCGCAGTACCTGGGTGATCTGGCTGGAATCGCCCCGCAGTTCGCGACCGATTACCTGGCGGGTCATGTGAGCCACCAGGTGGACCAGGGTTTTCTCGATCTGCGTGTCCTGCTCGGCGATCGGCTCCATCAGGTTGGTCATCAGCCGGTCGAGGCTCTCCAGCTTGGTCTTCAGTGCCTCTTCGGCTTCCTGGCGGACCTTGAGCTGGGTGCTATGGAAGCCCTCGCGCTCACCGGTGGCGAAGCCTTCGTTGTAGGCCTCCTGGCGGATGGCCTCGAGTTCTTCCAGGGTCAGTGGCTGGACTTCTTCCAGCGGCACTTCCTCGACTTCTTCCTCGATTACCTCGGGTTCCGGCTCCGCTTCGGGCTCAGGCTCCGGTTCCGGGTCGAAGCTGGGCAGCGCCCATACGTCCACGCCCTCGAGGTCGCGGGCGCGGATCAGGTCGCTGGGGTGATGTTCTTTGGTGGACATGTTTTCAGGTACTCAACAAGCCTGTTCGACAAATGCGGGGCCCTGTGGGAGCTGGCTTGCCGGCGATCAAGGGCGAAGCCCTTGCCATACAGCAGCGGTGCCTGGGCCGGCCTCATCGCCGGCAAGCCAGCTCCCACAAGTACCGCACCAGGCCGCAAAATTCATTTGCCTGCCCTGGTGGATCAGATCATTTCCTCGGCACCCTTGCCGCCGAGCACGATCTCGCCGGCCTCGGCCATGCGGCGGGCGATGGTGAGGATTTCCTTCTGCGCCGTTTCCACGTCGCTGACCCGCACCGGCCCCTTGGCCTCCAGGTCGTCGCGCAACAGCTCCGAGGCACGCTTGGACATGTTCTTGAAGATCTTGTCCTTGACTCGCTCGTCGGCGCCCTTGAGCGACACCACCAGCACGTCGGACGAGACTTCGCGCAGCAGCGCCTGGATGCCACGGTCGTCGACGTCGGCCAGGTTGTTGAAGACGAACATCAGGTCTTCGATCTGCTCCGACAGGTCGCTGTCGATCTCGCGGATCGCGTCCATCAGTGCACCTTCCACCGAGCTGTCGAGGAAGTTCATGATGTCGGCGGCGCGCTTGATGCCGCCCAAGGTGGTACGCGCCGCGTTGGAGTTGCCCGAGAACTGCTTCTCGAGGATCTGGTTCAGCTCCTTCAGCGCCGCCGGCTGCACGGTGTTCAGCGACGACACGCGCAGGACGATGTCCAGACGCACCTTGTGGTCGAAGTTGCTCAGCACTTCGCCGGCCTGGTCGGGGTCGAGGTAGGCAACCACGATGGCCTGGATCTGCGGGTGCTCGTAGCGGATCACGTCGGCAACGGCGCGCGGCTCCATCCACTTCAGGCTGTCCAGGCCGCTGGTGTTGCCACCGAGCAGGATGCGGTCGACCAGGCCGTTGGCCTTGTCCTCGCCCAGGGCCTGGTTGAGCATCTTGCGGATATAGGCATCGGAGCCCACGCCCAGGCTGGTCTGGTCGCCGACGATTTCGACGAACTCGCTCATCACCTGCTCGACCTGTTCACGGTGCACATTGCCCATCTGCGCCATGGCCACACCCACCCGCTGCACTTCCTTGGGCCCCATGTGCCGCAGCACCTGGGCAGCATCGGTCTCGCCCAGCGAAAGCAGGAGGATCGCCGCCTTGTCGACGCGGCTCAGCTTGGCGGTAACGGCTCGGTTATCACTCATCGGCGTTGATCCACTCTTTCACGACCTGGGCAACGCGGCCCGGGTCTTCGGCCACCAGGCCTTTGATTGCGTTGAGCTGTGCCTCGTAACCCTCGTTCGGGCTAGGCAGCAGAATGCTTGTCGGGCCACCCAGACTGACGCGGTCGTTGGCCAGTTCGCCATCCAGACCCATCATGCCGCCCAGCTCCATGTCGCTATCCGGGGCAGCCTGCTTGCCGCCCCCTGTAATGTTGTTCAGCACCGGGCGCAGCACACCGAATACCAGCACCAGGATGAACACCACGCCCAGCACTTGCTTGACGATGTCCCAGAACCACGGCTGCTGGTAGAAGGCGATGTCGGTGATCTCTTCGCCGCGGTCGGCGGCGAACGGCACGTTGATCACCGTCACGCTGTCGCCACGGCTGGCATCGAAGCCGACCGCGTCCTGCACCAGGCGAGTGAAGCGTGCCAGGTCCTCGGTGCCCCATGGCGTACGGGTGGCGTCGCCGGTGGCCGGGTCGATCTTGACCTGGTCGTCCACCACCACCGCCACCGACAGGCGGGTCATGCGCCCCTGCTGCTGGCGGGTGTGGCTGATGGAGCGGTCCAGCTCGAAGTTCTTGGTGCTTTGCTGGCGCTTGTCCGACGGGTACGGCGCGAGCATCGGCTGACCGGTGGCCGGGTCCATGATCTGCTGGCCGTTGGCATCCACCAGCGGCTGGCCAGGCTGGATGGCCGCGGCCGGGGTAGCGGCACCACCGGTGGTCTGCGGTGCCGAGGCCGGGCCTGGCGGCTGGTTGCTCAGCGCACCGGGTACACCTTGCGGGCCCTGGCTGCTGGCACGTTGTTCATCGACCGACTGCTCGCTGCGCAGCGCCGGCTGGTCTGGGTTGAACTGCTCGGAGGTGGACTCGACCGCACTGAAGTCCAGGTCGGCGGACACTTCGGCCTTGTAGCGGTCATTGCCCAGCACCGGCTGCAGGATGTTGTGCACCCGCTGGGTGAGCATGCTTTCCACCCGGCGGCTGTAGTCGAACTGTTTGCCTGCCTGGGTCAGGGCGGTGTCCTGGATCTGCTCGGACAGCAGGTTGCCCTTCTGGTCGACCACGGTGACCTGGGACTTGTCCAGTTCCGGCACGCTGGTGGCGACCAGGTTGACGATGGCCATCACCTGCCCGGCTTCCAGGGCACGGCCCGGGTACAGTTCGACCAGTACCGAGGCGCTGGGCTTGCGTTCGTCACGCACGAACACCGAGCTTTTCGGGATGGCCAGGTGCACGCGCGCGCCCTTGACGTTGTTCAGGCTGGACACGGTACGCGCCAGCTCGCCTTCCAGGCTGCGACGGTAACGGGTGGCTTCCATGAACTGGCTGGTGCCCAGGCCCTGCTCCTTGTCGAGCAGCTCGAAACCGACGTTGCCATCGCTCGGTGCCACGCCGGCGGCCGCCAGTTTCAGGCGCGCACGGGAGAGGTCGTCGGCCTTGACCAGCAGAGCACCGGAATTGGGCTCGACGTTGTAGGGGATGTCGGCGGCGGCCAGGGTATCCATGACCTGCTTGGTGTCCATGCCCGCCAGGCTGCCGTACAGCGGACGGTAATCGGGTTGTTGCGACCACAGCACCACGGCAAAGCCGATCGCCACGCTGGCGGCCAGGCCGACCAGAAGGCCGATCTGACGCAGCATGGGCATCTGCGCGATGTTTTCCAGAAACGCCATGCCGAACAGCGGCGGCTTGGCCGCGGGCGGGCCGCTTTTGGCAGGGGGGTTGTCGACGACTGCTTCAGCCATGGTTTACGTCCGTCCTCAAACCGGCATCTGCATGATGTCCTGGTACGCCTGGACCAGCTTGTTGCGTACCTGGGTCAGGGCCTGCATCGACACGCTGGCCTTTTGCGAAGCGATCATCACGTCGGTCAGGTCGACGCCACTCTTGCCGATCTCGAAAGCGTTGGCCAACTGGGTCGAAGCCTGCTGCGTCTCATGCACCTTGCCGATGGCCTGGCCGAGCATGTCGGCAAAGGTACTTTGCCCGGGTGCCAACTCGGGGGCGGCGGCCACCTTGGGCAGCGACATGGCATCGGCCTGCATGGCCCGCATGTCCAACATCAGACGATTGAATTCAACACCTTGGCTCATGACCCTTCTCTCTCCTGCGGCCGCATTTTTTTGACAGTGATGCGGCGGATAGCCAACCTAAAGCAACAAAGGTGCCAGCCTATGTATGCCAGACAATCTGGGGCCGCTTCGCGCCCCATCGCCGGCAAGCCAGCTCCCACAGGTACAGCGCGGGGCTCTGTGGGAGCTGGCTTGCCGGCGATGGGCTGCGCAGCAGCCCCTTTCGATCTTCAGCCGAACAGGCTGGCCTCGACGTCAAACCCGGCATCGCGCATCTGCGCCAGCTTGTAGCGCAGGGTACGCGGGCTTATCCCCAGGCGTTCGGCCGCCTCTTTGCGGCGGCCGCGCTCGGCGCGCAGGATGTCGATGATCATCTGGTACTCATGGCGACGCATGTCATCGCCCAGTCCGCCAGGCTCGGCCAGCACCTCAGGTGATGGCTCGATGCCAGCTGACAATGGAATGGCGCCTGCCAGACAAAAATCCGCCGCCTCGATCACCCCGCCCTGCTGCAGGATCAGCGCCCGCTGCAGGGCGTTGTCCAGTTCGCGTACGTTGCCCGGCCAGGCATACGCCTGCAGGCAGGCTCGGGCCTGGGGCGACAGCTGCACCGGGGCGTGCTTCATCTTCGCCACGTGACGCGCCAACAGGCGCTCGGCCAGTTGCAGGATGTCACCCGGGCGTTCGCGCAGCGGGCGCCAGGCCAGGGGGAACACCGACAGGCGGTAGTACAAATCTTCACGGAAACGCCCGGCCGCCACTTCGCCAGCCAGGTCACGGTTGGTGGTGGCCAGCACGCGGATATCCAGGCTGATCGGCTTGCGCCCACCCACCCGCTCCACCTCGCGCTCCTGCAGCACGCGCAGCAGCTTGGCCTGCAAGGCCATTGGCATTTCCGAGATTTCGTCGAGCAGCAAGGTGCCACCTTCGGCCTGCTCGAACTTGCCGGCCTGGGCAGCGATGGCGCCGGTGAAGGCACCCTTCTCGTGGCCGAACAGGGTGGCCTCGAGCATGTTGTCGGGGATGGCAGCACAATTGATCGCCACGAAGGGCTGCGCCGCCCGCGGCGACTGCTGGTGAATGAAGCGCGCCAGCACTTCCTTGCCGGTACCGGATTCGCCGGAAATCAGCACGGTCGAGTCACTGCGCGCCACCCGCGTGGCCAGCTCCAGCAATTGTCGACTGGCCGTCTCGCAGGCCACCGGGCCTTCCTCCTCAGCCACGCGCCCGGCGGCATGCCGCTCGACCAGACTGAGCAAGGCCTTGGGCTCGAATGGCTTGACCAGATAGTCGGCAGCCCCTTGGCGCATCGCCTCGACGGCGCGCTCCACCGCGGCATGCGCGGTCATCAGCAACACGGGCAGTTGCGGTTGCTGGCGGCGCAGCTGGGCCAGCAGTTGGTGCCCATCCATGCCAGGCATGTTCACATCGCTGACTACCAGGCTGAAGGCCTCCTCCAGTACCGCTTCCAGCGCTTCTTCGGCACTGCCCACCGCCTGGTAGGCGAAGCCGCCGATTTCCAGGGTATCGCCCAGCGCCTGGCGCAATACGCGGTCGTCCTCGACCAGCAGCACCTTGATCGCCATTACATGCCCTCCGCCAGTTGCCCGTCGATCAACGGCAGCTCCACCCGCACACAGGTACCACGGCCAACCTTCGAGCGCAGGCGCAGCGTACCCTGGTGCGCACGCACCACAGCCTTGACCACGGCCAGGCCCAGGCCGGTGCCAGTGGCCTTGGTGGTCAGGAACGGCTCGCCCAGGCGGCCGAGCAGGTCGGCATCGATGCCACTGCCGGCGTCGCTTACACATAGATGCAGGCTGCGCTCGCGGCGGAACAGGTGCACCTTCAGTCGCGCCGGGCCGTCGCTGGCTTGCAGCGCATTTTCGATCAGGTTGAGCAATGCACCAACCAGGGTGTCGCGGTTGCACAGCAGCTCACCCAGGTGGCTGTCACACTGCCAGCGCACGGCGTGCCCTTGCACATGCGCCTGGGCAGCCTGCTGCAGGGCCTGGAACAAGGCTTTTGGCGTGACTCGATCATTCAGCGGCAGCTCGCCACGGGCGAATACCAGCATGTCGCGCACCTGGTGTTCCAGCTCGTGCAGGCGCTCTTTCAGGGTCCCGGCAAAGCGCTGGCGGGTTTCCGCACTCAGGTCTTGTTCGGGATCAGCCAGGTGGCTGGCGTAGAGCATCGCCGCCGACAGTGGCGTGCGGATCTGGTGCGCCAGCGAGGCGACCATGCGCCCCAGCGAAGACAGGCGCTCGTGGCGGGCCAGCTGGTCTTGCAGGCGACGGGTTTCGGTCAGGTCGTTGAGCAACACCAACTGGCCAGGCTCGGCATCCAGCGAGCGAGTGGCAATGGACAGACGGCGGCCGTCGCGCAGCGAGACTTCGTGACCGTCATCCTTGCGCGGGGCAAAGCTGCGGGCGATCACCTGGCGCCACAGCTGGCCGACCAGCGGCTCGCCGAGCAGTTCGCAGGCGGCCGGGTTGGCTTCGCGTACCAGGCCCTGACCATCGATCACGATCACCCCGCCGGGCAGCAGGTCCAGCAGGTTCTGCAGGCGGTTGGCCAGGCGTTCCTTTTCGCTCAGTTCATCGATGCGCTGGGCGCTGACCACCGCCAGCTCGCCCTTGAGTTCGCTGACCCGGGCTTCTAGCAGGCTGTAGGACTGGCTCAGCTGGGTGGATACCTGACTGAACAGGGCGAAGGCCTGCTCGAGACCCTGACGGCTTTCCTGCTCGATCGGGGTTTGCCCCTGCGGATCGGGGGCTAGGGATACGTGGGCGGCCTGGGGCATCTTGCTCTCTCGCGTGGCTGACCGTCATAAAAACGGTGTGTTGCCAGCGGTGTAGCAATAGCCGTGCCGGAGATAGGGATTTGGGTTGGCTGTGCCGGCCTCTTCGCGGGTGAACCCGCTCCCACAGGTACCGCGCAGGCTTCAAGCCTTGCGCAGTACTGGAGACTTTGGCTCCCTGTGCCGGCCTCTTCGCGGGCTTGCCCGCTCCCACAGGGATATCACTGAATTCAAGCTGTGCATCGATCCTGTGGGAGCGGGCGTGCCCGCGAAGAGGCCGGTACAGGCAACCGCCAGGCGTCAATCCTCCGCCTGCTCCTCGCCGCCCTGGCGGCTCATGCCGTACTTGCGCATTTTCTCGACCAGGGTGGTACGACGAATGCGCAAACGTTCAGCCGCGCGCGCAACGATACCGTTGGCATCGTCCAGCGCCTGCTGGATCAGGCCCTGCTCCAGGCTACCCAGGTAGTCCTTCAGGTCCAGGCCTTCAGGTGGCAGCATGGCGTGGTTGCTGAAGTTCGGCGTATGGCCGTTGATCGCCACGCGCTCTTCCAGGTCGCTGCGCAGGCTGTCGACCATCTGCTCGTCTTCGTCATCGACGTAACGGAATTTCTTCGGCAGCTCGGACACGCCAATCACCCCGTACGGGTGCATGATCGCCATGCGCTCGACCAGGTTGGCCAGCTCGCGAACGTTGCCCGGCCAGCCGTGGCGACACAGCGACATGATCGACGCGGAGTTGAAGCGGATGGACCCGCGCTTCTCGTGCTCCATGCGCGAGATCAGCTCGTTCATCAGCAGCGGGATGTCTTCCACCCGCTCACGCAGCGGCGCCATCTCGATGGGGAACACGTTCAGGCGGTAGTACAGGTCTTCGCGGAACGTGCCCTCCTCGATCATGGTCTCGAGGTTCTTGTGGGTCGCGGCAATGATGCGCACATCGATGCTCTGGGTCTTGTTGCTACCCACGCGCTCGAAGGTACGTTCCTGCAGCACGCGCAACAGCTTGACCTGCATCGGCAACGGCATGTCGCCGATTTCGTCGAGGAACAGGGTACCGCCGTTGGCCAGCTCGAAACGCCCGGCACGGCTGGTGATCGCCCCGGTGAAGGCGCCCTTCTCGTGGCCGAACAGTTCGCTTTCCAGCAGCTCGGCCGGGATCGCGCCGCAGTTGACCGGCACGAACGGCGCTTCGCGGCGCTTGGAATGGTAGTGCAGGTTGCGCGCGACCACTTCCTTGCCGGTGCCGGACTCACCCAGGATCAGCACACTGGCATCGGTATCGGCCACCTGCTGCATCATCTGCCGCACGTGCTGGATGGCACGGCTGGTACCGACCAGGCTGCGGAACAGGTTGGGTTCGCGCTGGCGGCCACGCTCGCGCGCCTGGTCGTACATCTCGCGATAGACCTGGGCACGGTGCAGCGAATCCAGCAGCTGGCTGTAGCTTGGCGGCATTTCCAGGTTGGAAAGCACCCGGCGGCGAAGGTCTTCCGGGAACTCCGCAGAAGAAATTTCACCTAAAAGCAGAACCGGAAGGAACTCATCCCACCCAGCCACTGTCTTAACGAGCCCAAGCACACTGCCCGGGGCGTTTACAGTGCCGATAAGCACGCACAGCACTTCGCGACTCGAAGACAATGGCTCGACCACCTGCTGCCAGTCCTGGCTGGAGCAAGCGAGGTTTTCTTCGCCGAGGAAGTTAAGCACCACCGCCAGGTCGCGGCGGCGTGCGCTGTCGTCGTCGATCAGCAGAATCTTGGTTTCACGCCACATGCAATAGCAACTTCCCTAGTCATATCGGCGCCCGAGGGCGTGCTCGACATCATTCCGACTGAATGGTCAGTGTTCGGACGTCTGAAATTCGAAAACAGCCACTAGTAAAGTCAAAAAAAACCAGCCAGTCAAATTAATGGCGCATGGCTTTTGGCAACATCTGTGGTCAGGTGAATAGATGGTATACCTTTGCCGCGTTCTTCGCCTGACGGATTTTCGTCATTTCATCCACCAAGGATTGACGTTCGCCACTTGCAACATCGATTAGTTGACGGTATACGGCCAACAACTGCTCAAGGCTGGCACTGACATCGGCCTCGTTGCCTTTAGCCTCGCTCACCATGTCACCGATGCGCAAGCGGCATTCCAGGTCCAGCTCACCCACCGCTTCCCAGTTGCGCTCGGCCAGCGCCGCCAGCAACATTTCCCGAGTCTGCTCGATCCGGGCGATTACTTCGTTCATGTCATCCTCCTTTATCAGGAAGCCGACGACTGATCGCCGATTGCGTCCCAACCTTCCTTCACAGTGATCAGCAGGCGCGCGACCTCGTCGATGATGGCCGGGTCACCCTTGACGTTGGCCTCGATCAGGCGGCGGCTCATGTACATGTACAAGCTGTCCAGCTCAGCCAGGCTGTCGGCATGGTTTTCCAGGTCCAGGCCTTCACGCAGGCCGCCGATGATGTCGATGGCCTTGCCGATGAGGATGCCCCTTTGCGCGATGTCGTTGCGGGCAATGGCGCCCTTGGCCTGCGCCATGCGATCAAGGCCGCCCTGCATGAGCATCTGCACCAGGCGGTGCGGGCTGGCTTCGGACGTCTGCGCTGCGCCGTTGACTTTCTGGTACTGCCGAAGGGCCAACATCGGGTTCATGGATCTGCCTCGTTGCTGCGGTAAAAAGTTGCTTGTACCTGCTGTATCGCCTGTACGTCAAAAAACTTTAGGGAAAAAGCAAAAAGCCCGGGGCGTCTCGCGGACGCCGCCGGGCTTTTGGCATGTTCAGCCGATCAGGATTTCTTGGCCTGGGCGTTGATCGCTTCGAAGATCGAGGTGATCTGGTCGGCCTGGGCTTTCATCTTGCCCAGGGCGGTGTCCAGGGCCACGTACTTCTTGGTCAGCGATTCGGTCAGGGACTCGGTGCGGCGATCAAGCGCGGCCTGCTGGTTGGCCAGTTCCGAGACCGCCTTGTCGAGGTTCGACTTGCGCGTTGCAAGGCTGCCATCGGTCTTGTTGTAAGGGTCGATGGCCTTGTTCATGCGCTCGAAGATGCCGTCGGTGCCGGTGAACAGCTCCTGCACTTCCGGGCCGAGCTTCTTGTCGTTCATCGCCGCGGTGAACTTGCTGCTGTTGAATTCGAGCGTGCCATCTTTCTGGGTGTTGATACCCAACTGGCTCAGCGTGGTCAGCTGGTCGCCGGCCCCCACCTCACTCAGCACCTTGCGCACATCACCCAACAGAGAGCGGGTGGTCGGGTCGTTGGTGAGCGGGCCGAGCACCAGCTTGTCATCGTCATCACGGCTGGTCGACGTCAGCGACGTGATCGCCTTCTGCAGCGTATTGTAGGCATCAACGAAGCTCTGGACCGACTTCTTCAGGCCATCGTTGTCCGCCGCAACAGTGACCGCGGTCGGCGTACCAGTGCCGACGCCGCTGGCCTTCGGGCTGACCCCGGTCAACTCCAGGGTCATGCCGCTGATGGCGCTATCGAGCGTGTTGGAGGCACTCTTGACCTTCAAGCCGTCGATGGTCAGTTCAGCGTCCTGGGCCTTGGCAGTGATGAAGCCCGCACCGGTCCCGGACATCTGCGTGGTGCCATCGATTGCCAGCTCGGCGATACCGCTCAGGGAAATGTCAGTCCCCGCACCTGTGGTAGTCGAGCTGAGCACCAGGCGCGAGCCGCCTTCCTCGTTGACGATGTTGGCGGAAATGCCGTTGGCGCTCATTTCCTTGTTGATCTGGTCGCGCACACTTTGCAGCGTCGCGCCACTGGCCACGTCCAGATTGTAGGTCTTGCCGTTCTGGCTGATGGTAAGCTGGCCAGCACTGATCGGGCTGGTGGCACCACCGCTGAACTGCTGGCTGGCCACTTTCGAGCTGGTGGCCAGCTTGTCCACCACGATGTCATAGCTACCCGCTACCGCCGAGTTGCTCGACTTGACCTTGACCACGGACTCGTTGGCCGAGGTCGCTGCATAGGCGTTGAACGACGGCGCATCCTTGTTGTTGAGCGCCTTCATGGCGTCCTGGAATGCCGTGAGGGCACTGCGCAGCGAGCCGATACCCGAAATCATCGCAGTGTTGTTGCTGGTTTGCCGAGTGATCTGCGCCTGTTTGGCGGATGTATCGGCCTTGACCAACGCGGTCACGATCTCGGTAATGTTGAGACCAGAACCCAGGCCTGTACTGGAAGTAATCGGGCTTGCCATGCTGTAGTCCCTCTCATCAACGCGTCAACCCGCTCCTGCGGGACAGACATGCTTCACTTCATTGGTGTTCGCCGCCAACTATACCTTGGCGTCGAACAGAACACTTTTGACATCGCTCAGGCTGTGAGCGATCCGCAGGGCCTCTTCCGAGGGCAACTGGCGAATCAGTTCACCACTGTCGGTAGCGATGACTTTGACCACGATCTTGCCGGATTCTTCATCCGTGGAAAATTCCAGATTGCGCTGCGACGCCTTCAGGAACTTTTCGATCTCCGAAACGGCATGTTTGACCTTGTCGGCATCCTGCACCGCCTTGGCGTCTTTCTTGTCGTCTTCGGGTTTTACGTTTTCCGTCGACCGGGCAACCGGTTTTTCGGCAACCTGCTCGGCCGGACGTGCGGCCGGATAAGACAGGTTCAGCTTGACGCTCATGTCCATGCCCACCACCTCGCAATGAAAAGGCGGGGAAGTGCCTTACCAGCACTTCCCCGCCAGCAACCAGGCAGATTAGCCCAGCAGCTTCAGTACTGCCGACGGCAGCTGGTTGGCCTGGGCCAGAACCGAGGTGGAAGCTTGCTGCAGGGTCTGCTGCTTGGTCAGCTGGGCAGTTTCAGCAGCGAAGTCGGTGTCCTGTACACGGCCACGAGCAGCTTCGGCGTTTTCGTTGATGTTTTGCAGGTTGTTGATGGTGCTGGTCAGACGGTTCTGCGCGGCACCCAGGTCAGCACGGTTGCTGTTGATGGTTTGCAGAGCGGCGTCGATGGCCGAAACAGCAGCGCTGAAGTTGGCTTCGGCGGTGGTGGTGTCGGAACCCTGAATGTTGATCGAGGAAGTGACGCCCAGGTCCGAAGCGGTGAACTTGGCGCTCAGGTCGATGGTGATCTGGTTGGCGGAACCGGTGTTGGAACCAACCTGGAAGGTCATGACCGAAGCCGAACCGTCCAGCAGGTTCTTGCCGTTCAGCTGGGTGCTGTTGGCGATACGGGTCAGTTCCGAAGCCATCGACTGGAATTCTTTGTCCAGAGCGACACGGTCGTTGGTGCTGTTCGAGTCGTTTCGGGACTGAACGGCCAGTTCACGCATACGCTGCAGGATGTTGGTCTGCTCTTGCATCGCGCCTTCAGCGGTCTGGGCGATGGAGATACCGTCGTTGGCGTTTTTGATAGCCATGGTCTGACCACGGATCTGCGAGGTCATGCGGGTAGCGATCTGCAGGCCGGCGGCGTCGTCTTTGGCGCTGTTGATTTTCAGGCCGGAGGACAGACGGGTCATCGAGGTGCTCAGCGCATCGGAAGCACGGTTCAGGTTTTTCTGAACGCCCAGAGAGGTGGTGTTGGTGTTAACAGTCAAAGCCATGACGAATTCCTCGTTGGATTGGGTACTACGGCTTCCGGCCTTGGCAATTCGCCGGGTGTGGCACAGAGAACCTTCGTAATGTTTATCGTCGTCAGGGCAGTTTGCTTTAGGGCGATTTCTCACTTTTTTTGCTGGCATCCGGCCATCCCAATGAAATCAAGGGTTTGACGCCAGAAAACCATCATCAGAAACGAAAGAAGCGCGGCCCGAGGCGGGCAGCGCTTCTTTGATAACGCAAGGGTGACGCTCGATCAGCCGTTGCGCTCGATGATCGCCGAACCCCAGGACAGGCCGACGCCGAAGCCACTGAGCGCAACGCGCTTGTGCTGCGAGTTCATCACGTGCTTTTCCAGCAGCAACGGGATGCTCGACGACACGGTATTGCCGGTCTCGACCATGTCCTTGACGAACTTCTGCTTGTGCGCGCCCTCGTCGAAGCGCGCAGACACGGCATCAACGATCGCCGCGCTGCCCTGATGCAGGCAGTACAGGTCGATGTCCTCGGCGCGCAACTGGCTGGCCTCGAGCAACTGCTGCAGGTGCGCAGGCACTTTGACCAGGGCGAAGTTGTAGACCTGACGGCCGTTCATGAAGAACTTGCCGTCGGTGGTGCGCAAGTGCTCGGCACCTGCACCATCGCTGCCGAACAGCGATTTGCCGAGCTGCCAGGCAGCATCCTCGCCCATCCAGGTCGCGGTCGCGGCATCCCCGAACAACATGGTCGTGTTGCGATCCTCGGGGTCGACGATCTTCGAATAGGGGTCGGCGGTAATCAGCAGGCCATTCTTCAGGCCCGCTGCTTCCATGAAGCCCTTCATCGCATACAACCCATAGACGTAGCCGGAGCAGCCCAGGGAAACATCGAACGCCGCGACATGCGTCGAAAGCCCCAGCTTGTGCTGGACGATCGCGGCCGTATGCGGCAGGCCTTCGGCATCACCATTCTGAGTGACCACGATCACCGCATCGATGGCCGCCGGGTCAAGCGATGGATTGGCAGCGAACAGCGTCCTGGCCGCCTCGACGCACAGGTCAGAGGTTTCCTGGGCCGCATCCTTGCGCGGCAAGAAGGTCGAACCGATCTTGCCGAAGATGAAATCCTGATCCTTGCCGAATTTCGCACCCTGAGCGTAGTTATCCACGCCTTCTACAGGTACGTAACTGGCGATGCTTTTGATGCCAATCATTGTGGCTTCCCGATGGAAATGGCAAAAATTCGCAGGTAACGCGGCCATGGCTGCCAGAACTTGCACCCCACGGCGACGGGACTACCCACAGACTCAATAGATTAAAGATGCACGTTTCGACTGCCAAGTCACGATCAACGACAGATTGAACACAATCATACCAATGGAGAAGGTTGGCCGACTTCTTGCTATCAACCCATCAACCCGGTGCCGGCCGTCGGTTTCATGGCGAAACCTCGTCTGCGCACGTTGTACAGCGGCAGGGTCCAGCTTGCCCTGCTTCTATAACCGAAAAAACGAGCAGTGCCGCCATGGCCAAACCGATCACCGTAACCAGCCCTCTCCTGCCTCCCCTGGAAGAGTTCCTTCCTTATCTGGAGAGTATCTGGGAAAGCAAGCGCCTGACCAATGCAGGGCCGTTCCATCAACAGCTGGAAAGTGAGCTGGCCGAATACCTGGGCGTCAAGCACATATCGCTGTTCTCCAATGGCACCCTGGCGCTGGTGACAGCGCTGCAGGCGCTACGCGTGACGGGCGAAGTCATCACCACACCCTACTCCTTCGTCGCCACAGCCCATTCGCTTTTGTGGAACAACCTCAAGCCAGTCTTCGTCGACATCGATCCGCGTACCAACAACCTGGACCCACAACGCGTCATCGAAGCGATCACCCCTGAGACCACGGCAATTCTCCCGGTCCATTGCTATGGCATCCCTTGCGACATCGGTGCCATCCAGGAGATCGCAGACACCTACGGCCTGAAGGTGATCTATGACGCCGCCCACGCCTTTGGTGTACGCCAGGACGGGCGCAGCATTCTCGACAATGGCGACCTGTCGATCCTCAGCTTCCACGCCACCAAGGTATTCAACACCTTCGAGGGCGGTGCAATCATCTGCCAGGACGAAAAGCTCAAGCGCCGTATCGATTTCCTGAAGAATTTCGGCTTTGTCGATGAAACCGTGATCATGGCCACCGGCATCAACGGCAAGATGAACGAGATCCAGGCAGCGTTCGGTGTGTTGCAACTGCGCCACATCGATGATGCCCTGCAGCGCCGTCGCCAGGTCTTCGAGCGCTACCGCCGGGCCCTGGAAGACGTTGACGGTATCTCCCTGCTGCAACAGCCGGAAGGGCTCGACTGGAACTACGCCTATTGCCCCATCCTGATCGATGAACAACGCTTCGGTATCTCGCGCGATGCGCTGTACCAGCGCTATCGCGACCAGGACATCCTGGTGCGCCGTTACTTCTACCCACTGATCTGCGAATTCCCCATGTACCGGGGCCTGGCCAGCTCCAATCTGGAACGCCTGCCCAACGCCCTGAGGATCTCGAGCCAGGTGCTGTGCCTGCCGATCTATCCGGACCTGGACGTACCATCCCAGGAACAGATCATCGATATCCTGCTGCAGGCTCGCCAGGCATGACCCCACAGACCGCCCCCCGTTCGCCCGGGCGTCATCGGGTTGCCTTGATGCAGCCGTACTTCCTGCCATACCTGGGTTATTTCCAGCTGATCGCTGCTGCGGATCACTTTGTCCTCTATGACAATGTGCAATTCATCAAGAACGGCTGGATCGAGCGCAACCGTTATCTGCTCGACGGCGAAGCCAAGTGGTTTCGTATCGCCCTGGCCAAGGCCAGCCATACCCAGCACATCATGCAGCGGCGCATTGCCGAACAGTTCGAGCTCGCCGACCTGCTCAACAAGCTCGACTTCGCCTACCGCAAGGCGCCCCGTCGCGCGCCGGTGATGGCCTGGCTGGAAGCGCTGCTCACCCCGTCCGCTGACAGCATCGCAACGCTTGATGAGCGCCTGCTCAAGGCCTGCTGCACGCTGCTCGGCATCGACACACCGATATCACGCGCAAGCGCGCTGCCCATCACCGGCGAGGCCTCGAGCCAGGAGCGGGTCATTCAGATCGTTCAGGCGTGCGGCGCAACCCATTACCTCAACCCGATCGGTGGCGGGCACTTGTACCAGGCCGAGGCATTCCAGCAAGCCGGCATCACCCTGGAACTGCTTGGCGCCACGCTGCCCCCATATTCCCAGGGCAGCGACAGCCAACCCTTCGTTGCCGGGCTGTCGATCCTCGACGCCTTGATGTTCCAGGAGCCAGAAGTGGTGGGTGCCTGGGCCAGACTCGGAGAAATCCAAAGTGCCTGAGGCCATAGGCGGCTATTTCGAACTGGAACTGCGCAGCGGCCAGCACCCCTACCCACAAGCCAAGGCGTTCAACAGTGCCCGCTCGGCCTTTCGCGCCTTGATGCAGGCACGTGATCTGCGCCGTGTCCACCTGCCCCACTATATCTGCGCCGTCCTTGAACAAGCGCTGGCCGGCCTGGACATCGAAGTGTGCCGCTACACGCTGGACGCCGAACTCTCCCTGGCCGCCCTGCCTGACGTGGCTGCCGACGAAGGTCTGTTGTACGTCGACTACTTCGGGCTCAAGGCCGACTACGTCCGCCGGGTGCTCGTGCCCCGCTACGGGCAGCAATTGATCATCGACAACTCCCAGGCATTGTTCAGCCAGGCATTGCCAGGCATTGCCACCCTCTACTCGCCGCGCAAGTTCGTCGGTGTGGCCGATGGTGGCTGGCTGGTCAATGGCCCCGCCCGGATGCCCGAGGCACAGCCCAGCGCTTCGCGCTACCGCTTCGCGGCACTGCTCGGAAGGCTCGAGCAGGCGGCCGAGCAGCACTACAACGAATATCAGGCAAATGAGGCAGCACTGGCCGAGCAAGGCGTTCGAGCCATGTCTGCCAGCACCGCGCGCATCCTCGACAGCATCGACTATGCAAGCGTGGCTGACCGGCGCCGCAACAATCTGAGCCTGTTGCGCGAGCGGCTGGACGGCTGCAATCGCTTCAGCGCCTGGCCCGGCGAGCTGCCTGCAGCCCTGTGCTACCCGCTGCTGCTCGATTCGCCTGCCCAGGCAAACCACCTGCGCAGGCACCTGCTCGACCAAGCCATCTATGTTCCCTGCTACTGGCGGGAACTGATCGACAACCCGACGACACCCGCGCTGGAGCGGCATCTGGCCGAATGCCTGTTGCCACTGCCGATGGACCAACGCTACGGGGCCACGGACATGCACCGCCTGGCCGACGCCGTCATCCTGCATATGAGGACACCATGAGCATCAATGGCCAACGCATCGTGCTCAGAGCACTGGAACTCGAAGACCTGCCCATGTTGCACCGCTGGTCCAACGATGAAGCCCTGTGGAGCCTGCTGGGCGGCTGGCACTTCCCCGTCTCGCGCGAAGCTCAGCGGGATTGGCTGCTAGGCCTCAAGGGTGACCCGCTTAATCAACGCTTTGGTATCGAGGTCGCCCAGCACGGCCTGATCGGCACGGCCAACCTGGTGGGGATCGACTGGAAGAACGGCACGGCAGAGCACGGCATGATGATCGGCGACAGTTCACTGCGCGGCCAAGGCTATGGCACCGAGGTGATCAGCACGGTCATGCGCTACGCCTTCGATGAGCTGGGCCTGCATCGCCTGTGGACGACCATCATCGAATACAACGAAGCCTCCCTCGCCACCTACACGCGCAAGGTGCCGTGGTCCATCGAAGGGGTCCAGCGCCAGTGGTACTATCGAAAAGGGCAACGCTGGGACCGGATCCTGCTCGGCGTCACCGCCGAAGACTATCGCCACTGGCGCGATGAGCAGGAGCAAGGCCGATGAATGCACTGCACGAAACCCTGCAGCGCAATGGCTACGCTTGCGTACCCGACCTGATCGCCCAACCGCTGCTCGACCATTTGCGCAACGACCTGGCCACGGCCATCGAGCGATGCCGCCAGGTACAACTGGAAAACGGCATCACCCAGCGCACGGAACAGACGGCCCACCACATCATCACCCGTGACAGCCACTTCCCTGAACTGCTGGCCAGGTTCGCCGACTGGGGGCTGGTCGACACCCTCGCGCACATGCTCGGCGGTGTGCCGATACTCAACTCCTTTGGCGGCTTGAACAACCTGAACAGTACCGATGCCTACGTTCGCAACGTGCACCGTGATGTCCGTTCGTGGTCTGCCGAGAACATGCAGATGGCCCAGGCCCTGGTGCTGCTGGACGACTTCACCGCCGACAACGGTGCAACGCTGTTCCTGCCGGGTTCACATGGCGCCCCGCACAAGCCCACCGACGCCATTTTTGAAGCCCAGGCGCATACGGCCCTGGGCCACGCAGGCTCGATCTATCTGTTCGATTCGCGCATCTGGCACGCCGCCGGGGTCAACCGCACCACCCTGCCCCGCCGCTGCCTTACCCTGACCTTCACCCGCAGCCATTTCAAGCCGCAATTCGACTACTGCCGGGCGCTCGGCGAAGCCTTCTGCGTCTCGCAACCGCCTGCGGTCCAACAACTGCTCGGCTGGTATGCCCGTACCCCGACAACCCTTCATGAGTGGTACCAGCCTGAAGATCAGCGCTTTTACCGCAAGAACCAGGGATGAGCCCCATGACCACACGCGACTACAACAAAGAGTTCCAGGACAACGCGCACCGCAGCTATTTCTATGATTTCGATGCGCGGCTCAGGGGCTACATGCTGGACACCTTCTCGCCCTGGCTGGTCAACGGCCCGGCGCTGGAGATGGGCTGCTTCGAAGGCGCCTTCACCGCCCTGTTCGCCAAGCGCTTCCCCGACCTGACGGTGATCGAGGCGGCCAGCGACCTGATCGAGGTGACGCGCAAGCGTGTCGATGCGCCCATCCAGTTCATTTGCAGCACGTTCGAACAAGCCCAGGTCGAACCGCGTTACAGCAACATTTTCCTGATCCACACGCTGGAACACCTGGACGACCGCCGTGGCGTGCTGGAGCGTGTGCGTGGCTGGTTGGCGCCCGGCGGTCGGCTGTTCATCGCCGTCCCCAACGCCAACGCACCATCGCGCCAGATCGCGGTGAAGATGGGTCTTATCGAGCACAACAGCGCCGTCACCGAAGGCGAGCGCCTGCACGGCCACCGCGTGACCTACAGCCTCGACACCCTTGAGCAGGAAGTACGTGGCGCCGGCTGGACCGTGCGCCAGCGAGGCGGCGTGTTCTTCAAGCCTCTGGCCAACTTCCAGCTGGACAAGGCCCTGCAGAGCCAACTGATCGACGATCGATTCATGGATGCCTGCCAGGCCCTCGGCATGGTCTACCCGGACCTGTGCGCCAGCGTCTACGTCGTCTGCGAGAACTGAACATGACCCCTGCAAGCCTGCACGGCAAGCCGCGCCACCCCTATTACATCTGCGCACCCGATTACCGCGAAACCTCTTCCGGTGTGTGCGTGCTGCATTACCTTTGCCACGCCCTGAACCTGGCAGGTCATGAAGCCTACGTGACTCATTGCAAGGTCAACCCAGCACTGCGCACGCCGATCCTCACCGATGAGATCCGCCTGCGCCACATGGCCCTTGGCCTGGCCCCCATCGCGGTGTACCCGGAAGTCGCCGATGGCAACCCGATCGGCGCACCGATCGTGGCCCGCTACATCCTCAACCGTGAAGGCTTCCTGACCGGCAGGGCCATCGATGCCCGGGAATCGGACCTGTTCTTCTACTACACCCAGGATTTTCGCGGTAATGCCAAGAGCGACGACCTGCTGCTGCTGCCGGTAATCGACTCGGAACTGTTCTCGCCACCTGCCGAGCCGATCGAACGTCGCGGTCACTACCTCTACCTCAATCGCTTCGACAAGACCAAGGTCGACTACTCGCTGCTGCCGGACGACATCGAAGTGCTGAGCCTGGCCAACCCGAAGACACTTGCGCAACTGGCGCAGATCTTCCGTCAGGCCTCGGTGCTGTACAGCTACGAGATTTCCGCCACCTGCACAGAAGCCATGCTGTGCGGCTGCCCGGTCATCTACATGCCAGGCGGCCATGTCACGGCCCAGCCATTCGTCGAACAGTTCGGTAACGCCGGTTCGGCCTTGTACCACGAGCCCGGGGGGCTGGAGCGCGCCCGTGCAAGCGTGATGCAAGCGCGTATGCGCTGGCTGGATATCGAGCGGGCCTTCTGGCCGCAACTGCAGCGGTTCATCGATACCACCCAGCGCGCGGCGGTGCGCCACGTTGTGCAAAGCCAGGTGCCTTCAGTCAGGGACTGGCTGCTGCAGCGCCAACTCACCCCCGTGCAGCAGCAGCTGACCGACGCACGTCGCCAGCAACTGTCGGGGCTGACCAGCCTGACCTTGCTGGTACGTGATGAAAAAGGCGATGCCGCCGCACTTCAGGACACGCTCGACAGCATCGCCTGGTGGCGCACGTCGTCCTCCATCCGCCTGAGCACCGTGGTGCTCAGCACCCGGACAGCGCCACCAGCACTTGCCGCAGGTGTGCGCTGGCTGCATTGCACGGCCCCGGGCGCCCTCGAACTGAACGAGGCCCTGCAAAGCGAAGACAGCGACTGGATGATGCTGCTCGACGCTGGTGACGAGATCCTGCCGTCCGGCGCCCTGATGCTGGACCTGGAACTTGCCGGTGCCGAAGGCTGCCGCATGCTGTACTGCGATGGCATGTTCCGCTCCGCCGAAGGCCCTGGCGCCGTATTGCGCCCAGGCGTCAACCTCGACTACCTGCTGAGCCTGCCGCTGGCCATGGCGTCCCACTGGCTGGTACGGCGAACCTTGGCGCTGCAGGTCGGCGGCTACGACCCGAGCCTGCCACGTGCATTGGAACTGAACCTGACCCTGCGCCTGATCGAACAGGACGGCCTGGCCGGCATTGCTCACCTCGATGAAGCCTTCATCGTCAGCAACACCCCTTTGATCGAAGACAACGCCGACGAGCGAAATGCCATCAGCCGACATCTGGCCAACCGCGGCTACGTCAACGCGCAAGTGCTGGAAAGCCCCGCTCGCCATTACCACATCAAGTACGGTCATGCGCAGCAACCGCTTGTATCGATCGTTATCCCGACCCGCGACAACCTGGCCCTGCTGCAACGCTGCGTGGAAAGCCTGCTGGAAAAGACAGGCTACCCACATTTTGAAATCATCCTGGTCGACAACGACAGCCAGGATCAGCAGACCCATGACTGGCTGAACAACATGGCCATGATCGGCCAGGACCGCCTGAGCGTGCTGCGCTACCCTGGGCCGTTCAACTTCAGCGCCATCAACAACTTCGCCGCAGGGCAGGCCCGCGGTGAATACCTGGTCTTGATGAACAACGATGTGGCTGTGCTCGACGGGCATTGGCTGGACGAACTGCTCAACCACGCCCAACGCCCTGAAGTCGGCGCGGTCGGGGCCAAATTACTGACACCTGCAGGGCGTATCCAGCACGCCGGGCTGATCGGCGGCCTGCATGGCCCTGCCGGCAGCCCATCGCTGGACCAACCCGCCAACGCCAGCGGCTACCTGCAGCGCCTGCACGTCGACCAGAGCATGAGCGCTGTCAGTGCAAGCTGCCTGATGGTCGATAAAGCGCTTTACCTGGCTGCCAACGGCATGGACGAAGAACACTTCCAGGTCACCTGCAACGATCTCGACTTTTGCCTGAAGCTGGTCGAGATGGGCTACCTGAACGTCTGGACGCCGCATGCCACGCTGGTTCATGAAGGGGGCGCCAGCTGGGCACAAGTGCGCAAACTGCCGCAGATGCGCGAACGCTTCGCCCAGGATCAGCACAATGCCTATGCCAAGTGGCTGCCCCAGCTGGCCAACGATCCGGCACACAACCGGCACCTTTCCCTGCATGGCAGCGGCTTTGAATTCGAGCGTTTGATGGAGCTGAGCTGGCGGCCGTTGTGCTGGCGGCCGCTGCCCGTGGTGCTGGCCTGCCCGAGCCAGGACGAGCATGCTGCGGCGCAACTGCAAGCGGCATTCAACAACCTGCGTGACGCAGGGCAGATCGACGGCTGCGTTAGCGATCGCCTGCTCAGCCCGGTCGAAGTGCAACGCCTGCGCCCTGACGTGATCGTGCTCCAGCACGCCTGCGACGCTCGCCGGCTGCCGCGCCTGAGCCAGATGCTGGGCCTGTCGTCGGCGTTCAAGATCCTTCAGGTGACTGCCCTGCCGAACACCGCCGCAGAACGCGACACCCTCGAGCAAGCGGCGCGCATGGTGGACCGCATCGTGGTCTGCAGCCAGGCACTGGCCAACAATCTCGAGGGCCTGCATGACGATATCCAGGTCATCGACAACCGACTCGATGGACAATGGGCAGACCTGCCGCGACCTGTTCGACTCGAAGGCAAGCCTCGCCTCGGCTGTGCCTTCCTCGACAACGATCCGGCCACGGCCGAACTGGCCGAGCAGGTGGTTCGTCACTGGACCTCACGCGTGGACTGGGTACTTTGGGGAGATGTACCGGCACACCTGCAACAGCATGCCCGCGAACTGCACCCGGCACAGGTACAGCATTCGCCCAGGCTGCTGGCCAGCCTGAACCTTGATGCTGCCCTGCTGATTCGCAGCGACAGCACCCAGGCTGCATACGACGACGCTTTGGCACTGATGCAACTCGGCGCCTGCGGCTATGCGGTGGCCTGCAGCGACGTAGCCACCCTGCCCGCCAGCCTGTGCGTCACACGTGCGGTCAATGAAGTATCGGCCTGGAACGACGCCATCACTGCCTTGGTCGACGATGAGCCAACCCGGAACCACCAAGGCGCGGCACTGCGTGCGCAGGTGGGCCAGGCAGCCATGGCTGACGCAGCCTACCTGCAGAGGCTGGCGGCGGCCTGGCTGCCAGGTTGATCGATGGTGGCTGAGTCGCGCACTCAGCCGCCACTGCCGCCAGGCAATGAAAAATCCGCTACCCACGACAGGTAGCGGATTTTTTTTGCCGCATTGCCAGACGACGCTGGCCGAATGCCTGGCTCAGCGCTGACGCGCAGGACTCAGCGCATCACTGGCCCAAGTGCTGGCAAACGCGTCAGGCCAACGCGCCTGCAACACGCCACAGGCCACCGGGTCGGCCACGTTCGGCGCATCGTCGAACAGCTGCGCCACAGGCGTCCAGGCCACCAGCAAGCCCGCCGCCGCCGCCGCCAGGCAGACGTCCAGGTCGAACGCCCGTAACGGCTGAAGGCCACCGCAATGGTCGAACAGATCACGGCGGAGCAACATGCAGTCGGCAGAAACCGCGGCGCAGTTGCGCACCGACGCTGGCCAGCGTGCCTTGCCGCAATCCATCACCGACATGCCCAGCCATGGCTGGTGCAGCACCGGCCCCTGCAACAAGTCGAAGCCAGCATGCACAACCGTGCCGTCGCGCGCGAGCAGACGAGCGCCGACGACACCTACTTCAGGCCTGAGCCCCTCGTTGAGCAACCCTTCGATCCAGGCCGGCGAAATCACTTCGCAGTGCTCGGCAAGCAGCAGCAGGTATTCACCCCGAGCCTGTTCCGCCGCCAGGTTGAGCAACGCCTCACGCCCGCTCGCCGTGCCTGCCAGCAGCACGACACGCTGGCCAAACCCTTGCAGCGCGGCAGCGGTAGCTTCGGCGTGTTCGGAATTACAGGCAACCCGTAGCTCGTAGCGCGGGTAACGGGTGCGCTGCAGGACGCTGGTCAGGCAAGCCTGCAAACGCTGCACGTCACCTTCGGCGGCCACCAGAATGCTCACCAGCGGTGTGGCCGAATGGCGGAAGTCCACCACCAGGCCAGCATCGCCCTGGTCGTGCACTTCACCACGGTAACCCAGCAGCGTCAGGTGCCGCTTTAGCGTAAGCAGCGCATCGGCCTGCAGCGCCGGCGTCGCCTGGCTGCCCACCACGAGGTATTCGTCCATGTGTGCCAGGCCGCCCTGCCCATGCTGCTCCACCAGGCGCAACAGCAAGTCGAACTCCAATGCATGGCGGCAGGTTTCGCTGTAGCCACCCAACTCCACCACGGTCTCGCGGCGCACGCACCAATGCCGCGACATCAGCCCCGGTTGTGCACGCAGCAGGTCGAGGTTGCTGCCTGGGCGAACCACGCCATGCAGGCGGCCCTCGGTGTCACGCTGCACTTCATTGGCACAGACCGCCTGGCAACCCGGGGCTTCGGCCAGCTCCTGCTGCAAGCGCAGCAAGCCACCGCTGACCAAGGTATCGCCGGCCTCCAGCAACATCAGCCAATCGCTGCTCAGTTGGCGCACTTGCTGGTTGAGGTGGGTGACCCAGTTGCTTTCATTGACTTGCACGAAATGCAGGGTATCGCGGGCGGTGGTGATCGCCGGCGGCTTGCCACCCTTGAGCACCACCAGTTTGAACTGGCGCAACCCGCTGGCCAGCAGGCTGTCGAAGGTCGCCTGCAACGCCAGGTCGTCGTCGCCCAGATCGGCAATCACGAAGGTGACCTGCGCCCCCGGGCGCTTGTTCAGTTGTGCCAACAGGCGCTGCTGTACGGCCCTGTCCGGCGTGGCAGCGGCCAGCGCGTCAAGCACCTGGCCAGACCTCGTACTGCGCAACCAGCCGTTGCCATCGATACCGGGCACCGCCTCCAGGCGCGCAAGCCAATCACCCAGTTCGCGGGCGCGCTCACCATCGTCATTGTCGGTGAGGGTCGGTACCAGGCGCTGGCAGACCTCCAGGTTGAACAGGCCCAGCGCCAACGCTTTCCAGTAACGCTGCTGCAAGGTTGCGGCGGTGTCGTTGGGGTGCACCTGCAACAACTCGCGCTGGCGCACCCAGGTGCCCTCCAGCGCCTGGCGGTGGGCTTGCCCGGTCGGCCAGGCATGGCAGAGGAATTCCAGCGCGCTCAGGCGCTCGAACAGCGCGCCATTGTAGTAAGGCAACTCGACATACTGCCGCGGCTCGAAAATTCGCTCCGGTTCGCCGATCACCGTGCCCCATGGCGAGGTGAACAGCAAAGGTGCTTCGCCCTGGTCGTAGGTCGCGCGCACAAAACGATTGAGTACGGCAAAACCAGCCTCGTCATTGCACAGCTCGCCCCCCCATTCGCGCAGCAGGCGCACGGTACGGGTCAGCTGTTCGTCGCGAGCCACGGGGGTCAGCTTGCTCGGCGCGAACTCGCAGACCACATCGGTCTGCGCCAGTTGCGCGATTCTGCCTGCGGCGACCAGGGCGCAAGACAAGGCCACACGCCAGCCAGCGAAATCCAGCTCGCCTGGCAAGGTGTCGAGCAGCGCCTGCACTGCCCCGACCCGCAGCACCGCACGCCAGGCCTGCTGACCAGCCATGGCGTACTGGCGCAGGCGTGTGCGCGCACTGTCATCGGCTGCGGCCTCGAAGGCCGAGCCCATCTTGTGGTAGGCAACCTGGGCATTGCCCGGCGCATAGCCCAACGCGTAGCCCTGAGCGCCCTGCACCTGAGGTTGCGCATGCAAGCAGGCAGCGGCCTGCTGCAGGGCCGACGCCAACACGAAATCGGCATCCAGGGCCAGGGTCACGAACGGAGTGGCGACCTGTTGCAAGGCCAGGGCCAGGCGAGCGCTGCACTGCGCGCCCGCGGTGTCCGCCTGCAGTGGCTCCAGGGCCAGGCAGGGAATGCCCGCCTGGCGATAGTAATGGATGGCTCGGGCACGATGGTCCGGCTGTTCATGCCCAAGCAGGACGACGGTCACTTGGTTGTGCGACCCGATTACGGTTTCGGCCATAGGGCACCTGTTCATGTTGTTGGTCTGGCGCCCGACGGTGGCAGGCCCCAAGGTTCAATCCGCCAGCCAGGCGTTGGCCCACTGTTGCAGGTGGTGTGGCATCAGCACGTAGTCCCGCAGCACCGTTTCGCGCAGGGCATCACCCTGGCGGTAGCTGGCCTGGGGGTCGGCCAGGTGCATGCGGATCGCATCCAGCCATTGTTCCGAGGTGTTGTCGCGCACCCGCGTGCAAGGCAGGTAGCCGTCATAGGCCTTGGTGTCGGTGCAGATCACCGGGAAGCCGCACGCACCATACTCAAGCAGGCGCAAGTTGCTCTTGCAGTCGTTGAACAGGTTCTGTTCGAGCGGCGCCAGTGCCAGGTCAAGGTTCAGGCTGGCCAGCTTCTGCGGGTACGACGCCAAGGGCACGCCTTTGTGGAATTCCTTCACATAAGGCCGCAAGGCATCCGGGCACATACCGAAGAATACCCAGTCGACCTCGTCGGCCAGGGCCTTGATGACGTCCAGCAACAGCTCCAGATCGCCCCGGTGGCTGGTGCCCCCCGCCCAGCCCACGCGCGGCCGCGCGCTAGTCTGGCGCTCGCTGGCCAGCCCGGCCCACAGCGGGGCGGCAAGCATGTTGGGGACTACACGGATATCGTGGTGCATGCTCGACAGTGCATCGGCCAGCGGCTGGGTCGACACCACCACCCGGTCGCACAAGGCAATACCCTGGGTGACCAGCTCGCGCATGTTGGCCGGTATGTTCCGCGCATGGGCGTTCTTTTCCGGCACCTCGATGATGTAGTCGTCGATCTCGTAGATGCGTCGGGCGTTCGACAGGCGCTTGAAGCGCGTCATTTCATCGATCGAATTGACCGTGTAGCGACACTGCAAGATCATCACGTCGGGCTTCTCGCGCTCGATCTCGATCATCTCCGGAGTACTGTAATCAAGCCGCCCCTGGATCCAGCCAGCGCGCTCCAGCTCGGTGAACGGCTGTGCCACCCGGTAGTGACCGACCGCCGAAGTGTTGATCGGCAACGCCAACACCGACGGCAGCACACGGCTGATGAACGGGTCCCAGCCACGACGCTGTCCGGCATCGAGGTTGAAGCTGGCCATCTTCAGGCTCAGGTTGCGGTTATAGGCAGGGTCGCGGGCAACCTTGGCCAACCAGCGTTCATGGAAGATGTCCTTGTCCAGCACCTTGCGCTGGCTGTCGGTCCGCACGTCGCGGGTCGAAGCGAAGCGAACGAGCACTGCATGGGGCGTCCACACCGCCAGATAGCCTTGTTCGCGGATGCGCAGGCAGAGGTCGGCGTCCTGCAGGCCGCCCTTGAGGCCCTGCACATCGAAACCGCCCAGCGCGGCGAACAGCTCGCGGCGCACCAGCAGGCAGTCCAGGCTCAGCGCGCTCCAGTTCTGCACGGCATTGAGCCGGAGCATGTAGCCGCCGCTGTCAGCCGGCATGCCAACGAACGGGCTGCTGACGCCGCCATGCAGCCCCAGGACCAGCCCGGCGCCAAAGATCTCGCCGCTTTGGGTACATAGCTTGGGCGCCACCACGCCGACCTCCGGGCGCTGGGCCTGGGCCATCAACTGCTCCAGCCAGGGCCGGTCGAAGGCGGCGCAGGCGCTGTCGAGCATCAGCAGGTAGTCGCCACGGGCAGCCTCGCTGGCCTGGTTCAACTGCACCAGCTGGCTGCCGCTGGCCACCTCGATCACCCGCAATTGGCTGCTGCCCAGCCCCTGCATGGCCTGCAGCCATTGACGCAGGTCGGCAGGCGTATCCGGCGAGGCGATCAGCAGCACCTCGAAATGGCCATACCGGGTGTGTTCGAACACGGACTCGACACAACGCATCGCCGCGCTCAGGTCGTCCCCGAGCGTAACCAGGATCGAGACCAGGGCTTGCTCCGGGTGCCGGTACGCCACCTGGCACAACGACATGCCTTCGGCACCGACAACCTCGGCATCGACGCCCAGCCGCTGCAGATGGGCCCGCACCACGCGTGGCGCCTGCTGTGCGCAGCGCGGGTCGTGCAGCCACTGGCCAAAGTCGTGCTGGCAATGCACCAGAAGTTCGTCGATGTGCTCGATGACCTGCAAGCCCTGGTGTTCCGCCAGGCGCCACAGCAGGTCGTGGGGTGCAAGGGTATCGAAGTCCGGGTCGAAGCCGCCGACCTCGCGCAGCGCCGTACAGTTGAATGCCAGTACGCGCCCTACATATGGCAGGCTGCGCATCAGGTCGAGGTTGAAGTCCGGCTTGAAGATGGGTGTTGTCGGGCGCAGCCCGTCATGGCTACCTTCGTCGACATAGATGCAGGCCCGCTCGCGAAGTGCCATGCGCTCGCCCATGATCGCCAGAGCATGGGGCACCAGGCGATCGCCAGCGCGCAACAGCAGTATCCAGTCGGCATCGTCGGCACGCGCCAGGCGCGCCTGCAGCTGGGCCAGGCCATTACCCTGAACGAGCATGCGTTCAACCGCGACCGGGTGGCCTGCCAATTCCAGCGTCGCCGGTGCCAGCAGCCAGGTGCCAGCTGCCGAACAGGACTGCGCGGCAAGGCTGTCCAGGGTCGCGCGCAGGGCCAGTTCCTCACCCGCCTCGGCCCAGATCACCGGGACGATACGCGGCTGCCGGGGCCACTGTTCGAAGCGCTTGGGCAACGCCTTGAGCTGTGCAGCCGACAGGTCACGGCACTCCAGCCACTGGGCATACACCTCTTCAAACGACAGGCAGTCAGTGCCAACCTGCTGCGCCTGGCGGGCCTGCTGTGCCCCGTACAGGCGGTTGAGTTCGTACTCGTCCCACTGCGCACCCTGCTCGCCCTGGTACCGCTCCAGCGACAAGTAGCGCACCCAGCCACTGGCCGGTGCGGCCTCGCTTGCCCGCGCGGCCAGCATTGCCTTTATCCAGTCGGTCTCGATGGGGAAGGCCAGGGTCATGCCTGCCTGGTGGCTCAGGCGCGCAGGGTGCAGACGCTCCATGCTGAGGAAGCGTGACAGGTGCCCCAGGTTGCCTCGGCGCATGAGGCAAATGTACAGCGCCATGTCCAGGCGCGCGGCAAACCCGCTGCCCTCCTGCACCAACGCCGGCAGGAACTCGGCCACCAGGTCACGGCGCATCAGTGCATGGCTGAGGCCACCGAACAGGTTGGGGGCGTTCGTCTCCAACGCTTCGAGCAAGTCGCTGCCCTTGACTACCGCATCCTCCGGGCACATCACCGCATTGAGCATGCGCGGCGGTAGCAAGGCATCGTCGGCCGCGCACAGCATGCGCTGGCAGATGGTCATGCTGACATCGGCATGCTGTTCCATGACCGCGGCCTGCAGGCCGACACATTCGGGGAACAGTCGGTCGTCGTCGCAGAGAAACTTGATCAGCGGCCCTTCAGCATGCTCCAGGCACGCCAGCAGGTTGCGGGCGAACCCAAGGGTCTGCGGATTGCGCACGTAGCGCACCGGCTTGCCGGTCTCACCTACCACCTCGTCGACGATACGCTGGATCTCCAGGCCCCGGCTGTCATCGCAGACCAGCACCTCCAGCGTCGAGTAATCCTGGTTGAGCGCGCTGAGCAACGTGGCGCGGAAGAACTCGGGGTTGAAGGCTGGAATGGCGATGCTGACGAGGGTCTGTTGATTCACGGCGAAGACCTTGAAGAGGTGGCGTGGCCAGCTCCGAATGGGCTGGCACACGCCGGATGACGCGAGAGAGGTGAAATCAGATGTAGTTGACCAACGACAAGCTGGCGACCTTGGCATAGGCCTGCAGCGACGCTTGCAGCATGTTGGTTTGCATCTGCAGGCGCAGCATCACTTCAGCCGGGTCGCTTTCGCGGATAGAGCTCTGGGTCTTGGTGTTCTCGGTGCTCAGCGCCTCGTTGGTTTCGGACTGCACATCCAGCGCCTGGCCACGGCCACCGATCGCACTGACCGACGACGACACCTGGTTGGTGGCGCTGGCGATGTTGCCAACGGCCGAATCCAGCGCGGCGAGGAAGTTCTGCCGGGCCACCGGGTCGTTGTCCACCGGGCTGGTCAGCGCGGTACGCAGCTTGCCGATGGTGTCGAGGATGTTCTGGGTCTGGTGGGTATCGACCTTTACCGCAAACGAGTCCCCGGCATTCGGTGCGCCGGACAGCTCGAAGCTGACCCCAGCCGCGGTGGCGGTGGTGCCGTTCGGCCCGCCCAGCGCACCCGATGCCACCGGGCGGCTGTCAGCAGTGACCGGCGCGGCGTACAGCTCGAAGGTGCTGCTGCCGGTGAACTTGAGCACCGCGCCACCGCCCGGGAAAGCGGCCTTGTAGGCAGCCTGATCGGTGATGGTCGCGCCCGTCACCTGCTCGGAGGAGGTATTGCCAGGGCTGCGTGTGCCGGAAACCTCATCGGCCTTGGAACTCAGGCTGAACGTATGCCCTGCGATAGCGGCATCTTCATTACCCTTGTCGCCGTCCTTGAAGGTGATGTCCAGGCGCAGATCGACACCGCGGAAGCTGATGCTGGTGTTGTCGCCATTGGGGTCGAACTTGCCGCCCTGGCTGGCCTCGAGCGTGACGTCATTGCCGTCGACGTCGGTGATCTTGTATTCGGTGCTGCTGAGGAATTCGATGCTGTACGGCTCGCCACTGCGGAAGCGATCGTTGTACAGGCTGTTGCCGGAGACCTGGCCGTTGGACAGGCTGACGCGGCCATCGTCGGTGGCCGGCGCGGTCAGGCTGGTCTGGCTACGGCTGGTGTTGAGCGCCTGCTCGAAGGCGTCGTAGCCGGTTTCATTGGCCGCCAGGCTGAGCATGTCACCCACCTGCAGGTTGAGCTTGCCCTGGTCGCCCTGGTAGCTGTAGGTGCCATCGGCATTGCGCGCGTAAGGCGGGGTATCACCCTTGGAGCCGGAGAAGATGTACTTGCCGTTCTCGTCCTTGCTGTTCATCAACGAGAACAGCTGGTCTTCCAGCGACGCCAGTTCATCGGCGTTGGCCTTGCGGTCGGCATCGGTGAACGTACCGTTGCCAGAGCTCACCGCCAGCTCGTTGACCCGCTGCAGGATGGTGCCAATGGAGTTCAGGGTGCTTTCGGCAGTGCCCAGGGCGTTACGTACGTTGACGATGTTGCCGCTGTACTGCTTCAGCATGTTCTGCTGTTGTTCCAGTTGCAGCAGACGCGCCGCCCCCACCGGGTCATCCTTGGCCGAACGCACGCGAATGCCATCGCTTGCCTCCTGCTGGCTCTTCACCGTCTTGGCGAAGTTGCTCTGGTAGTTGGCCTGGTTGGTGTTGTAGAACTGCGAAGTAGAGATGCGTACGCTCACGATCTACGGCTCCTTAAAGACTGTTGATCAGGGTGGCGAAGGTTTCCTGGGCCGCCTTGATGATCTGCGACGACGCGGTGTAGTACTGCTGGAACTTGACCAGGTTGCCGGTCTCTTCATCGATCGACACACCCGACAGGCCGTTACGGCTTTCCACTGCTGAGGCATGCAAGGCAGTGGTGGCATCGCTGTCCATCTGTGCCTGGCCGGCCTTGCCGCCAACGTTGGAGACCAGCTTGGCGTAGGCATCGGTGAAGCTGATGCCCTTGCCGTTGGCGCCAACCTCGACCGTGGACTTGGTCTGCAGGTCGATCACCGACAAGGCGTTGCGGTTGTCCGCCGAACCTGCGCCGGTCAGCGCCACGGTATAGCTGTCGCCGTTCTTCGGCGCGCCGGAAACGCTCATCTCGAAGGTGAAATTGCCGCCCAGCGAATTGCCGCTGCCATCGACCATCGGCACCGACAGCTGCAACTTGTTCTCCTGGCCCGGCACGATGGTGCCGCTGCCGATCTCGGTACCCTTGGCGTCGTACATCTTGTAGGCCTGGGGCGAACTGGTGTCATCGCCGAACACCAGCTTGACCGGGGTCGAATACTTCAGGCCAGCCTGCATTTGCGAACGCTGGGCGGCATCGTAGATGTCCATCTCCGAGGTCAGCGTCGGCTGGGTGATGACGCCGGTACCTTTGTTGCCCGACCCACTGGTGGCGGTCAGTGGCGAAGCCAAGGCCAGGCGCTTTGGGTCGGTCAGGACAGTGTCGATGCCGGCGGCCGCATTGCGGGTCGGGGTGATCTTGAAGCTGTCGCCAGCACTCAGGCCGCCACCATTGAGCGACAGGGTGAACCCGTCGATTACCGGAGGCGGCGTGTCGGTGAGGTCGAAACTGCCCATGTCGGTGCCTTCCGGCAACTTGCGCACGCTGTAGCCAGTGGCGCTGGTGAAGGTCACCTGGTAATCGCTGGTGCTCAGCTTGCCGGTGTCCTTGATGGTCACATCGAGGTTGCCGGAGCCGGCGCTGTTGCCGGTCTTGGCGACACTGCGCTGGCTGATGGCCGCGGCGCTGTTGATATCGCCGAACAGGGTGGCACCGAAGTCACCGTTCTTGTCGATGCCTTGGGCCAGCTGGCTGTTGATCGCATCGGCTACTACCAAGGCCACGCGACCGAGCTCGTTGAGCGCCGGGTCGAGGGTATCCTTGCGGTAGCGGATCAGGCCGCCGAGCTCACCACCGGTCGTGGTGCTGGTGATGTCCATCTTGGTCGAGCCGCGATTGAGGATCAGGCTCATGCGGGTCGGGTCGGTGGCGCTCGGCTGCACGCCGATGGTCTGGGTGGTGTTGCCCAGCACCAGGGCCTGGCCGTTCTTCAGGTAGATGTCGTAGTTGCCGTTCTTCTGCTCTACAACATCGGCACCGATCAGCGCCGACAACTCGCGCACCGCGCCGTCGCGCTGGTCGAGCAGGTCGTTGGGCTGGCCATTGACGGCCGTCATCTTGGAGATCTGGCCGTTGAGGTCGGCAATCGACTTGGTCAGCGCGTTGACCTTGTCAGCGATCGACGCCATGTTGGCATTGATGTCGCTGTTCTGCTGGTTGAGCTGCGCCGACAGGGTGTTGAAGCGCTTGGCCAGGGACTGCGCGCTGGTCAGCAGCAGTTGGCGCGAGGCGTCCTCGGTCGGCTTGGCCGCAGCATCCTGCATGGCGCTGAAGAAGCTTTTCAATGCAGCAGTGATACCGGTGTCGCTGCTCGACAGGGCGGTATCCAGCGGCGTGATCTGGTTCAGGTACGAGGTGGCATCGCTGCTCAGCGAGGTGGTGCTGCGCAGCTGGTTCTCGAGGAACGCGTTATAGACCCGGCGCACATCCGCCAGGGTAGTACCGCTGCCGATGAACACCTGGCCGACTTGCTGCCCGCCCTTGGTCTTCTGCACGTTCTGCTGGCGCGAGTAGCTTTCGACATCGGCGTTGGCGATGTTGTTACCGAGGGTGTACATCCCCGATTGCGCGGCGCCAAGCCCCGACATACCAATGTTGATCAGACTCGCCATGGTTCCATGCCCTTAAAGTTTCGTTGCGGTACCGAGCATTGCGTAGTGCTCGTACGACTTCATCTGTCTTGCGATCTGCGAGATCTTGCTGGCGTAATTCGGGTCGGTGGCGTACCCGGCCTTTTGCAACTCTTGCACGAACTGTTCTGGTTTATCGGCGGCCTTCACCGCATCTTGATAGCGCGAATTGTTCTGCAGCAGGCTGACCAGGTCGTGGAAGCTGTCCTGGTAGGAATCGTAGGAACGGAACGCCGCCGTCTCCTTGACGAACTGGCCATCGCGGAACTCGCTGGTGATCGCCCGCGCCTCGCCACCTTCCCAGTTGCCGGTTGCCTTGATGCCGAACAGGTTGTGGCTGCTGCTGCCATCGGTGTTGCGCATGACCGACTTGCCCCAGCCGGTTTCCAGGGCGGCCTGCGCCACCAGGTAGCGTGGGTCGATACCGATGCGCCTGGCTGCCTGCTCGGCCATCGGCAGCATGGTGGCGACGAATTCGTCGCTGTCGGCAAAGGCTTTTTTCGGTGCCAGCGGTGGCTGGGCCACGGCGAGCCCGAGGATGCGCAGGCCGTTGTCCGGCACGGCGAAGGCCTTGGCCACTTGCTGGCCGTCACGGGCCGGCACGGCTGCGGTATTGGTGCTGGCCGCCGACGGCACGATGCCGGCCATCAGGCGGTCGGTGAGCTTGCTCGGCAGCGCCAGGCGTCGTGAATTGAGCGCGGCGACGTCGTTGCGGGTGGCAGTCGACTGCGCGGCATGCACGGGCTCGGCCACCTTGTTGCCCCACAGCGTCGGGGCATTGCCCTCGATACGCGGAAACGGGCTGGTGTTGGCCGGTGTGCCCTTGTTCTTCGACAGCTGGCGCACCAGTACGTCCTGCAGCCCGATGCCGCCACCTTCGCGGGACATGCTCACGGCCAGCTGCTGGTCGTACATGTCGCGGTACTGCTTCACCGTTTCGGTGTTCATCGGGTTGTCGTCGGCAAGCACATCGCTGGCCTTGCGGGAGGCCTTGAGCATTTCGCTGATGAACAGCGACTCGAATTCCTGGGCCACCTTGCGCACGTTGGCGTCGCTGTCGCGGTCGCCATGCTTGAGCGAGCTCAGGCGGTTGAGGTCGGTGTAGGCGCCGCTGTCGGCGCTGCCGGAAACCAGGCTTTTGCTGTTCATCCGCGCCGTCCTCAGATCACGATCAGGTCGGCCTGCAGGGCGCCGGCCTGTTTCAGGGCTTCGAGGATGGCCATCAGGTCGCTGGGCGCTGCGCCCACCTGGTTCACCGCACGGACGATTTCATCCAGCGTGGTGCCCGGGCCGAACTTGAACATCGGCTTGGCTTCCTGCTCGGCGTTGACCCGCGAACGCGGCACCACGGCGGTCTGGCCATTGGAGAACGGCCCCGGCTGGCTGACGATCGGGTCTTCGGTAATGGTCACGGTCAGGCTGCCGTGGGTCACCGCGGCCGGCGACACCTTGACGTTCTGGCCGATGACGATGGTGCCGGTGCGCGAGTTGATGATGACCTTGGCGACTGCCTGGCCTGGGTCGATCTCGAGGTTTTCGAGGATCGACAGATAGTCCACGCGCTGGCTCGGGTCCATCGGCGCAGTGACCCGCACCGAACCGCCGTCCACGGCCTGGGCCACGCCCGGGCCGAGCAGGTCGTTGACCTTGTCGACGATGCGCTTGGCAGTGGTGAAGTCGGGGCGGTTGAGGTTCAGGGTCAGGCTGTTGCCCTGGTTGAAGCCGCTCGGCACTGCACGCTCGACGGTAGCACCGCCCGGGATACGACCGGCCGACGGAACGTTGACGGTGATCTTCGAACCGTCACGGCCCTCGGCATCGAAGCCGCCCACCACCAGGTTACCCTGAGCCACGGCATAGACGTTGCCATCGATACCCTTGAGCGGGGTCATCAGCAGGCTGCCGCCGCGCAGGCTCTTGGAGTTACCGATCGAAGACACGGTAATGTCCACCACCTGGCCTGGCTTGGCGAACGCCGGCAGGTCGGCATGCACCGACACTGCCGCAACGTTTTTCAACTGCACGTTGCCGGAGCCGGCCGGCACCTTGATGCCGAACTGCGACAGCATGTTGTTGAAGGTCTGCAGGGTGAACGGCGTCTGGGTGGTCTGGTCACCCGTGCCATTGAGCCCCACCACCAGGCCGTAACCGATCAGCTGGTTGGAGCGCACGCCAGAAATGCTGGCGATGTCCTTCAGGCGCTCGGCCTGGGCGCCGAAGGCACAGGACAGGAGCAGGGTTGCGGCAATCAGCTGCCTCACGTTGAACATGGTCATCCGTACTCAGAAAGGCCAAAGCGGGCTGATGAAGAAGCGGTCCAGCCACCCGGGCTGGCTGGCATCGGCGAACGAGCCGGTACCGGAATAGGTGATGCGCGCGTCGGCCACGCGAGTGGACGGCACGGTGTTGTCGGTGGCGATGTCGTCGGCGCGGATCATGCCGGCAATGCGCACCAGCTCTTCGCCGGTGTTCAGGGTCAGCCACTTCTCGCCGCGCACGGCGATGATGCCGTTGGGCAGCACTTCGGCCACGGTCACGGTGATGGAACCGGTCAGGGTGTTGCCCTGAGTGGCCTTGCTGTCGCCCTTGGTGGCGCGCTCGCCGCTGTAGCCGGCCTCCAGCGACAGGTCACCGCCGCCGAACGGGTTGTTGGTGTTGGGCGTAGTGCCGAACAACGATGTCAGGCCGATGTTGGCGTTGCTGTTTTTCTGGATCTGCGAGCCGGCGTTCTTGCTGGCCGATGTGCGCTCGTTGAGGGTGATGGTGATGATGTCACCCACCCGGAACGCCTTGCGGTCGCTGTACAGGTTCTGCTCGAAACCGGCCTGGTAGATCGAACCGTTGTTGGCCGCTGCCGGCAACGGGGTGCGCGGCAGTACCGGCGCGTAGTACGGGTCGTTGGGCTTGGGCGTCGGCGCGACGCAACCTGCCAGCAACACCGCCCCCCCCAGGGCGAAAACGGACAACAGACGATTCATGACGCTTACCTCACGGGTGCAACGGAGTGACGGGGTTAGAGCTGCCTGCTTCAGAGCTGTTGAGTAACGAACGACAGCATCTGGTCAGCAGTGGAAATGACCTTGGAGTTCATCTCGTATGCACGCTGGGTGGTGATCATGTTCACCAGCTCTTCCACGGTGCTGACGTTGGAGTTTTCCAGGGTCTGCTGCAGGGTGGTGCCGAAACCGTTCAGGCCCGGGGTGCCGACTTGCGGCGCGCCACTGGCGGCGGTTTCGAGGAACAGGTTGTCGCCAATCGCCTGCAGGCCGGCCGGGTTGATGAAGTCGGCGGTCTGGATGTTGCCGATCACCTGCGCAGCCGGGTTGCCGGCGGTGGTGATCGACACGGTGCCGTCCTGGCCGACGGTGAAGGTCTGCGCGTCGTTCGGCACGACGATGGCAGGCTCCAGCGCGAAGCCGTTGGCGGTGACGATCTGGCCGTCGGAGTTCAGGTGGAAGGTACCGTCACGGGTGTACGAAACGGTGCCGTCCGGCTGCAATACCTGGAAGAAACCACGGCCGTTGACCGCCATGTCCAGCGGGTTTTCCGTGGTCTGCAGGCTGCCGGTCTGGAAGTTCTTCTGGGTGCCGACAATGCGCACACCAGTACCGACCTGCAGGCCGGAAGGCAGCTCGCTGTCCTGGGTGGACTGCGCGCCCGGCTGGCGTTTGATCTGGTACAGCAGGTCCTGGAATTCGGCGCGATCACGCTTGAAGCCGGTGGTCGAGACGTTGGCCAGGTTGTTGGAGATGACCGTCAGGTTGGTGTCCTGGGCGGACAGGCCGGTTTTAGCGACCCAAAGAGCCGGAAGCATGTAAGTTCTCCTCGTGCGCCTGTTTTACGGCACCCGTTCAAAAGTGATTAGCCGATTTGCAAAACACGCGCCATGGCTTCGTCGCCTTCCTTGGCCGCGTTCATCATCTTGACGTGCAGTTCGAATTGACGGGACAGCGCCAGCACCGAGGTCATTTCTTCCACGGCGTTGACATTGCTGCCTTCCAGGAAGCCCGACACCACCCGCACGTTGACGTCGGCGTCTGCCGGTTGGCCGTCGCGGGTATGGATCAGACCATCCAGGCCCTTGGTCAGGCCTTTGGTATCGGGGTTGACCAGCTTGATGCGGTCGACTTCGGCCATCACGCGCGGGTCTTCCCCCATGGAGCGGATGCTGATGGTGCCATCGGCGCCGACTTCGACCTTCTGCTCTGGCGGAATCGCAATCGGGCCGCCGTTGCCGATCACCGGCATGCCGTTGCCGGCACGCAGCACACCGAGGGCATCGATGTTCAGGCTACCGGTGCGCACGTAGGCTTCACTGCCATCGGGCGCCTGCACGGCGATGAAGCCCTTGCCGGTCACCGTCACATCCAGATCGCGGCCGGTTTCCACCATCGGACCTTCGCTGAAGTCAGTGGCCGGGCGCTCGGTCATGGCAAAGGCGCGCGACGGAAAGCTGTCACCGAACACCGGCATCGAGCGAGCCTGCTCCAGGTCTCGCTGAAAACCGTTGGTGGAAATGTTCGCCAGGTTGTTGGCGTGCGCCTTCTGCGCCAGCGCATTCTGGCTGGCACCGGTCATGGCCACGTAAAGCATCTTGTCCACAGTCATCCTCCATTGCACTGGCGGTCGTTTGCCGCTCGCCGTTGCTATGCGAGCTAGAAAGCAAGTTCCGAACCAACTTTGCGAAATCATGAAAAAGCCCGTGGATACGGGCTTTCGAGGGAGCAGTTGGCATGTTGGACGCCGGTTATCCGGCGCCTGGTTGCCGATGGCGGCAAACCTGTACCGGCCTCTTCGCGGGTGAACCCGCTCCCACAGGTACTGCGCGACACCTGTGGGAGCGGGTTCACCCGCGAAAAGGCCAGTACAGGTTTATTCAAGGCTCGCGGCAACCACCATTGCTGTAGGGGCCGGCGAACTTCTTCCAGCCATCCCCCGGCGGCCATTGCGAGCAGACCAGGCGCCCATCCACCTGGCTTTCCCAGCGCCACCAGGGCGCGGTACCGGCCTGGGCCTGGTACAGGCAGAAAGCAGCGACCAATGTGACAACCAGCCTTTTCATGACCCCTCCGGCAAAGACGACGAACCCCTTCATGACAAAGGGGTTCGCCCACATACACTCAGCCAGCGACCATCAGGCCATCTGGATGACGGTCTGCATGATGGTGCTTTCTGTGGAGATGGTCTTGGCGTTTGCCTGGTAGTTGCTCTGCGCCTTGATCAGCTCTACCAGCTCCTGCGTCAGGTTCACGTTCGAGCCTTCCAGCGCGTTGGACTCGACGCTGCCCAGGGTACCCGTCTTCGGTGCATCGATGCCCGGGATGCCGGACGTGTAGGTTTCGGTCCAGCGGGTACCACCAATCTGCTGCAGGCCCTGCTCGTTGGCGAAGCTGGCCAGGGCCACCTGGCCAATGGCACGGGATTGCTGGTTGCTGAAGCTGGCGAACAGCACACCGGTCGAGTCGATGCTCAGGCTCGACAGGATACCGGTCGCGTAGCCGTCCTGAGACTGCGACATGCGCGCGGTCTCGGTGTTGTAGGAGGTAGTGCTGTTCATCGCCAGGCGCATGCCATCGGCATTGCCCACCGCGCCATTGGAAATCCAGTTACCCGCAGAATCTTCCACCGCCGGCACCCAGCCAGTCATGGTGAAGGTGTTGTTGGTCACGGTGAACGACGAGCCCGCCGGGTGGCCGGTATTGTCCGCAGTCATGCTCTTGACCGAGCCATCGCTGTTGAAGCTGATGGTGCCAGTCAGCGGCACGGTGGAGGATGGGGAAAACGGGTTGCGCCCATCGACCAGGGTGTACATGGTCCACTCATTGGTGCCAGTCTTGCGATAGAACTGCTCCATGGTGTGCTCGTTACCCTGGCTGTCGTACACCTTGGTCGGGAAAGACTTGGTGTAAGTCGTCTGATCGGAAGGATCGAACGGCAGGTTCGGCACCATCACGCCAGTGCCATCGTCCACTTCCAACGGGATATCGGCGGCCGAAGAATTCAGGTTGATACCCTGGTCGATCAGGGACGTTGCCTTTGGCTGCAGCGACGATGTATCGATCTGCAGATCGGTGAGCACGCCCTTCTGGATCTTGCCAGTCGAGTCGGCGGCATAGCCCTGCAGGCGCAAGCCGTCCGAGGTAACCACGAAGTTGTCCTTGCTAGCCTGGAAAGCACCCGCACGGGTGTACACGCGCGAGCCGTTATCGGACAGCACGAAGAAGCCCTGCCCCTGAATCCCCATGTCCAGCACGTTGCCGGTGGTGTTGACGTCACCCTGGGTGAACTGCTGGGAAACCGCTGCCAGGCGCACACCGTTACCCACCTGGTTCTTGCCCACACCCAGGCGGTTGGAACCTGCATAGACATCGGCGAACTCGGCACGCGACGACTTGAAGCCGTTGGTGTTGACGTTGGCGATGTTGTTGCCGGTGACATCCAGCTGCTTGTTTGCTGCGTACAGACCGCTAAGGCCGATATTGAAAGACATGAATTCGCTCCTTTTGCCGCTCTAGCGGGCCTTAGATACCGATGGTTTGCACGTCGGAGAGGGACACTTTGCCAACACCGGCGAGGTTGAGCACCATTTCGCCGGCGGCACTGAAACTGACGCTGGTCACCTTGGCTGGCAACAGCGTGTTCATCTGCACCGACTTGCCATCCACCGTAGTGGTGGCAGTGAAGGTGTAAGTACCAGGGTCGACTTTCTGGCCACTGCTGTTGGTACCGTCCCAGATGAAATCGGCGTAACCGGCTTTCTGCTCGCCCAGCTCGATGGTCTTGACGGTATTGCCGTCCTTGTCCTTGATGGTGATCTTCGCTTCGCCGATGGCTTGCGGCACGACGAACTGCGCATTGAAGCTTTCTGCGGTGTCGACCACGGCCTTGTCGTTCTGCACCACCACCGAACGCCCGACCAGCGACGACGCCTGCAGGGCCTGGGACGAGGCCATGGCGCTGGTGATGGAGTTGACCGATTCGTTAAGCGAGGTAATGCCTTCCAGGCTGCTGAACTGCGCCAGCTGGGCAACGAACTCACCGTTGTCCTGTGGGTCCAGCGGGTTCTGGTGCTGCATCTGGGTGACCAGCAATTGCAGGAACGCGTCCTTGCCGAGCGAGTCGTTGCCGGTCTTGGAGGCGGTGTCCGTGGTCTTCTTGGTGCTGGTGCCTACACCCGACGCCGCGAGCACGTCGTTGAGGTTCACACCGTTGGTATCGATTGCCATGGTCTGGTTTCCTTATCACTGACCGAGGGTCAGGACCTTCTGCATCATCGCCTTGGCCGTATTCATCAACTCGGCGTTGGTCTGGAACGCGCGGCTGGCGGAGATCATGTCAGCCATTTCCTCGACCACGTTGACGTTCGGGTAATAGACGTAGCCGTCCTTGTTCGCCGCCGGGTGGTTGGGCTCGTAACGGGCCTCCAGGTTGCTCTGGTCCTCGACGATGCCTTTTACCTGCACGCCCTGCCCTGCCTCGCCCTGGTCTTCGAACAGCGACTGGCTGCCGCCGGCCTGCGCGTCCTGGAAGGTGGTGGCGAACACCGGGTGGCGGGCGCGGTAGGTCTGGTCGATGCTCGAGGACACGGTCTCGGCGTTGGCGATGTTGGAAGCAACGGTGTTCAGGCGCGTGTTCTGCGCACTCATGCCGCTACCGGCAATGTTGAAGACACTGGAAAGGGACATGGTCATTCTCCCCGCAGGGCCGAAACCAGCCCTTTGAATTTACTGTTGAGCAAGGTGAAGCTGGCCTGGAAGCCGACGGCGTTTTCGGTGTAGTTCGATTGCTCGATCTGCGCGTCCACGGTGTTCTGGTCGATCGACGGCTGCGTTGGCGTGCGGTACTTGAGGGTATCGTCGGCCATGGCCAGGCCCTCGGCCTCGATATGGCGGCTGTTGGTACGATCGAGGCTGAAACGGCCGCCACTCTGCTGCTTGTCGCTTTCGGCAGCGAGCACCGAGGCGAAGTCCATGTCGCGCGCCTTGTAGTTGGGCGTGTCGGCGTTGGCGATGTTGTTGGCCAGCACTTCGGCGCGCTGGGCGCGGAAGCCCAGGGCCTTTTCGTGAATACCAAGCGCCTTGTCGAAGCTGATGCTCATGTCGGGGAAACCTTCGGAGGTTGACCGGAATATCGTTGGGCAAGGTATAGCAAGGGCTGTGCCAACCAACAGAAAGCCCGGAAATACGGGCTTGCGGGGCAAGGTGCTGTCAGAGTGATGCCAGAAAAGCGGCAAAGGCCTTCCGCCTTGGGCGGCGAAAGCGGCAATTGCCGGGCGGCAAAAGCGGCAAAACAAAAATTTGACGTCAGCATTTCTCCTGCGCCGGCCTCTTCGCGGGCACGCCCGCTCCCACAGGTATGGCGCCAGCCTGTGGGAGCGGGCATGCCCGCGAAGAGGCCGGCGCAGGCAAACAAAAAGGCCGGCAACTTTCGCTGCCGGCCTTTGTGCTTACTTCGCCTGGTAGATAATCCCCGGACTGCACTGCACCATCTGGTAATGGTCCGGCAGCCCGTTCAGCGCCTCGGAAGCCCCGAGGAACAGATACCCACCCGGCTTCAACGTACTGTGAATACGCAACAGGATGTCCTTCTTCACCTGCGCCGAGAAATAGATCAGCACGTTACGGCAGAACACCACATCGAACTTGCCCAGGCTGGCATAGCTGTCGAGCAGGTTGAACGAGCGGAACTCGACGCGGCTGCGAATCGCCGGCTTGACTGCCCAGCGCCCCGGCCCCTTGGTTTCGAAGTAGCGCTGCAGGCGCTCCTGGGACAAGCCACGGGCAATCGCCAGGCTGTCGTACTCGCCGGTCTTGCAGTTGGTCAGCATGGTGCCGGACAGGTCGGTGGCCACGATTTGCGCGCCCATCTTCAACTGGCCGAGGTTGCTGCGCTCGAACTCGTCGATAGCCATCGAGATGGAATACGGCTCCTGCCCCGACGAACAGGCCGCCGACCACATGCGCAGGCGCTGGCCAGGGTTGTTGCGGATGAACTCGGGGATGACCTTGTTCTTCAGCACCTCGAACGGGTAGGTATCGCGAAACCACAGGGTCTCGTTGGTGGTCATGGCATCGACCACCTGCTCGCGCAAGCCGCCGCGCGGTTGGGCCTGGATGCGCTGCACCAGTTCGCCCAGGCTCTTGATGCCCTGTTGCTCCATCAGCTTGTTGAGACGGCTGGAAACCAGATACTGCTTATTCTCGCCCAGCAGGATGCCACAGGCTTTCTCCAGGAAGACCCGGAACTGTTCGAAATCCAAATTACCCGTAGACACTACTGCCGCCTCTTTTCAATCACTGGTGCCGGGGGCCTGCCCCCGGCTGCTTCAATGCGCTGCCTTGATCCGGTCGACCACCCGCTGGGCCAGGTCGTCCGGCTTGAACTTGGCCAGGAAGTCATCGGCACCGACCTTCTTGACCATCGCCTGGTTGAACACCCCGGAAAGCGAAGTATGCAGGCAGATGTGCAATTTTTGCATGCGTGGGTCACTGCGGATCTCTGCCGTTAGCGTATAGCCGTCCATTTCTGGCATTTCAATGTCCGAGATCATCATCAGGAACTCTTCTTCCGGCTTCTTGCCCTCATCCACCAGCTGGCGCAGGTAGTTCAGGGCCTGACGGCCGTCATTGAGCGCCACCACCTCGACCCCCACGGTCTGCAGGCAGCGGCTGACCTGCTTGCGCGCCACCGACGAATCGTCGACGGTGAGCACCCGCAGCAGCACGGCCTTGTCCTGCACCTCGGCATCGATCACCCCGGCCGACACCGACTCGGACGACGGCGCCACTTCGGCCAGCACCTTCTCCACATCGATGATCTCGACCATGCGGTTGTCCACCCGGGTAACCGCGGTCAGGTAGTGGTCGCGGCCGGTGCCCTTGGGTGGCGGATGGATTTCTTCCCAGTTCATGTTGACGATGCGCTCCACCGAGTGCACCAGGAAGCCTTGGGTCTTGGTGTTGTACTCGGTGATGATCACGAAACTGTTGCGCGTGTCTTCCTGCAGCGGCCGCAACCCGGTGGCCATCGACAGGTCGAGGATCGGGATGGTCGCCCCGCGTATATTGGCAACACCGCGCACCACCGGGTGCGCCTTGGGCAGCAGTGTCAGCGCAGGGCATTGCAGCACTTCCCTGACCTTGAATACGTTGATGCCGTAAAGCTGCTCGCCATTGAGGCGGAACAGCAGCAATTCCAGGCGATTCTGCCCCACCAGCTGCGTGCGCTGGTTGACCGAATCCATAACACCTGCCATGCCAGACTCCTTTATGTTTCAGCCTTTCGTTGCAACTCAGGTAGCGAGTCGGCACGGGCTTTGCTTTTTTGAGCGCCATGTACACGAAAACGACATTTTTCCGACGATTGACGCGCCTGCTGACTGGCTCGCTGGCCATGCTGTGCCTTCTGGTGCCCGGCGTTCGCACGGTAGCGGACGCGTTTACCTTGCCTGAACAGCTTATCGGTGTCACTCAAGGGTTTCTTGAATTCAGCGTCGAAGATTATCTGGCAACCACCCAGACCGCCGGCCGTTACGAGATCCAGGTCAACCCGCTGGACCCGCGCCTGCGCATGCCGCTGTGCAGCCAGCAACTGGACGCCTCGCTGGAAAGCCCGGCCCAGCCGCTGGGCCGCGTCACGGTAAAGGTGCGCTGCGAAGGCACGGCGCCATGGACCGTGTTCGTGCCGGCCACCGTGCGGCTGTTCCGCGACGTGGTGGTGGTGACCCGGCCGCTCAAGCGCGACAACGTGGTGGGCGAAGGCGACGTGGCCCTGCGCGAGCGCGATGTCGGCACCCTGGGCCAAGGCTTCTTGACCGAACTGGAACAGGCGGTGGGCATGAAGATGCTGCGCCCCACGGTGATCGACCAGGTACTCACCCCGCAACACCTGGAACAGGCCGAGGTGGTGCGCAAGGGCGACCACGTGGTGATCATCGCCCGCAGTGGCAGCCTGAGTGTGCGCATGCCCGGAGAAGCCCTGAGCAAGGGCGGCCTGAGCGAACAGATCCGGGTGCGCAACCTCAATTCCAAACGGGTGATCAAGGCCAGGGTGACCGGCCCCGGCCAGGTCGAGGTAAGTATGTAGCCAGCCCATTGATTTGCGCTGGCGGTGAGGAACCGCTTTTCCTAAACTGTGTCAGAAAACGGGTTCGCGAGCTTGCTGACAGGCGGCTATGCATTTGTGCCTAAAGTTTCTTTCGGGTTGGCCGAAAACAAGGCAAGCGTCCAAATACCCAGAGGTTTCTGATCATGGTCATCGACTTCAGTCGTTTGAATAACTCTCCGTCCGTCACGGGCGGCGTGCGCGGCAACACCGCGAACGGCAGCGCCGAAAAACCGGCAGCCAGCCAGGAAGCGGCAACCGCCACCAGCGCCAGCGGAGAAGCGGTACACCTCAGCCAAGAGGCCCAGCAGTTGCAGAAGATCAGCGACAAGCTGCGCGACGAGCCAGTGGTCAACAGTGCCCGTGTGGCCCAGTTGAAACAGGCGATCGCCGACGGCAGCTACCAGGTCGATGCCGGCCGGGTCGCCAGCAAACTGCTCGATTTCGAAGCTCAGCGCTGACCGTTCGGCGCGCTGACTTCACGGACGCTAGAAAAGCCAAGAGTTAGCCATGCACGACACCACCTTGCTGCAACTGATCGAAGATGACATTGCCCCGATGCAGGAACTGCTGGACCTTCTGCAAAAGGAAGCGATCGCCCTGCATGGCCGCGACATGGCGCCACTGGAGAATATCCTGGCCCGCAAGCAGTCTTTGATCGTGCTGCTGGAGCAGCAAGGCCTGCGGCGCAACAACCTGCTTGTCAGTCTTGGCCTGAGCCCTGATCGCGCCGGAGTGGAGGCCGTGGCGGCACAATCGCCGAACGGTGAACTGCTGCTGCAGCAACTCGATGTGATCAGCCAGTTGATGCAAGCCTGCCAGCAGCTCAACGAGACCAATGGCCGGATCATCCAGGTGCAGCAACACGTCACCAACAACCAGATCCGGATCCTCATGGGCGGCGATTCTCCGTCGCTCTACGACAGCCGCGGCAGCACCTCGCCACTGGCCAAGCCACGGGCGCTCAGCCAAGTGTGATTTTTTCTATCAAGGCACGGAACATACTGGCAAAATGCCGTTAATTGCGTGTGTCGCTTTTGCCTGGAGAACGATAAGCCGTGTTCAATGAATCCGATGCCCCGCAGCCGCCAAAGGTGCTGAACACCCCTTTGGAGATTGCGGCCAACTTGCGGCAGCTGCAGGAAAGCCACGACCCCCTGATCATCACCTTCCACGACCGCAGCCAGCGCTTCCAGAGCTACGTGGTGCACGTGGACCGTGAAAGCAACACCCTGGCGCTGGACGAGATGATCCCGCGTGACGGTGAAAAGTTCATCGAGAACGGCGAACACTTCCGCGTCGAAGGCTTCCACGATGGCGTGCGCATCGCCTGGGACTGCAACCACGAGCTGAAGATCAGTGAAGTCGACGGCCACCGCTGCTACCGCGGCGCCATGCCTCTGGAAATGACCTACCACCAGCGCCGCAATGCCTTCCGCGCCGCGCTGAAGCTGTCGCAGCTGGTCGATGTCATCCTCGATGGCGCCCACCTCAAGGGCAACGGCGCCCTGCGTGGCAAGCTGCTGGACATCTCCGCCACCGGCTGCAAGCTGCGCTTCGAAGGCAATGTCGAGGATCGCCTGCAACTGGGCCAGGTGTACGAGCGTTTCAAGGCTGGCAACCCGCTGGGCCTGGTCGACACCATGGTCGAGCTGCGCCACCTGCACTATGAAGAGCGGATCAACACCACCTTTGCCGGCGTGCGCTTCCATAACCTTACCGGGCAGGCGCAGCGCAAGGTCGAGAGCTTTGTGTACCAGTTGCAGCGTGAAGCGCGGCGGTTCGACAAGGACGACTATTGATCGTCGGCCGAGTACAAAAACGCCACCTATCAAGGTGGCGTTTTCATTTGTGCTTCTCCTGTGCCGGCCTTTTCGCGGGCACGCCCGCTCCCACAGAACTGCACATAACTCATTGAATTAGCAGGGACTCTGTGGGAGCGGCTTTAGCCGCGAACACCGGCGCAGCCGGTGCCATGCACCGCGTTGGATTCTTCGCGGCTAAAGCCGCTCCCACAGGGTACGCGTACTGCTTGCGGATTCAGTTATCTACGCGACAGCTCTCCCACAGGTACAACGCAAGCCTTGAGCCCGGCGCAACTTCATGTGGGAGCGGGCGCGCCCGCGAAGAGGCCGGCACAGGCCTACACCGACTTGCTGACCTCACCTTCCGGCTCAGGCTCCTTGTCAGCCCCCTTCTCTTCCGCCTCGGTATCCTCCGCCGCCACCGGCGCCTGCATCACCTCCTGTACCGTCTGCTCATCCACCCGTGGGTCCAGCGCCGCCGACAGTGGCGAACCGGCAGCCGGCATGGCAACGTGGCCCAAAGGCGCATCCTGCACCTGGTGCAGCCCAGTGACCGCCTTCGGCCGAATGCGCCACACCAGCACCAGGGCAAAGAACACGAAGAAGGCATACAGCATCTGCGGGCCCAGCACCTTCATCAGCACGCCTGCCGCCAGCGGCCCGATACAGGCACCCACGCCGTAGGTCACCAGCAGCATCGCGGTCAGCGACACCCGCCGTTCGCTTTCCACATGGTCGTTGGAAAACGCCACCGCCAGCGGGTACAGGCAGAACTGCAGCAACGAAATCACGAAGCCTATGCCGAACAGCAACTCCAGCGGCACGCTGGGCAGCATCGCCAGCGGCGCCGAGGCCAGCGCCAACCCCACCGCCACGCTGCGGATCAGCACGGCCCGATCGTAGCGGTCAGACAACCAGCCCAGCGGCCACTGCACCAGCAGGCCGGCAAAGATGCAGCTACCCATGAACAGACCGACCTGCTCGGTAGTCATACCCTGGCTGGAGGCATACAGGGGCGCCAGACCATAGAACGAGCCGACGATCAGCCCCGAACCCAGCACCGTGCTGAGCGACTGCGGCACGCGCTTGATGAAGAACTTCGGCTCCATCGGTGCCGGGCGCAACGGCGCCGGGTGAATGCGCCGGGTCATGGCGACCGGTACCAGGCACAGGGTGAAACACATGGCCACCAGCATCAGCAGCTCCAGGCCAAGCTGTGGGTGCACCACCAGGATCAGCTGGCCGAGCACCAGGCCCAGGTACGAGGCGATCATGTAGCCGCTGAACACCGCGCCGCGATGCTTCACGTCGGCCTGCTCGTTCAGCCAGCTCTCGATGACCATGTACTGGCACATCATCCCCAGGCCGACGATCATTCGCAGCCCGACCCAGGCCGGCAACCAGCTGGTCAGGCCATGGCCGAGCACCGCCGCGCCGACGATGCCGGCGCAAGTGGCATAGGCGCGAATGTGCCCTACCCGGCCAATCAACCGGTGGCCGACCTTGCCGCCTACCGCCAGGCCAAAGTAGTTGGCCGCCATCAAGGCGCCCACCCACAGGCTGTCGACATGATCGGCTGCCAGGCGCAGGGCCAGGTAGGTACTGAGCAGGCCCGAGCCGATCAACATCATCAGCGCGGCGAAATACAACGACTGAAACGGCTTCCATATATTTCGCATAGGTCCCTTGCGGCTCCCGGGTCAGGTGGCGATGGGTTGCAGCCAAGCATAAAAGCAAAATTGCTGCGGCGCAGTCCCCTGCCTGACAAATCGTGAATCAAGGGCGCGTCCAGTGTCGGTCATGTCGTGATCATGCACTTGCATCATCGGACCAAGCTGCGCTCCAAGCGTTTCCATCTCATTGTTCACCAGCCGAAGGGTTAGCTTGCCTCGTCCCATCCCGGGAGCAACTGAGACTGGAGGTTACATGATCAAAGCTGATTTCACCGCCGAACTGCATACCCATGCAGGCCGAGTGGTAGTTGCAGAATCATCCGTCGGGCAACACCCATTCACATGGCTGGATGAGGACGGCTGGTTGTGCGTCGATAATCACCGAAAGGCGCATGCGCGGGACGAGATCGTACGTATCGCGTTCGATTTCAAGTACATCACATCGGAGAAGGGACGGGACCTCTACTACATCTCGTGCAACAACCACTGGAAATTCGCAGGCGCGAGGCTTGAGCAAAATTCCAGAGGCTGGCTCGGCCTGTATGGGACAGGCGTGATCGGCAGAGTCACGGACGCCGTGGCGAACTTCAAGCCGCAGCTGGCAGGGCTTGGCGACTACTGGAAAATCGATACACAAGATTATTGGAATGGCGACCTGAACAGCGCCGATAGCGTTCCGTTCTACCTACGCGACAAACACGGCCATCGTGTTGCATCGACAAGGCCTGAGGATGCATCCACAGACCTGTCCCTCACCTTTGACAGATTTCTGAATGCAAGCGCAACGCCGGGAGAGATACTCACGTTCTACCTGGAGAACATCCGGCTAGCCTGAAACCCGGCATCACTGCGAAGGCCCTGTCAGGAGGTGCCCTGCCTCTCAGAACCAAAGAGGCATTGCCAAGGCCAATCATCAGTCAGGCCACACCTATTCCCGCAAGGTCATGCCATTGGCCGGCAGCGGCAAGGCCGTCTTGTAGCGCACCTGCTTCAAGGCGAAACTGGAACGGATATTGGCCACCCCTGGCAACCGCGTCAGGTAATCCAGGAACCGTTCCAGTGCCTGGATACTGGGCAGCAGTACCCGCAGCAGGTAGTCCGGATCGCCCGTCATCAGGTAACACTCCATCACCTCGGGCCGTTCGGCAATTTCTTCCTCGAAACGGTGCAACGACTGCTCGACCTGTTTTTCCAGGCTCACATGGATGAACACGTTCACGTCCAGCCCCAACGCCTCGGGCGACAGCAAGGTCACCTGCTGGCGGATCACCCCCAGTTCTTCCATGGCCCGCACCCGGTTGAAGCAGGGCGTGGGGGACAGGTTCACCGAGCGGGCCAGCTCGGCATTGGTGATGCGGGCATTTTCCTGCAGGCTGTTGAGAATGCCGATATCGGTACGATCGAGTTTGCGCATGAGACAAAATCACCGGTTTTTTGTGTTTATGCGGAATGTTTATCTGCCCTGCTCGGCAAAGGCAATCAACTTGAGAGAAAAATTCTCCTGCCGGCCCACTAAGATGTAGGGGACGCTGACCTACCAGTCACAAGCCGGTACTCAGCGGCGGCCGCTTCAGAGCTCACAAAAACAAATACCCGAGCGAGCGTAAAAAGCATGAACGAGTACGCCCCCCTGCGTTTGCATGTGCCCGAGCCTACCGGCCGGCCAGGCTGCCAGACCGATTTCTCCTACCTGCGCCTGAACGATGCAGGTCAAGCCCGTAAACCCCCAGTCGATGTCGACGCTGCCGACACCGCGGACCTGTCCTACAGCCTGATCCGCGTGCTCGACGAGCAAGGCGACGCGCAAGGCCCGTGGGCCGAAGACATCGACCCGCAAGTTCTCCGTCAGGGCATGCGCGCTATGCTCAAGACACGGATTTTCGACAGCCGCATGGTGGTCGCCCAGCGCCAGAAGAAGATGTCCTTCTACATGCAGAGCCTGGGTGAAGAAGCCATCGGCAGCGGCCAGGCCCTGGCGCTGAACCGCACCGACATGTGCTTCCCCACCTACCGCCAGCAAAGCATCCTGATGGCCCGCGACGTGTCGCTGGTCGAGATGATCTGCCAGCTGCTGTCCAACGAGCGCGACCCGCTCAAGGGCCGCCAGCTGCCGATCATGTATTCGGTACGCGACGCCGGTTTCTTCACCATCAGCGGCAACCTGGCGACCCAGTTCGTGCAGGCGGTCGGCTGGGCCATGGCCTCGGCGATCAAGGGCGATACCAAGATCGCCTCGGCGTGGATCGGCGACGGCGCAACCGCCGAGTCGGACTTCCACACCGCCCTCACCTTCGCCCACGTGTACCGCGCCCCGGTGATCCTCAACGTGGTCAACAACCAGTGGGCAATCTCCACCTTCCAGGCCATCGCCGGTGGCGAGTCGACCACCTTCGCCGGCCGTGGCGTGGGTTGCGGCATTGCCTCGCTGCGGGTTGACGGCAACGACTTCGTCGCCGTGTACGCCGCCTCGCGCTGGGCCGCAGAACGCGCCCGTCGCGGCCTGGGCCCATGCCTGATCGAGTGGGTCACCTACCGTGCCGGCCCGCACTCGACCTCGGACGACCCGTCCAAGTACCGCCCGGCCGATGACTGGAGCCACTTCCCGCTCGGCGACCCGATCGCCCGCCTGAAGCAGCACCTGATCAAGATCGGCCACTGGTCCGAGGAAGAACACCAGGCCACCACTGCCGAGCTGGAAGCCGCGGTGATCGCCGCGCAGAAGGAAGCCGAGCAGTACGGCACCCTGGCCAACGGTCACATCCCGAGTGCCGCCTCGATGTTCGAGGACGTGTACAAGGAAATGCCCGACCACCTGCGCCGTCAACGCCAGGAACTGGGGGTTTGAGATGAACGACCACAACAACAGCATCAACCCGGAAACCGCCATGGCCACCACTACCATGACCATGATCCAGGCCCTGCGCTCGGCCATGGATGTCATGCTCGAGCGCGACGACAATGTGGTGATCTACGGCCAGGACGTCGGTTACTTCGGCGGCGTGTTCCGCTGCACCGAAGGCCTGCAGAACAAGTACGGCAAGTCCCGCGTGTTCGACGCGCCGATCTCCGAGAGCGGCATCGTCGGCACCGCCGTGGGCATGGGTGCCTACGGCCTGCGCCCGGTGGTGGAAATCCAGTTCGCCGACTACTTCTACCCGGCCTCCGACCAGATCGTTTCCGAGATGGCGCGCCTGCGTTACCGTTCGGCCGGCGAGTTCATCGCCCCGCTGACGCTGCGCATGCCCTGCGGTGGCGGGATCTATGGCGGCCAGACCCACAGCCAGAGCCCGGAAGCGATGTTCACCCAGGTGTGCGGCCTGCGCACTGTCATGCCGTCCAACCCGTATGACGCCAAGGGCCTGCTGATCGCCTCGATCGAATGCGATGACCCGGTGATCTTCCTGGAACCCAAGCGCCTGTACAACGGCCCGTTCGACGGCCACCACGACCGCCCTGTCACGCCGTGGTCGAAGCACCCGCAAAGCGCCGTGCCCGATGGCTACTACAGCGTGCCGCTGGACAAGGCGGCCATTACCCGCCCCGGCAATGACGTGACCGTGCTGACCTACGGCACCACGGTGTACGTGGCCCAGGTGGCCGCCGAAGAAACCGGCGTCGACGCCGAGGTGATCGACCTGCGCAGCCTGTGGCCGCTGGACCTGGAGACCATCGTCGAGTCGGTGAAAAAGACCGGCCGCTGCGTGGTGGTACACGAGGCCACCCGCACCTGCGGCTTCGGCGCCGAACTGGTGTCGCTGGTGCAGGAACACTGCTTCCACCACCTGGAGGCGCCGATCGAGCGCGTCACCGGCTGGGACACCCCCTACCCCCACGCACAGGAATGGGCTTACTTCCCAGGGCCTTCGCGGGTAGGTGCGGCATTGAAAAAGGTCATGGAGGTCTGAATGGGCACGCACGTCATCAAGATGCCGGACATTGGCGAAGGCATCGCGCAGGTCGAGTTGGTCGAGTGGTTCGTCAAGGTCGGCGACATGATCGCCGAAGATCAGGTAGTGGCCGACGTCATGACCGACAAGGCCACCGTGGAAATCCCTTCGCCGGTCAGCGGCAAGGTGCTGGCCCTGGGTGGGCAGCCCGGTGAAGTGATGGCGGTCGGCAGCGAGCTGATCCGCATCGAAGTGGAAGGCAGCGGCAACCATGTGGATGTGCCCACCAAGGATGCGCCAAAGCCCGAACAGGTCGAAGCCCCCGCTGCCCCGGTAGCCGCCAAGCCAGAACCGCAGAAGGAAGCAAGACCGGCCGCGTGCCAGGCGCCCGTCAACCACGAGGCAGCCCCGATCGTGCCGCGCCAGCCAGGCGACAAGCCGCTGGCCTCGCCGGCGGTGCGCAAGCGTGCCCTGGATGCCGGTATCGAACTGCGTTACGTGCATGGCAGCGGCCCGGCCGGGCGCATCCTGCACGAAGACCTCGACGCCTTCATGAGCAAGCCGCACAGCACTGGCGGACAAGCGTCGAGCGGCTATGCCAAGCGCACCGACAGCGAGCAGGTGCCGGTGATCGGCCTGCGCCGCAAGATCGCCCAGCGCATGCAGGACGCCAAGCGCCGGGTCGCGCACTTCAGCTATGTGGAAGAAATCGACGTCACCGCCCTGGAAGCCCTGCGCCAGCAACTCAACAGCAAGCACGGCGACAGCCGCGGCAAGCTGACCCTGCTGCCGTTCCTGGTGCGCGCCCTGGTCGTGGCACTGCGCGACTTCCCGCAGATCAACGCCACCTATGACGACGAAGCCCAGGTAATCACCCGCCATGGCGCGGTGCATGTGGGCATCGCCACCCAGGGTGACAACGGCCTGATGGTGCCGGTGCTGCGCCATGCCGAAGCTGGCAGCCTGTGGAGCAATGCCGGCGAGATCTCGCGCCTGGCCAACGCTGCCCGCAACAACAAGGCCAGCCGCGACGAGCTGTCCGGTTCGACCATCACCCTGACCAGCCTGGGCGCCCTGGGCGGCATCGTCAGCACGCCGGTGGTCAACACCCCGGAAGTGGCGATCGTCGGCGTCAACCGCATGGTCGAGCGGCCTGTGGTGATCGACGGCCAGATCGTCGTGCGCAAGATGATGAACCTGTCCAGCTCGTTCGACCACCGCGTGGTCGATGGCATGGACGCCGCGCTGTTCATCCAGGCCGTGCGTGGCCTGCTCGAACAACCCGCCTGCCTGTTCGTGGAGTGAGCATGCAACAGACTATCCAGACTACCCTGTTGATCATCGGCGGCGGCCCTGGCGGCTACGTGGCTGCCATCCGCGCCGGGCAACTGGGCATACCCACCGTGCTGGTGGAAGGCCAGGCACTGGGCGGTACCTGCCTGAACATCGGCTGCATCCCGTCCAAGGCGCTGATCCACGTGGCCGAGCAGTTCCACCAGACTTCGCGCTTTGCCGGCCCGTCGGAGCTGGGCATCAGCGTCGCCTCGCCGCGCCTGGACATCGGCCAGAGCGTGGCCTGGAAGGACGGCATCGTCGACCGCCTGACCACCGGCGTCGCCGCCCTGCTGAAAAAGCACGGGGTCAAGGTGATCCATGGCTGGGCGAAGGTGCTCGACGGCAAGCAGGTCGAGGTCGATGGCCAGCGTATCCAGTGTGAGCACCTGTTGCTGGCCACTGGCTCCAGCAGTGTCGAACTGCCGATGCTGCCGCTGGGCGGGCCGATCATTTCCTCGACCGAAGCCCTGGCGCCGAAAACCCTGCCGCAGCACCTGGTGGTGGTGGGCGGCGGCTACATCGGCCTGGAGCTGGGCATCGCCTACCGCAAACTGGGCGCACGGGTCAGCGTGGTGGAAGCGCGCGAGCGCATCCTGCCGACCTACGACAGCGAGCTGACCGCACCGGTGGCCGAATCGCTGAAGAAACTGGGCATCACCCTGCACCTGGGCCACAGCGTCGAGGGTTACGAGGGCGGCTGCCTGCTGGCCCGTGATGGCCAGGGTGCGCAACTGCGCCTGGAAGCCGACCAGGTGCTGGTGGCCGTGGGCCGTCGGCCGCGCACGCAAGGTTTCAACCTGGAGTGCCTGGACCTGAAGATGAACGGCGCCGCCGTTGCCATTGACGAGCGCTGCCAGACCAGCATGCGCAATGTCTGGGCCATCGGCGACGTGGCTGGCGAACCGATGCTGGCGCACCGGGCCATGGCCCAGGGCGAGATGGTCGCCGAGATCATCGCCGGCAAGGCACGCCGTTTCGAACCCAGCGCGATCGCCGCGGTGTGTTTCACCGACCCGGAAGTGGTGGTGGTCGGCAAGACCCCGGAGCAAGCCAGCCAGCAAGGGCTGGACTGCATCGTCGCGCAGTTCCCGTTTGCCGCCAATGGCCGGGCCATGAGCCTGGAATCGAAAAGCGGTTTCGTGCGGGTGGTGGCGCGCCGTGACAACCACCTGATCCTGGGTTGGCAGGCGGTTGGCGTGGCGGTTTCCGAGTTGTCGACGGCGTTTGCCCAGTCGCTGGAGATGGGCGCGTGCCTGGAGGATGTGGCCGGCACCATCCATGCCCACCCGACACTGGGTGAGGCGGTACAGGAAGCGGCACTGCGCGCCCTGGGCCACGCCCTGCATATCTGACACTGAAGCGGCCGAGGCCGATTTGGCCCGCAGCGCCCAAGGCGTTGCGGGTCTTTTTTCATTCGGGCCTACGGCGGTCCGACACAAAACCTGAAACCACCGCGGTCTCTGTGGGAGCGGGCATGCCCGCGAAGCCCCCAACACGGTGTATGGCACCGGCTCCGCCGGTGTTCGCGGGCGCGCCCGCTCCCACAATGATCGCGATCTATTGGGCTATCGCGTTCTTGCCGTTCCCCTTGGCCCGGTACAGCGCCATGTCGGCACGCGCCAGCAGTGCATGCTGGTCCTCCCCTTCCTGCCATTGCACCACGCCGTAACTCATGGTCAGCTGGCAATCGCCCACCGGCTCCACCTGCACCATCGCCTGGCGCAAGCGTGCTGCCACCTCCAGCGCCTCGCCCAGCGAGGCCTGCGGCAATACGATGACGAACTCGTCCCCACCCCAGCGCGCCAGCAGGTCCTGCTGCCGCAGACAGGTACGCAGGACGTCGACCACCCGCACCAGCGCCGTATCGCCACGGGCATGGCCATAGCGGTCATTGATCGGCTTGAAGTCGTCCACGTCCATGGCTATCAGCGACAACGGCTGGCGAAAGCGCTGTGCACGCTCGCATTCCAGTTGCAGCGCCTTCTCCAGCCGATAGCGGTTGGCAATGCGGGTCAACGCGTCGCGCTCGGCCAGCTCGCGGTTTTCGTCCAGCTGCCGCTGCAACTGCTGGTTCACCCAGGACAGCTCGCGGGTGCGTTCGGCCACCTGGCTTTCCAGCGACTGGTTCCTCTGCTCCAGTTGCGCCACCAGGCGCTTGTTGGCGTCGATGTTGCGGTGGGCACCGAGCATGCGCGCCACCGAGCCGTCCTCGTTATGGGCGATGATGTAGCCGCTGTCTTCGATCCACAGGTAGCTGCCATCGTGGCAACGGCAGCGGTATTCGACCAGGTAATGCTCGTTGCGCTGGTTGATGTACGCCTCGAAATGCGCCATCACCCGCGGGTAGTCCTCCGGGTGGATCACGCTTTCCCAGGTGAGCACCGAGTTGGCCATGGAGTGGCTGGGGTAGCCGAGCATGGCGTACCAGCCCGGGTTGCGATAGACGTAGCCGGTATTGGCATTCCAGTCCCAGATACCATCGCTGATCAGATCGAACAACGTATGCAACTGCTGTTCACTGAAGCCGGCGGGTACCGGCCGGGTTTCCTGACTCATGGACGCTCTCCCTGATGCCCAGCCACAAGTGACATGCCTCTGACGGGCAAGCATATGCCTAGCGTGGCACCATCGGAATAGCCCCAACGCCCTATTTTCGCGGTGTTGACGACGGGCATGGCATTTGCCCCGTTCGGCCTCTGTGGGAGCGGGCGTGCCCGCGAAGCAGGCGCTGCGGTGTAGGGCACCGGCTTCGCCGGTGTTCGCGGGCACGCCCGCTCCCACAGGCACCGTACATGGCTTGGGTGCGCTCAAGCCAACTGCAACAGCGCGTCCTCCACGGCAGCAACCACCTGGTTGCCCTTTGCACCGGGCAGCCGCCATGCGGCGATGGTCATGCCCAGTGGCACCGCGCGGTCGATGGGGGCGACCAGTTCGCCGCTGTCGAGGTAGCGTTGCACCAGGCTTCTGCGCCCTATCAGCACCCCGGCGGCCAGCAAGGCTTGCTGCAGGGCGATCGAGTACAGGGAAAAACCCGGCCCACGGGCAACGAACTTGTGCCCGGGCATCACCGCCCCCGTCCACACCGCCCAGTCGTTCCAGCCCACGTCGGCGATGCAACGGGCGTCGGCAAGGTCCTCGGGCTTGGCGATGCTGGCGGCAAGGGCCGGCACGCACACGGGCAGGACTTCTTCCGTGGCTATCCTGCGTTGCCAGCGTTCGGGTTTTTCGGTGTAGAACAGGCACAGGTCGAACGGGCTGCGCTTCAGGTTGGGCGGCTCATCCACCGCCGTCACCGAGATCTCGATGGGTGCCAGCAGCCGGGTCAGTTCCGGCAGGCGTGGCCCTATCCACAACTGCGCCAGGGCAGGTGATGTGACGATATGCACCCGCTGCGGTGCGGCCAGGCGGCGCAGTGTGCGCGCGGCGGCTTCCACCGCGTCGAACGCCTCGGTGAACTGGCCTTTCACGCTTTCGCCCAAGGGCGTCAGGCGCACGCCTTTGGCGTGGCGCTCGAACAAGGCCGCGCCATATTCGCATTCCAGGGTCTTGACCAGGGCGGCGATGGCCCCTGGGGTCACCTTCAGCTCGAGTGCGGCACGGGCAAAACCGCCCAGGCGGGCTGACGCTTCGAAGGCACGCAGGGCATTGAGCTGCAGCGAGTGCCGGGTGGGAGTATCGAGGTACACGGTTTCAGGCCTATTTTTTTTAGGCCTACTATTCCAGAAATCTGACGTTGAGGCCAACTGTCGCGCGCATTAACGTGGACGTACCGCCCTTGCACCGTCTGCACACTTTCAAGGATTTCACATGCCGTATCCAAGCGGGACCCAAGCGTTCAGGCAAGGTGCCCACAGCGCCCTGCCATTGACCTCCGGCATCGTGCCCTTCGGCCTGATCACCGGGGTCACGGCGATCGGCATGGGCCTGTCGCCAACCGATGCCATCGGCATGACCTTGCTGTTCTACTCCGGTTCGGCGCAAATGGTGGTGATGCAGTTGATGCAAAGCGCCGCCCTGCCGGTGACCATGGTAGTCACCGCGCTGGTGATCAACCTGCGCTTCCTGATGTACAGCGCCAGCCTGGCCCCGCACCTGGGCCAGTTGCCGCGCCGCCACAAGTGGCCGATGGCGTACATGCTGTCAGACCAGTCCTTCGCCCTGTGCACGCTGAAGATGGGCTCGGGCGGGCTGGGGCAGCATGCCTACCCCTACTATGCCGGTACGGCAATCACCATGTTCTTCGGCTGGAACCTCTCGGTGCTGGCGGGCATGTACCTGGGCGCGAGCATCCCTGAAGACTGGTCGCTGGGCTTTGCCATTCCATTGTCATTCCTGGCCCTGTTGATACCCGGCATTCGCAATGCGGCCACGCTTGGCGCAGCACTGACCGGTGGCGTGCTCGCCGTGCTGGCCGCCAACCTGCCCTACAACCTCGGCCTGCTGGCTGGCGCGCTGGGCGGCATCATCGCCGGGCTGGCCATCGAGAGCTGGCAAAAACAGCAAACCGTGGCAGACGCCAATACCGAGCAGGAAGCATCATGAGCGAAACGACCCAGTGGATAACCTTCATTCTGATCGGCCTGGGCACCTTCGCCATCCGTCTGTCGTTCATCGAGTTGCACACGGTGCTGCGCATCCCCCCACTGTTTCGCCGCGCCCTGGCGTATGTGCCGGCCAGTGTGCTGGCGGCATTGGTACTGCCGGCTGTGGTATTCCCTGACCGGCAGGCGGGGTTCGACTGGATGAACCCGCAGATACCGGCAGCGATGCTGGCCGCATTGGTGGCGTGGCGTACGCGCAGCACGATGCTGACGCTGATTGTGGGCATGGGAGTGCTGTGGGCCTTGAAGCATTTGGGGATGTAGGATGCGTCAGCGCTGATATTCCTGCTCTACACGGCCCCTGTAGGAGCGGCCTTGTGTCGCGAAAGGGCCGCAAGGCGGCCCCAGGATTTTGGCTTCACAGCTGACATGGCCGGGGCTGCTGCGCAGCCCTTTCGCGACACAAGGCCGCTCCTACACGGCCAGCGTCCGCTCGGTGGCTTCTTGCAGTATCAGACCGCGCTGGCCTTGGCCAGGTCCAGCGAGCGTGTCTCCGGCGCCATCAGCCAGGTGCAGAGCAGCCCGACCATCGAAATGCCGAACGCCACGATCATGGTGTTGGCAATGCCGAGCGACTCCAGCGACATGGGCACCAGGTAGGTGCCGATGGCGGCACCGATACGCGACAAGGAGGTTGCCAGGCCAACGGCCGAACCCCGGACCTCGGTTGGGAACAGCTCGTTCGGGTACACGTACTGCAACACCTGCGCCCCGCCAATGAACAATGCATAGCTGCCGAACAGCGCCAGGGTCACCAGCCCTGCCCCGTCCGGGTACAGCCCCAGCAGCAGCAAGGCCAGGCCCGACCACAGGAAGCTGTGGATCAGCATGTTGCGCCGACCCATGGGGTTGATCAGCTTCACGCCCAGCAAGCAACCGAACACGAAGATGACGGTGATCGCCACAGCGCCCCACGCCGCCAGGTCACCGGTAAGGCCCATGGCCGAAAGGATCTTCGGGGCGAAGGCGTAGATGGCGAACTGCGGGATGATCGAGCAGGTCCAGAACATGCTGACGAAGAAGATGCGCTTGCCATAGCTGGAGTGGAACAGCGACCAGACCGACACCTTGCGAATCGACGGCGCTTCGGCCAGGTCGGTGATGGAAAAGCTGTTGCCATAAACCCTTTTCACTACCTGGTCGGCCTCTTCGATGCGCCCCTTGCTCAGCAACCAACGGGCCGATTCCGGGGTGCCGGCGCGCATGATCAGGAACAGCACGCCAGGCACCGCCGCACTCGCCAAGGCCCAGCGCCAGGCTTCCGGCCCCATGCTGCGCAGGATGAACTCACCGGCCACATAGGCCATGGCAGCACCGACGAACCACATCATCACCAGGCTGGCGAGAATCGAACCCCGCTGCTTGCGCGGCAGGAACTCGGCCAGCAGCGAAGTCGCCAGTGGGTGGTCGGCGCCAATGGCGACACCCAGAGCAAAGCGCAGGGCAATCAGTGCGGCGGCTGATGTGACCCAGAACTGGCCGAGAGAAAACAGCGTGAGTGCAACCAGTACCAGCACATACAGCGTCTTGCGGCCCAACCTGTCGGTAAACAGCCCACCGACGAAACCGCCGAAGAACATGCCAACCAGCGATGCGGCGGCTACCAGGCCCTCTTCGAGCACGGACAGTTGTAGCGACTGGCTGAGTTGCACCAGGACCACGCCAATGATGCTCAGGATATAGCCATCCAGAAACGGCGCACCCGAGGAGTAGATGGCGAGCTTCTTGTGGAAGCTGTTGAGCGGGGCGTCTTCCAGGGAAATATTATGTTTATTGGTCATGGGTTTGGCCTTTGTTGCTGCTCGGCGCAGACCGCCCGCAAGCGTTGGCCTGCGGGGAGATCCGATTATTATTGGAGTGCAATCGATCGCTGCTGAGCCATCCATGAAGCTCATGGCGAAGACAGTAAACTCACATGACCTGGGGTGATGTAAGGATTACTCCAAAGAATGCGACATCTCGGTCAAGCACATCGGGACGGCTGCGATGGCAGGCGAACGCAGGCACAAGCGAGCGGCATATGGAGCACGCCATCGTTGCTGGCCAACGCTGGGTGAGAGGGGTGTGGGAGATAGGAAATGGCGTCCCAGGCAGGAATTGAACCTGCAACCTTCCCCTTAGGAGGGGGATGCTCTATCCAATTGAGCTACTGAGACGCAAGTACCGGCAGCGGACGCTGCACAGCAGGACGGCCAGCATGTTAACCAGCATGCTGGCGTTTGTCATGCCTCACGCGGGCTTTTTCGCGTAATCCTTTTCTGCCAATGCTACACCTGCGGCAGCACGCCTTCATCACGCAGCAGCGCGAACAATGCCGCGACCGCGGTTTCCAGGGTGGTGGAGTTGTCCAGCACATGCAGCGACGGATCGGCCAGCGCCTGCAAGCGTGCATTACGTGCCAGGCGCTGCTCGACTTCCTCTGCGCTTTCCCGGCCGCGGGCCACCAGGCGCTCGCGCAGCACCTCGTGCCGGACCTCGACCAGCACTGCCAACAGGTTCGGGTAGCGCCGACGCGCCTCGGCCAGATAGGCCCGCGAACCATTCACCAGCACCGCCCTGCCCTCCGCCAGCCACTGGTCCACCTGTAGTGGAATGCCGTAATCCAGGCCATTGGCTCGCCAATGCATGGCGAACGCGCCTTGCGCGCGCAGTGCTTCGAACTGTTCGGCCGAGACTCCATGGGCGGCTTCGCCCTTGGCTTCGGCCGACCGGGTAATGACGCGACGGGCGATTTCCACCCCGGCGGCTGCCAATCGCTCACGAGAAGCATCGATCAGGGAATCTTTCCCGGAACCCGACGGTCCTACCAGATATATCAACCGGCCTGTCCCTGATTGGCGGTCGCTTGCGTCATGTTGCATAGCCACTATGCTCTATGGAGGGAAACCGGCACATTCTAGGGGCTTTCCCGGCCTTTTGCTGCGTTTTACCAGTTTTTGACGGCAAAAGTCTGACGATTGGGCAAGCTGGAGCATGTAAAACTTTTCAAACCAGTACTCATTTCTGATAATTGGTACTGGCACAAAGCCTTTATCCGGCTCACTATTTGTCACAGAATTGACGCCAAGGAAACGGCGACCATGAGGCAAGATGAGCATCCATTTTTCACAGACGGTTGAACATTTCGTCGTCGCCACGGTCGTACTACCACCCCGTGCGGCCAATTTGAGAACCGCTTCCCCTGAACCAAAATCCGGTCAATTTATATGCGCCCAATGAAACAGGCTATTTATTCGAGCCGCACCGCTGACAAGTTCGTCGTCCGCCTGCCAGACGGGATGCGTGAGCGCATTGCCGAGGTAGCGCGCAACCATCACCGCAGCATGAACTCCGAAATCATCGCGCGCCTGGAACAGAGCCTTATCCAGGAAGGTGCGCTGGGTGACGAGTTGAGCATGCGCCTGGACAGCCCTGAACTGTCCCTGCATGAACGCGAGTTGCTGCAACGCTTCCGCCAACTGTCGCACCGCCAGCAGAACGCGCTGGTCGCCCTCATCGCTCACGATGTGGAAATGGCTACCGACGCCTCCTGAGGTTTGCAGCCGAACATGAAAAAGCCAGCGTAAGCTGGCTTTTTTGTGGATGGTGATCCTGCAAGAGACGCGATCCGTTTGTTTGTAGGAGCGGCCTTGTGTCGCGATGGGCCGCACAGCGGCCCCAGGATTTCACCAGCGCTGCGGAGATTGTTGGGGCCGCTGTGCGGCCCATCGCGACACAAGGCCGCTCCTACAGGGGACCGTGGGCTACAGCAGGAACAGCGTGGCCAGCCCGAGGAAGATGAAGAACCCGCCGCTGTCGGTCACCGCGGTAATCATCACGCTGGAGCCCATCGCCGGGTCGCGCCCCAGGCGCGTCAGGGTCATCGGGATCAACACTCCCATCAAGGCCGCCAACAGCAGGTTCAAGGTCATCGCCGCAGTCATCACCAGGCCCAACGACCAGCTGCCATACAGCCAGAACGCCACCGCACCGATCACCCCGCCCCAGATCAGGCCGTTGAGCAGCGATACCGCCAGCTCCTTGCGCATCAGGCGGCTGGTGTTGCCCGGCGACACCTGGTCCAGCGCCATGGCGCGCACGATCATGGTGATGGTCTGGTTACCGGAGTTGCCACCAATACCCGCCACGATCGGCATCAGCGCAGCCAGGGCCACCAGCTTCTCGATCGAACCTTCGAACAGGCCAATCACTCGCGACGCAACGAAAGCGGTAATCAGGTTGATGGCCAACCAGGCCCAGCGGTTGCGCAGCGAACGCCAGACCGAGGCGAAGATGTCTTCTTCCTCGCGCAAACCGGCCATGTTCAGCACTTCGCTTTCGCTTTCTTCACGAATCAGGTCGACCATTTCGTCGATGGTCAAGCGGCCGATCAGGCGTTCGTTCTTGTCCACGACCGGTGCAGATACCAGGTCATAACGCTCGAAGGCCTGCGCCGCATCATAGGCATCTTCCTCGGGGTGGAAGGAGACCGGGTCGGTCGCCATGACCTCCGCCACCTTCTTTTCCGGGTCATTGACCAGCAGGCGCTTGATCGGCAATACGCCCTTGAGAATGCCGTCATAGTCGACCACGAACAGTTTGTCGGTGTGGTTCGGCAGCTCTTTCAGGCGGCGCAGGTAGCGCAACACCACTTCCAGGCTGACGTCTTCGCGGATGGTGACCATCTCGAAGTCCATCAGCGCACCAACCTGCTCCTCGTCGTAGCTCAGCGCCGAACGCACGCGCTCGCGTTGCTGGGCATCGAGGGTTTCCATCAGCTCGTGAACAACGTCACGCGGCAGCTCAGGAGCCAGGTCGGCCAGCTCGTCGGCGTCCATTTCCTTGGCGGCGGCGAGCAGTTCGTGATCGTCCATGTCGGCGATCAGCGATTGCCGCACGGCGTCGGACACTTCCAGCAGGATGTCGCCATCGCGATCCGAGCGCACCAGCTGCCAGACCGTCAGGCGGTCTTCCAGGGGCAAGGCTTCGAGGATGTAGGCGATGTCGGCGGGGTGCAGGTCATCGAGCTTGCGCTGCAGCTCGACGAGGTTCTGGCGGTGGACCAGGTTTTCCACCAGGTCGTTGTGGGCGCCTTCCTGACGGTGGGTCAGGTCTTCGACCACGCGCTGGCGTTGCAGCAGTTCGACCACTTGGGCCAGGCGGTCCTGCAGGCTTTCCTGCGCTTTTTTTACTTCTACTTCAGTCATAGGCGAACTCCACTCCCAGCAGCGGAGCACGCCGGGAGAATCAATCGGTCAGATCTTTCTGTATGAATCTTGTTAGCGAGTAACTACTGGGTAAGTCCATGGTGGTTTTCCACAAGCCCCGGCGGGGCTGACGGGCGCAATCATACACTGCTAAAGCTGTCAGATCGCTTAAAATTTTGGCCAGAACAATCGTTTGCGTGATAAAGCTGGGACAACGCTCGAAGCTGTCAGTGCGACGGTTGTCATGGGTGGGAAAGCACATTCATTTCAGAAGTGTGGCGCCTGGTCGATTTTGGGGCCGCTGCGCGCCCCATCGCGACACAAGGCCGCTCCCACAGAAGAGCGCGGCACCTGCACCACAATCATTACAGAAGAGCTTAGATCGACATCACCAACAATTCATTGGCGCGGAAAAACAAAAAGCCCGCTCAAATGAGCGGGCTTCTTGATTTGGTGTGGCGGACTCAGGAGGATTCGAACCTCCGACCGCTCGGTTCGTAGCCGAGTACTCTATCCAGCTGAGCTATGAGTCCGTGGTGGTATTTTTTAGACCAGGTTACCACTGGTTGGTTGAAGTGCCTTTGCAAGCAGAGCCACTTCAAAAAGTGGCGGACTCAGCAGGATTCGAACCTGCGACCGCTCGGTTCGTAGCCGAGTACTCTATCCAGCTGAGCTATGAGTCCGCGATGGTAGTTTTAGACCAGATTACCACTGGTTGTTTGAAGCAGCCTTGCAAACAAAGCCACTTCAAAAGTGGCGGACTCAGGAGGATTCGAACCTCCGACCGCTCGGTTCGTAGCCGAGTACTCTATCCAGCTGAGCTATGAGTCCGTGTCTTGCCGCGCATTATAGGTCGCTGAAACATTTTTGCAAGAACTTTTTCGTTTAAAATCAACTACTTAGCGTTCTTACCGTTTACAGCGCCCTAAGCGAATAATGGCGGTGAAGGGGGGATTCGAACCCCCGATACCCTTATGAGGTATACTCCCTTAGCAGGGGAGCGCCTTCGGCCACTCGGCCACCTCACCGCAACACGAGGCGAATATTAAACAGGCTCTTCCTCGTTTGCAACCCTTTTTTTGAAAAAAACTTCAAAAAAATTAAAGGCTTGGCTCCTCGTCCTTCTCTTTCTTGATCCGCAGGTAGATTTCCTCGCGGTGCACAGCCACTTCTTTCGGGGCGCTGACGCCAATACGCACCTGGTTGCCTTTGACGCCGAGCACCGTCACGGTGATCTCGCCGTCTCCAATGATCAGGCTCTCGGCGCACCGACGAGTCAGAATCAACATAGCTTTCTCCTTACGCAAAACATTCAGGGGTAACAGTCTTGGGTGTCGCGACCTGGTCGTGGACGACGACCAGGGGCCCGGTTACTCGCCACACAGGGCAGGACAGGCCTGTGTAGCGAGCAGAAACGCGAAGGGCGCGGCAAGCCGCGCCCTTCCAGGCAGCGTATTACTCGCTCTGTCGTGCCGGAGCGTCGAGCTCGAACGCGGTGTGCAGCGCGCGTACGGCCAGCTCCAGGTACTTCTCTTCGATCACGACCGAAACCTTGATCTCGGAGGTGGAGATCATCTGGATGTTGATGCTCTCCTTGGCCAGGGCTTCGAACATGCGGCTGGCAACACCGGCGTGCGAACGCATGCCGACGCCGACGATCGAGACCTTGGCGATCTTGGTGTCGCCGATCACTTCACGGGCACCGATTTCGCGGGCAGTGTTTTCCAGCACGCTCTGCGCCTTCTCGTACTCGTTGCGGTGTACGGTGAAGGTGAAGTCGGTGGTGTTATCGTGGGCAACGTTCTGCACGATCATGTCGACCTCGATGTTCGAGGCGCTGATCGGGCCGAGGATCTTGAAGGCCACGCCCGGGGTGTCCGGCACGCCGCGAATGGTCAGCTTGGCTTCATCACGGTTGAAGGCGATACCGGAAATGATCGGCTGTTCCATGGATTCCTCTTCATCAATGGTAATGAGGGTACCCGGACCCTCCTTGAAGCTGTGCAGCACGCGCAGCGGAACGTTGTACTTGCCGGCGAACTCCACCGAACGGATCTGCAGCACCTTGGAACCGAGGCTGGCCATTTCCAGCATCTCTTCGAAGGTGATCTTCTCCAGGCGCTGGGCCTGTGGCACAACGCGCGGGTCGGTGGTGTAGACGCCATCGACGTCGGTGTAGATCTGGCACTCGTCAGCCTTCAGCGCAGCCGCCAGGGCCACGCCCGTGGTGTCGGAGCCACCACGGCCCAGGGTGGTGATGCTGCCGTGCTCGTCGACGCCCTGGAAGCCCGCTACCACGACCACGCGGCCTTCCTTGAGGTCGGCACGAATCTTCTGGTCGTCGATCTGCAGGATGCGCGCCTTGTTGTGCGCGCTGTCGGTGAGAATGCGCACCTGGTTGCCGGTGTAGGACACCGCTGGCACACCACGCTTGATCAAGGCCATGGTCAGCAAGGCAATGGTTACCTGCTCACCGGTCGACACGATCACGTCCAGTTCACGCGGAACCGGCTGATCGGTGATCTGCTTGGCCAGGTCGATCAGGCGATTGGTTTCACCGCTCATGGCCGACAACACAACCACCAGGTCGTCGCCCGCCTCACGGTGTTTCTTGACCTTATCGGCTACCTGCTCGATCCGCTCGATGGAACCGACAGAGGTGCCGCCAAATTTCTGTACGATCAACGCCATTTCAATGGTGCCTCAGCCCATACAGGGCCCCAAAAAACAATCCAACATGAAGAGGCCGGATGGGAGTGGCCTGTGTGGCTAATTCTTGCACCCAAATTCGGCACCAGGATTCGCCTCGCTGCGTTGCCACTCCTCGCCGTAGCCCGGCTACGACTCGTCGCGGCGCCTTGCGCGGCAAACCCTGGCACTCGAATTTGAGCGCAAGAATTAGCCGTACAGGCCACTAGACCGCCGGCCCCCTCATCTCAAAGTCCCTGCTCTGCGAATGGCACGGCCAGCGCCAGGGCCTGGTCCAGTGCAGCGACGTCGACGCCACCACCCTGGGCCATGTCCGGACGGCCACCGCCCTTGCCACCCACCGCCGCAGCGGCTTGTTTCATCAGATCGCCAGCCTTGAGTTGGCTGGAGAGGTCCTTGGTCACGCCGGCCACCAGCACGACCTTGCCCTCATGCTCGCTGCCCAGCAGGATCACTGCGTGGCCGAGCTTGTTCTTCAGCTGATCGACCAGCGCCAGCAGGGCCTTGCCGTCCTGCCCATCCAGGCGGGCGGCGAGCACCTTGGCGCCCTTGACCTCAACGGCCGCATTGGAGAGATCATCCCCGGCGGCGCTGGCGGCCTTGGCCTGCAGCTGTTCCAGCTGCTTCTCCAGCTGACGGTTGCGCTCGAGCACAGCCGACAGCTTGTCGATCAGGTTGTCGCGATTACCCTTCACCAGCTGCGCGGCTTCCTTGACCTGCTCTTCGGCAGCGTTCAGGTAGGCCAGCGCAGCAGCGCCGGTGACCGCTTCGATACGGCGCACGCCAGAGGCTACGCCGCCTTCGCTGATGATCTTGAACAGGCTGATGTCACCGGTGCGCTTGGCGTGGATACCGCCGCACAGCTCCACCGAGAAATCGCCGCCCATGCTCAGCACACGCACGGTGTCGCCGTACTTCTCGCCGAACAGCGCCATGGCACCCTTGGCCTTGGCGGTTTCGATGTCGGTCAGTTCGGTTTCCACCGCAGTGTTCTTGCGCACTTCGCGGTTGACGATGTCTTCCAGGGCCTTGATCTGCTCCGGTTTCACCGCCTCGAAGTGGCTGAAGTCGAAACGCAGGCGCTGGCTGTCGACCAGCGAGCCTTTCTGCTGTACGTGCTCGCCCAGCACCTGGCGCAGCGCTTCGTGCAGCAGGTGGGTGGCGGAGTGGTTCAGCGAGGTGGCGTGCTGCACGTCGGCATCGACCTTGGCCTGAACCGGCGAACCGATCACCAGCGCACCGCTGGCAACCACGCCGTGGTGCAGGAAGGCACCACCGGTCTTGGTGGTGTCGCGCACGTCGAAGCGCGCAGCGCCAGCCTGCAGGTAGCCGGTGTCACCCACCTGGCCACCGGATTCGGCGTAGAACGGCGTGCGGTCGAGCACGACCACGCCCTGCTCGCCTTCACCCAGCTGGTCGACGGCCTGGCCGTCCTTGTACAGGGCGATGATCTTGCCCTGGCCTTCGGTGGCCTCGTAGCCGAGGAACTCGGTGGCGCTGTCGACCTTGACCAGGCTGTTGTAGTCCATGCCGAAGGCGCTGGCGGAACGGGCGCGCTCACGCTGGGCGTCCATCTCGCGCTCGAAGCCGGCTTCGTCGATGGTCAGCTCGCGCTCGCGGGCGATGTCGGCGGTCAGGTCCATCGGGAAGCCGTAGGTGTCGTACAGCTTGAACACCACGTCGCCCGGCACCACCTCGCCCTTCAGCTGGGCCAGGTCCTGCTCGAGGATGCGCAGGCCCTGCTCCAGGGTCTTGGCGAACTGTTCTTCTTCAGCCTTGAGCACGCGTTCGATGTGCGCCTGCTGGCTGTTCAGTTCCGGGAAGGCCTCGCCCATTTCGGCGACCAGCGCGGCGACGATCTGGTAGAAGAAGCTGCCTTTGGCGCCCAGCTTGTTACCGTGGCGGCAGGCACGACGAATGATGCGGCGCAGCACGTAGCCACGGCCTTCGTTGGACGGCAGCACGCCGTCGGCGATCAGGAAGCCGCACGAACGGATGTGGTCGGCGACCACTTTCAGCGAGGCCTGCCCCTCATTGCCGCAACCGATGGCCTTGGCCGCGGCCGACAGCAGGTTCTGGAACAGGTCGATCTCGTAGTTCGAGTGCACGTGCTGCAGCACGGCGCTGACGCGCTCCAGGCCCATGCCGGTGTCCACCGACGGCGCTGGCAGCGGGTGCAGCACGCCGTCGGCGGTGCGGTTGAACTGCATGAAGACGTTGTTCCAGATCTCGATGTAGCGATCGCCGTCTTCTTCCGGCGAGCCGGGTGGGCCGCCCCAGATGTCCGGGCCGTGGTCGTAGAAGATCTCGGTGCACGGGCCGCATGGGCCGGTGTCGCCCATGGTCCAGAAGTTATCGGAGGCGTACGGGGCGCCCTTGTTGTCGCCGATGCGCACCATGCGCTCGGCCGGCACGCCGACTTCCTTGGTCCAGATATCGTAGGCTTCGTCGTCAGTGGCGTAGACGGTGACCCAGAGCTTTTCCTTGGGCAGGTTCAGCCATTTTTCCGAAGTCAGGAAGGTCCAGGCGAAGGTGATCGCATCGCGCTTGAAATAGTCACCGAAGCTGAAGTTGCCCAGCATTTCGAAAAAAGTGTGGTGACGCGCGGTGTAACCGACGTTTTCTAGGTCGTTGTGCTTGCCACCGGCGCGCACGCACTTCTGGCTGCTGACGGCACGCGTGTAGGCACGCTTCTCCGCACCGAGGAAGCAGTCCTTGAACTGGTTCATGCCGGCATTGGTGAACAGCAGGGTCGGGTCGTTGTTCGGGATCAGCGAACTGGAGGCGACTCGGGTATGTCCCTGCTCTTCGAAGAAGCGAAGGAAGGCTTCACGGATTTCTGCGCTTTTCATAGGTTCTTCCACGGAAACGGCGGCCGTTTGGGCTAATACGTCGAATCGACGAAACGACGGCAAAGGGCGCCATTATATCCAGCCTGAACGGGAGATACAGTGTGTTTGTACACCAGAACAGCAATCGGCGGATGAAAAGCCGTTCATGAGCACGGCCAAGGCGGAAAAGCAGACCTGCAGGCCCACCCATGCGGTACATAAGCAACACCTGACCCGCGCAGTGGAACGGGATCCTGCCGGCCCACCCTCACTGCCGGAGCACTCCATGCCTGAGCTGAACCTCTCCAAACTCCACTCGGACCCGCATCCGCTACCCCACGGCATCATGCAGGCCAACCCGAGACCGATCTACTACATCGACGCACGGGAACCCGGCCACTCGCAAACCGCCTTCGACAATAACGAAGACAACCCTCGGCAGCAGACCGAGGTCAAGTACATCCAGGCCGACGAAAATGTGCGAATCACCCTCGAACGCGCCTATCCATTGGGGCGGCGCTATCGCCGCAGCACCCAGAACAGCGAGCTGCTGGTCTTCAACGTGGCCCCGCGTGCGCTGCGCGCGGATGAGCAGCAAAAGCGCGTACGTATCGCCCCGCGCGAATGCCTGCTGGAAGTGACCATCAACGATGCGGTATTCATGGTCGCCGCGCATACCGCCCAAGCCATCGCCATTCGCCTCACCGATGGCAATCACCACGTCGTCATCGCCCCGGAGGTGAAGAAGACGGTGCTGATCGACATGATCGGTAGCGGCAACAGGATCGAGACCGGCGCAGGTATCGTCCACATCGATGCCCATACCGGCACGCACCAGATTGTGGTCGGTAGCGGCCCGGTACTCATCGACAAGGGCGACGCGGTTGTCAACGTCACGGGGCACCGCCTGCTTGGCCGCGAGTCCTCCAGGGTCGAGCTCTACCGCGATACCGAAAACGATGCACGACTGGCCCGGCCCGTGACGCCCGAACATCAGGCCCTGGGCAATATCGGCGTGCGAGTGACGGGTAGCGACCCGTTCAGGCAAGCGGCACAGGATGCGCTGGAGCTCCTGCGCAAACTACCCTGCGGCCAGGCGCTGCTGGCGGCCCTGGATAAAAAGGCCGGGCAGTCCGGGACACCGATCAGCCTGATCGAAGCATCCAGACACCAATTCACGACCTATGCACCCAGCGACCACGAAGAAGATGAAGACGAAGGCCACTTCATCATCGACGAAAACCAGAGTAGCTGGGGCTACAGTGGCGGCACCCTGGCATACAACCCAGGCTGGTCGACCGCTGCGCAACTGCCACTACTCGACCTTTACCGCTGCCTTTGCCAAGGCTGGAACTCGATGTCAGGCACCGTCTTTCCGGGCCAGACCGAGGTTAAAGGCAAAAACGGCGCTTATCCGGTGGACAACCTGCTGCTACAGAGCATCGGCTTACCCACCGATTGCAGGTTCACATTCGGCGGCAGCACCGCCCTGAACACCAACCCACCCGCCTTCACTGAAAACGGACTGCGCCAGGCGCTGCAACTGGAGCTGCGCACACAGCCGTGAGCCCAGGGTATCGGGGCCAGCTCAGCCTAGTCGCTGGCCGGAGTCAGGAACGATCAGAATCCCCGCCCTGAGGCCATTCTTGACCTTGGGGTTGGGGAAGATGATGCGCGCGCCCTCCTCCTCGACTACCCAGCGCGTCTCGGCCAGGTCTTCGGCCAGCAGGTAACCCTTGCTCAGCTCGGAGAAATTCTCGATGTCCGCCGGCAGGTGCAGGTGGAAGCTGTCGCTGTGCTTGATGATCTCACGGGACACGCTGAACAGCTGCAGGCCATCCAGAGAGCCTTCGCCCTGTGGCTCGGTGTCTTCGATGATGTGGATCAGCCTCGCTTCCAGCTTGTCGAGGTTGACCAGCTCGTTCTGGCCGAACGGTCGAGCCTTGCCCAGTTCCAGGGTAAAGGCCTCGGCCTCCAGCTGCTCGTAGGTGAAGGCGCTGAAGGTGATGGAGGATTTGCTTTGCAGCAACACCGCCTCCATGCCCGCCGCCGCCAGGCGTGCCAGCTCGCGACGGGAATGCTTGCGCCCCTCTTTATAAGGGTACAAGGCGAACTGCTCGATCTTTGAGCCGCGGATGGCGGTATGCAGGTCGTAGTGCAGGCGGTTGCGCCCCGGCTTGCTGAAGAACACCCTGGCGAACTGTTCCAGCTCGGCGGCACGCAATGCCTCGAAGCCACTGGACAGCTCGTGGCGGCCGTTGAACAGGCGGTTGATGTCCTGCTCGATGAAGCGCTCGCCCTTGCGGATCGCTGCCGGGTTGCCGAACAGGAACAGCACCCGGGCCTTGGGTTTGATCTTGCCGTTGGCCACGCCATGCAGCAGCCGCTCGAGCAACTCGATCGGTGCCGTTTCGTTGCCGTGGATGCCGGCGGACAACAGCAAGTCCAGCCCGCAATCCTCGTTTTCGGCCGGGCGCACTTCGAGCGCGCCCTCCCCCAGCCAACGCAAACGCGCGCCCTTGGGTGTCACTTGGGTCTTCTCGGCCGGTTCGTGATCGGTGAGGGTCAGCTCAAGCAATTTGCCAAGGGCGAGCATAGGTACTTCCTTAGTGGTGGTGGCCGCAGTCGGGGCCATGGACGTGATCGTCGTCTTCGCCGACCTCCGCCGGTTCCATTTCCAGCTGCAGGCTGACCAGGTTGGTGGCCATCGGGCGCAGCAGCAGGTTGGCGTACTCGGTGTCGTCTTCCTCGACATCCACGCCGATCAGCAGCTGGCCACGACCATCCTGCTGAATCCACACTTCCTTGCCTTGCCAGACCACAGCAAAGCGGGTGCAGGAAGTTTCCAGCTGGGTGCCGTCTTCATCTTCCAGGATAAGGCGCAGGGCGTCGGTCATTGCAAAGTCTCTCTTCAAGGTTGGCGTTGGAACGGATACACCGAGCCCAACTTCAGGATCTGGGTCAATTCGTCCAGTGCCGTACGGCATTCCACCAGCAACTGCGGGTCGGCCAGGTCCGCCTCGCCAAGGCGATCGCGGTAATGCTTGTCGACCCACTGCAACAGGGTGTCGTACAGCGAGGCGGTCATGATAACGCCTTGGTTGACCGCTGCCAGTTCCGTTTCCTTCAACGCCACGCGCAAACGCAGGCAAGCCGGCCCACCGCCGTTCTGCATGCTCTGCTTGAGGTCGAACACCTTGACCTCTTTCACCGCGCCGCCCTGGCTGGTCAACTGGCCCAGGTAGGCCCAGACCCGCTCGTTGTTGCGGCACTCTTCCGGCACCACCAACAGCATGGAGCCGTCGTCGCGGCTGAGCAGCTGGCTGTTGAACAGATAGGAACGCACCGCGTCCTCCACCGTCACCGCTGCCCGCGGCACGCAGATGGCCTGGAAGTTGCCACCCTTGCTGGCCAGTTTAGCTCGCAGCTGGCCAAGTACCGCGTCGGTGTCGAGGAAAGCGTCCTCGTGGTAGAACAGCACCTCGCCGTTGCCCACCGCAATTACATCGTTGTGGAACACGCCCTGGTCGATCACGGCCGGGTTCTGTTGAGCGTAGACCACGCCGTCATCGCTCAGGCCATGCAGCCGGGCCACAGCCTGGGAAGCCTCCAGGGTTTGCCGGGCCGGGTACTTCTGCGGCGCCGGGTAGCGGCTGTCGAAGGCGCTGCGGCCGTAGACGAAGAACTCCACGCCGGCCTCGCCATATGCACGGCAGAAGCGCGTGTGGTTGGCTGCCCCCTCGTCACCGAACTGTGCCACGGCAGGCAGTGCCTCGTGGTGGGCAAAGTGCTTGTCGTTGCTGAACATGGCACCCAGCACTCGGCTGGTGGTCGGGTGCTCGATGCTGCGGTGGTACTTGCAGTTGAGGTTGGCAGCAGTGAAGTGCACGCGGCCATCGGCAGTGTCGGCACTGGGGCTGACCGTGGCGGCATTGGCCACCCACATGCTCGAGGCCGAGCAGCTGGCCACCAGCAATGGCATGGCCTCCTTGGCGGCACGCTGGATCACTTCGGCATCGCTGCCGCTGAAGCCCAGGCGGCGCAGTGCGGCCACGTCCGGGCGCTCCTGCGGCGCCAGCACGCCCTGCTTGAAGCCCATGTCGGCCAGCGCTTTCATCTTCGCCAGGCCCTGGCGCGCGGCTTCGCGCGGGTTGGAACCCTGCTGGCTGTTGCTCTGCGAAGCCACGTTGCCGTAGGACAGGCCGCCATAGTTGTGGGTAGGCCCCACCAGGCCATCAAAATTCACTTCATAGGATTTCATCGGCTAGGCTCCGTGACCTGTTGTTATAGGGTGACGCCCGGCGTCAGGGTTGCCGGCAAGGCAAGGCTGGCGGTCTCCAGCGAAGCCACGGGGTAAGCGCAGTAGTCCGCTGCGTAATAGGCGCTGGCGCGATGGTTGCCACTGGCGCCCACGCCGCCGAACGGTGCACTGCTGGCGGCACCGGTCAGTTGCTTGTTCCAGTTGACGATGCCAGCGCGGCTGCGCAGCCAGAAGTACTGGTAACGGGCGCGGGAGTCGGACAGCAAGCCGGCAGCCAGGCCGTACTGGGTGTTGTTGGCCTCATCGATGGCGGCATCGAAGTCGGCATAGCGGATCACCTGCAGCAGCGGGCCGAAGAACTCTTCGTCCGGGCGCTCGGCCACCGCGGTGACATCGACAATGCCCGGGGTCAGCAGTGCGGCATCGGCCTGTGGCTGGGTCATTTCCAGCAGCTTGACGGCGCCCTTGGCGACCAGTTCGGCCTGGGCTGCAATCAGCGCCCGCGCTGCCTGCAGCGAAATCACCGAACCCATGAACGGCGCCGGCTGCTGGTCGAACGCACCGACCGTGATGGATCTGCTCACCTCGACCAGGCGCGTGATCAGCGCATCGCCCCAGGCGCCTTGCGGCACCAGCAGACGGCGGGCGCAGGTGCAGCGCTGGCCGGCGGAAATGAACGCCGACTGGATAATGGTGTACACCGCCGCATCGAGGTCCTTGACCTCGTCCACCACCAGCGGGTTGTTGCCGCCCATTTCCAGGGCCAAAATCTTGTCCGGGCGGCCGGCGAATTGATGGTGCAGCAGCTTGCCGGTGCGGCTGGAGCCGGTGAAGAACAAGCCATCGATACCCGGGTTGGCGGCCAGCGCCACACCGGTTTCGCGCGCGCCCTGCACCAGGTTGAGCACACCCGCCGGCAGCCCGGCGGCAATCCAGCAATTGACGGTCAGCTCGGCGACCTTGGGCGTCAGCTCACTGGGCTTGAACACCACGCAGTTGCCCGCCAGCAGCGCCGGCACGATATGCCCGTTGGGCAGGTGGCCGGGGAAGTTGTAAGGGCCGAACACCGCCACCACACCATGGGGCTTGTGCCGCAGCACGGCCGTGGCATCGGCCAGCGGGCCGCTCTTTTCGCCGGTGCGCTCGCGGTAGCTCTGCACCGAGATCGCTACCTTGTTGATCATGCTGGTGACTTCGGTCGCCGACTCCCACAGGGGCTTGCCGGTTTCCTCACCGATGCACTGGGCCATGGCTTCGGCATGCGCTTTCAGTTGCGTGGCGAACTTCTCCAGCAAATCGATACGCGCTTCCAGGCTCAATTGCGCCCACGCCGGGAAGGCCTGACGGGCTGCCTGCACGGCGGCATCCACCTGGCTGGCGTCAGCGCCCTGCCCCTCCCAGACGACGGCTTGCGTCACCGGGTTGAGCGACTGCAGGGTTTCGCCCTGGCCAACCTGCCAATTGCCTGCGATGTAATGCGTGGTCATTTACTGGGCCTCCCGGCTTGCCGACAGCGGCACGGCGCGCACGTTGTCGCCGGCGCCCATGCGCAGGCGCTTGGCGGTCAGGGGGTCGACCACCAGGGTACCGGCAGCCAGCCGCGCAGGTGCGGCCGTGATGCGACAGTCGTCGCGCTTGCGGTTGTGGATGATGTAAGGCGTCGCGTCATCGCCCGGCGTGCCCACCGCCAGCACCAGGGTCTGGCTCTCGCGCACGGCGCGGATCTTGGAGGTGTCGCACTCGATGGCGGGGCCGGCGTCGAAGATGTCGACGTAGCCCTGGTAGTTGAAGCCTTCCTGCTTGAGCATCGCCAGCGCCGGCTCGGTGTCCTTGTGCACGCGGCCGATCACGTTGCGCGCCGCTTCGGACAGGAAGCAGGTGTACAGCGGGAACTTCGGCATCAGTTCGGCAATGAACGACTTGTTGCCCACGCCGGTGAGGTAGTCGGCCTGGCTGAACTCCATCTTGAAGAAGTGCCGGCCCAGGCTTTCCCAGAACGGCGAGCGGCCCTGCTCGTCGGACATGCCGCGCATTTCGGCGATGATCTTCTTGCCGAACAGCTCGGGGAACTCGGCGATGAACAGCATGCGCGCCCGCGACAGCAAGCGGCCGTTGAGGCCGGAGCGGTAGTCGCTGCGCAGGAACAGCGAGCACAGCTCGGAGTTGCCGGTCAGGTCGTTGGCCAGGAACAGGGTGGGGATTTCGCGGTAGATCTTCAGCTCCTGCGAGGCGCTGACGGTCAGGCCGACCCGGTAGTTGTACCAAGGCTCGCGCAGGCCGACGGCACCGGCGATGGCACTGATGCCCACCACCATGCCTTCGTCGTTTTCCAGCACGAACAGGTAGTCGGTGTCGCCACGCTCGGCTTCGCCGCGGAAGCTCTTCTCCGCCCAGCCAACGCGATGCCCCAGGCGCTCTTCGTTGGCCGGCAGCGTGGTCAGCCCGGTGGTACCGGTGCTGCGTGCCAATTCGATCAACGCAGGCAAATCGCTGCTGCGTACAGGACGAACGATCATGCTATCTCCTTTTGCGGCGGCGGCGGCCGGCGCGAAACTCTTCTAACGCATCAATCCCGAAACGTCTGTTGCCAGACCTCAGACCGCAACCAGACGCACGCTGGCACCCTCGCCCACCCCCAGCGCCTCGGCAGCGGCCGGGCTCAGGCTGACCGGCTTGCCCGGCACCCAGTCCAGGTCCAGCAGTACCGCGCGGTAATCCTGCAACTGGCCGTTGCACACCAGGTACGGGCGCCCGCCCTTGACCGGGGTGTCCTCGAGCTTCACCGGCACCACCCGGCTCTGGGCGATGGAGCGGATACCCGAGGTACGCGCATGCAGGGTCGGGCCGCCATCGAAGATGTCGATGTAGTGCTCGGTCTCGAAGCCTTCGCGCATGAGGATGTCGAAGGTAATCTGCGCCCGCGGGTGCACCTGGCCCATGGCTTCCTGCGCCAGGTCAGGCAGCAGCGGCACGTAGATCGGGTAGTGCGGCATCAGTTCGGCGAGGAAGGTGCGGCTCTTCAGGCCGCACAGGCGCTCGGCGTGGGCATAGTTGAGGTCGAAGAAGTTGCGGCCGATGGCATCCCAGAACGGCGACTCACCCTGCTCGTCGCTGTAGCCGACGATCTCGGTCACCACCGAGTCGGCGAAACGCTCCGGGTGAGCGGCCATGAACAGCAGGCGGCCACGCGAATTGAGCTCGGCCCAGCCACTGTTCACCAGTTCCGGCAGCACATAGAAACTGGTCAGCAGGCTGTTGCCGGTCAGGTCATGGCACAGCGACAACACGTGGATCTTGTTATGGATCTTCAGCTCGCGCGAGGCGTGCACGAAGGTCTCGTTACGAAAGCTGTAGAACGGCTCGGAGTAGCCCGCCGAAGCGACGATGGCCGAGCAACCGGCCAGCTTGCCGGTTTCGCTGTCCTCGAGCACGAAGAAGTAGCTTTCTTCACCGTTGAAGCTGACCTCGGCGGAGAAGGAAGTCTCGGATGCGGCGATCTTGTCGCCCAGGCGAGCGGTGTCGTCCGGCAGCGAGGTGACACCAATGGGGCTGTCTGCAGCCATGCGCTGCACTTCGTTCAGATCAGCCATTTGCGCGGGGCGCATCACCAGCATGGTGTCACTCCTTTGGAATACGGGCCGCTCACGGCGGCACGGAAAAACGGCAGGTGCACTGGCACCTGCACTGGAATCGGGTATCACCGGCCCGGTGCAGACTCGGGTTGAGCCTGCACCGGGGCCGGCGAAGGAACCGCAGGCGGATCAGCCCTTGGTCAGGGTGGCCACGGCGCGCTCGAAGCGGTCCAGGCCTTCGTCGATGTCGGCGTCTTCAACCACCAGGCTTGGCGCGAAGCGGACCACATCCGGGCCGGCCTGCAGCACCATCACGCCTTCTTTCTCGGCGGCGTTGAGCACGTCCTTGGCCTTGCCTTTCCAGGCTTCGGTCAGCACGCAGCCCAGCAGCAGGCCAACGCCACGCACCTGGCTGAACAGGTTGTACTTCTGGCCGATCTGCTCCAGGCGGACCTTGAAGCGCTCATGCTTGGCCTTGATGCCGGCCAGGGTTTCCGGGGTGTTGACCACATCCAGCACCGCGCAGGCGACGGCGCAGCCCAGCGGGTTGCCGCCGTAGGTGGTGCCGTGGGTGCCGACGGCCAGGTGCTTGGCCAGCTCGGTGGTGGTGAGCATGGCACCGATCGGGAAACCGCCGCCCAGGCTCTTGGCGCTGGTCAGGATGTCCGGGGTAACGCCGTAGTGCTGGTAGGCATACAGCGAACCGGTACGGCCAACGCCGGTCTGCACTTCGTCGAAGATCAGCAGGGCGTTGTGTTCGTCACACAGTTTGCGCGCGCCTTCCAGGTAGGCCTTGTCGGCCGGCACCACGCCGCTCTCGCCCTGGATCGGCTCGATCACCACGGCGCAGGTCTTGTCGGAAATCTGTGCCTTCAGCGCTTCCAGGTCGTTGTACGGCACATGGCTGATGCCGGTGATCTTCGGGCCGAAGCCATCGGAGTACTTCGGCTGGCCACCGACGCTGACGGTGAACAGGGTACGGCCGTGGAAGCTGTTCACGGTGGCGATGATTTCGTGCTTTTCCGGGCCGAAGCGGTCGTGGGCAACGCGACGGGCCAGCTTGAAGGCGGCCTCGTTGGACTCGGCGCCGGAGTTGCAGAAGAACGCACGGTCGGCAAAGGTGGCGTCCACCAGCTTGTGGGCCAGGCGCAGGGCCGGCTCGTTGGTGAACACGTTGGATACGTGCCAGAGGGTGTTGGCTTGCTCGGTCAGGGCCTTGACCAGTGCCGGGTGGCAGTGGCCCAGGGCGTTGACCGCGATGCCACCGGCAAAGTCGATCAATTCGCGACCCGACTGGTCCCAGACGCGGGAACCCTCGCCTCGCACAGGAATGAAGGCCGCCGGAGAATAGTTGGGGACCATGACCTGGTCGAAATCGGCACGTTGCACCGGGGCTTGCTCAACGGACATCTGAGTCTCCTGAAGAGGAACGCTGGCCTGGAAGTGGCGAGCGATGGGGGGATTGTAAGGACTGATCCGCGCCTGTCCTTGCGGCCAAGCGACAACTTGTTACAGCGCAAAACCCAGTTTTGACAAGGCTTTCGGCAATGCGACAAACACTGTCGCAATCGCGCAGTGTACGGGAGAGAGGGGGCTGGGTGAACGGGTGTACACATATAGAAGCGTGGTTGCCTGTACCGGCCGATTCGCGGGCTCGCCCGCTCCCACAAGTGCCCCGTAACCATCAAGGCCTGTGGTGATCCTGTGGGAGCTGGCTTGCCGGCGATAGGGCCAGTACAGACTACAGGGCAATCAGCCTTTTTCGGCAGGCGCCGAGCTCAGTTCGAACGGGCTGCTGCTACGCCTCTGATTGCGGTCTTCCCGCGGCGTTGCGCCAAAGAAGTTGCGGTAGGCACTGGAAAAATGCGGCCCCGAGGAGAAGCCGCAGGACAGCCCGATCTGGATGATCGACTTGCTGGTCTGCATCAGCATCTGCCGCGCCTTGTTCAGCCGCAGCTCCAGGTAGTACTGGCTCGGCACGCGGTTCAGGTACTGCTTGAAGATACGCTCCAGCTGCCGGCGCGAAACGCACACGTGCTGGGCAATTTCGTCGGTGGTCAGCGGCTCTTCGATGTTGGCCTCCATCAGCAGCACCGCCTGGGTCAGCTTGGGGTGGCTGGAGCCCAGGCGGTTCTGCAGCGGAATGCGCTGGCGCTCGCCACCCTCGCGGATGCGCTCGACCACCAGTTCCTCCGACACTGCCCCGGCCAGCTCCGCCCCGTGGTCACGGGCCAGCACCGCCAGCAGCAGGTCGGTAACGGCCATGCCGCCACAAGCGGTCAGGCGATCGCGGTCCCAGTCGAACAGGTGGCTGGTGGCGATGACCTTGGGGAAGCGCTCGGCAAAATCATCCTGCCAGCGCCAGTGCACCGCAGCCCGGTAACCGTCGAGCAGGCCCAGCATCGCCAAGGGGTAGACCCCAGCCGACAGGCCGCCGATCATGCAGCCACTGCGCGCCAGTTGCTTGAGCGCCGCCGACAACGCAGCCCCCACCGCCGGCGGCTGCTCGTCAGCCAACAGGAACAGCTTGTGGCACCCCTCAAGGCGGCCGTTCCACGGCTCGCCCGGCAGGCGCCAGCTGCCCTCTTGCGCCGGCTCCGCCTGCAGGAAGACCAGCTCGTAGACCACCTCCGGGTGCACCCGCTGCGCCACCTGCAACACTTCCTCGGCCAGCGCCAGGGTCAAGGGCCGGGTGCTGGGCCAAATGAGAAAACCGATTCGCTGGGTGGTCATAGGGTGCGGTCCGAAACCTGAGGTCGTTCGAGTCTGTGCGCCGGGTCAGGCTGCGCTCGCCGCGCAGCATGCCCTATTCTGGTGCAAAATTGCAGTTTTTACTTCAGGCTGCCGGAGAGGAACTGCTTCAGGCGCTCCGACTGCGGGTTGGCCAGCACTTCGCGCGGGCAGCCGGTTTCTTCCACCAGGCCCTTGTGCAGGAACACCAGCTGGTTGGACACCTCACGGGCAAAGCCCATTTCGTGGGTCACCACCACCATGGTGCGGCCTTCCTGGGCCAGCGCCTGCATCACCTTGAGCACATCGCCCACCAGTTCCGGGTCCAGCGCCGAGGTCGGCTCGTCGAACAGCATGACCTCCGGCTCCATGGCCAGCGCCCGGGCAATTGCCACACGCTGCTGCTCGCCGCCGGACATGTGCCCCGGGAAAGCGTCCTTGCGATGAGCGACACCCACCTTGGCCAGGTAGTGCTCGGCCTTTTCCAGGGCTTCCTTGCGGTTCACGCCCAGCACATGCACTGGCGCTTCGATGATGTTTTCCAGCGCGGTCATGTGCGACCACAGGTTGAAGTGCTGGAAAACCATCGACAGGCGCGAGCGCATGCGCTGCAGCTGACGCGGGTCGGCGGCCTTGAGCGCGCCGTCCTTGCCCGGTACCAGCTTCAACTCTTCGTTGTTGAGCAGGATCTTGCCGGCGTGCGGTTGCTCCAGCAGGTTGATGCAGCGCAGGAAGGTCGACTTGCCCGAACCGCTGGAGCCGATGATGCTGATGACATCGCCTGCCTTGGCCGACAGGGACACGCCCTTGAGCACTTCATGGCTGCCGTAGCGCTTGTGCAGGTCTTGGACTTCGAGTTTGTACATGCTGTCGATTCTCACAAAGCGGTCAGTGCTTGCGCGGCGCCAGGTAGCCGAGCCAGCGGCGTTCGGCCATCTTGAACAGGCGCACCAGGATGAAGGTCAGGCACAGGTAGAACACGCCCGCCGTGATATAGGCCTCGAAAGGCAGGTAGTACTGGGCATTGACCGTGCGCGCAGCGCCAGTGATGTCGATCAGGGTGACGATCGACGCCAGGCTGGTGGTCTGCAGCATCATGATCACTTCGTTGCTGTACTGCGGCAGCGCCCGGCGCAGGGCCGACGGCAGCAGGATGCGCCGGTACATCTTCATGCGCGACATGCCCATGGCCTTGGCCGCCTCGATTTCGCCATGGGGCGTGGCCTTGAGGCTGCCGGCGATGATTTCGGCGGTGTAGGCACTGGTGTTGATGCCGAACGCCAGGCAGGCGCAGAAGGTAGCGCTGGACAGCAGCGGCCACAGGAAGCTTTCGCGCACCGCCTCGAACTGCGCCAGGCCGTAGTAGATCAGGAACAGCTGCACCAGCATCGGCGTGCCGCGGATCACGTAGGTGTACAGCCACGCCACGAGATTGACCGCTGGCTGCCTGGACACCCGCATCAGGCCCAGCGGAATGGCCGCCAGCAGCCCGAAGAACAGCGAAATCGCCAGCAGCTTGAGGGTGGTCAGCAGGCCGCCGAAGTACATCGGCAGTGCCTCCCAGACGACGTTGTAGTCGAAGATCATAGTTCAGCCACCTTGACGCCAACCGAGTAGCGGCGCTCGAGATACTTCAGGGCCAGCAGCGAGATGCTGGTCAGCACCAGGTACAGGGCCGCCACCGCCAGGAAGAAGGTGAAAGGCTCGCGGGTGGCGTCGGCCGCCTGCTTGGCCTTGAACATCATGTCCTGCAGGCCCACTACCGAAATCAGCGCGGTGGCCTTGGTCAGCACCAGCCAGTTATTGGTGAAGCCCGGGATCGCCAGACGAATCATTTGCGGCACCTGGATGCGGAAGAACACCTGGCGGTTGCTCATGCCATACGCCACGCCCGCTTCGGCCTGGCCTTTCGGAATACCGAGGAACGCACCGCGGAAGGTTTCCGACAGGTAGGCACCAAAGATGAAGCCCAGGGTACCGATACCCGCGATCAGCGGATTCAGGTCGATGTAGTCTTCATAACCGAGCAGCGGCGCAACCCGGTTGATGATGTCCTGCCCGCCGTAGAAGATCAGCAGGATCAGGACCAGGTCCGGAATACCACGAATCACCGTGGAATACAGATCGCCCAGCCAGGCCAGCCAGCGCACCGGCGACAAGCGCAGCGCCACACCGATCAGGCCGAGCACGATGGCCAGGGCCATCGACGACAGGGCGAGCTGAAGCGTCAGCCACGCCCCGTCGAGGATGACTGCCCCGTAGCCTTTCAACATGATGAGGTCCTCGACCTAGAGAATGAAAAATGGTGCAAACCTCAGAGCCTCTGCTGTTTGCACCATTGCACAGGTGAAACCCGACGTCTTAGTTCGAGTCTGGACCGTAGATGTCGAAGTTGAAGTACTTCTTCTCGATTTCTTTGTACTTGCCGTTGGCACGGATGGCGTCGATGGCAGCGTTGATGCGGTCGACGTTGGCCTTGTCACCCTTGCGCACGGCAATACCGATGCCGTCACCGAAGTACTTGGCGTCGGTGAAGGCCGGGCCTACGAAGGCGAAGCCCTTGCCGGCGTCGGTCTTGAGGAAGCCGTCTTCCAGCAGGGTGGCGTCAGCCACGGTGCCATCGAGGCGGCCAGCTGCCACGTCCAGGTAGATTTCGTTCTGGGTGCCGTAAGGAACCACGGTGGCACCTTTGGCGCCCAGTACTTCCTTGGCGAAGCGGTCGTGGATCGAGCCGCGCTGCACACCAATCTTCTTGCCCTTGAGCTCATCCAGGCTGTCGCTGACGGCGGTACCTTCCTTCATCACCAGGCGCGCCGGGGTCAGGTAGTAGCGCTTGGTGAAGTCGACCGATTTCTTGCGGTCTTCGGTGATCGACATGGACGACAGGATGGCGTCGATCTTGCGCACTTTCAGCGCCGGGATCAGGCCGTCGAACTCCTGCTCGACCCAAGTGCACTTGGCTTTCATCTCTTCGCACAGGGCGTTGCCGATGTCGTAGTCAAAACCGGCAATGCTGCCGTCTGGCTGCTTGAAGGCGAAGGGTGGGTAGGCGGCTTCGATGCCGATTTTCAGCGGTTTTTCATCGGCCTGCGACACCAGGGAAAACACGGACAGCGCCAGGGCGCCAAGCAGTGCGAGCTTCTTCATCAGGTAACTCCATCGGTACGGAGCAATACAAGGCAGGTAACGGCTGCCCGATATGCGAATGGGTACAACGCGAGCCGCGCAGGGTTCGACCAAGGTCGCAGACCACGAGCGAGTGATTGGCATTTTAACGACAGCCCGGTAGTCGATATTTCTTCAAAGCGACAACTACTTACAGAAGCGCTTGAAACGGCAGCGGGCGATGTTGACAGCCATTGCAAAATATGCAAGAGCGCAAGAAATAGAACCTATAGTACTAGCAATTCCCGGGCCTATTATTGGCAAAGCCTTGTATTACGGCAAGTGCAGCGTGCCGTGTCGCAAAAAAGGCTGCGAAAACGCACTGAAACAGGCCGGATTTGTTTCCTGGCGCCCCGATATTGTGCGGCGCCGGTGACAGAACAGTTACCGATGAATGTCGGGTAACAGTAAAGCAAAAAACCCCGCCGGTTGCCCGGACGGGGTTCTTGCTGGCGGCATACGCACCTGCAGGAGCGGCCTTGTGTGGGAGCGGGCGTGCCCGCGAAGCAGGCGGCGCGGTGGATGGCACCGGCTGCGCCGGTGTTCGCGGGCATGCCCGCTCCCACCCAAAGCGGCGCCTACAGGGGCCGCGCCCTGCCTCGATATCAGGCCGAAGCCAGGCTCATGGCCTTGTGGGTATCGATCAGGTGCTGCACCACGCCCGGGTCGGCCAGGGTCGAGATATCGCCCAGGGCATCGTACTCACCCGTGGCAATCTTGCGCAGGATGCGGCGCATGATCTTGCCCGACCGGGTCTTCGGCAACCCCGGCGCCCACTGGATCACATCCGGCGAGGCGATCGGGCCGATTTCCTTGCGCACCCAGTTCTTCAGCTCCAGGCGCAGCTGCTCGCTGGCCTCGATACCGGCATTGAGGGTGACATACACATAGATGCCCTGCCCCTTGATGTCGTGCGGCACACCCACCACCGCGGCCTCGGCCACTTTCGCATGCGCCACCATGGCACTTTCGATCTCGGCAGTACCCATGCGGTGACCGGACACGTTCAGCACGTCATCCACGCGGCCGGTGATCCAGTAGTAGCCATCCTCGTCGCGGCGCGCACCGTCGCCGGTGAAGTACATGCCACGGAAGGTCTTGAAGTAGGTATCGACGAAACGGTCGTGGTCGCCGTACAGCGAACGCGACTGGCCCGGCCAGGAATCGAGGATCACCAGGTTGCCTTCGGCAGCGCCCTCGATCAGGTTGCCCAGGTTGTCCACCAGCGCCGGCACCACGCCGAAGAACGGGCGGGTTGCCGAGCCCGGCTTGAGGCCGGTAGCGCCCGGCAGCGGGCTGATCAGGATGCCGCCGGTCTCGGTCTGCCACCAGGTGTCGACGATCGGGCAACGCTCCTTGCCCACGGTCTTGTAGTACCAGTTCCAGGCTTCGGGGTTGATCGGCTCACCCACCGAGCCCAGCAGGCGCAGGCTGGAGCCATCGGCACCTTCAACAGCAGCCTGCCCTTCGGCCATCATCGCGCGGATGGCGGTTGGTGCGGTGTACAGGATGTTGACCTTGTGCTTGTCGACGATCTTCGACACGCGGGTGATGTCGGGGTAGTTCGGCACGCCTTCGAACAGCAGGGTGGTGGCGCCGTTGGCCAGCGGGCCGTAGACGATGTAGCTGTGGCCGGTGACCCAACCCACGTCGGCGGTGCACCAGTACACCTCGCCCGGGCGATAGTCGAACACGCGCTCATGGGTCAGCGCGGCGTATACCAGGTAGCCGCCAGTGGTGTGCAGCACGCCCTTCGGCTTGCCGGTGGAACCAGAGGTATAAAGGATGAACAGCGCTTCCTCGGCACCCATCTCTTTTGGCGCGCAGTGGCTGGAGGCGACTTTCATCAGGTCTTCGTACCAGATGTCGCGGTGCTGGTGCCAGGCAATGTCGCCACCGGTGCGCTTGCACACGATGATCTTCTGCACGCTGTTGGTTTCAGGGTTGGTCAGCGCCAGGTCGACGTTGGCCTTGAGCGGGGTACGCCGGCCACCGCGCACGCCTTCGTCGGCGGTAATCACGACCTTGGACTTGCAGTCGATGATACGGCCGGCCAGCGCCTCGGGCGAGAAGCCGCCGAACACCACCGAATGGATCGCACCGATACGGGCACAGGCCAGCATGGCGACCACGGCCTCGGGGATCATCGGCATATAGATGGTGACCACGTCACCCCGGTGCACATCCTGGCCACGCAGGGCGTTGGCGAACTTGCAGACCTGCTCGTGCAGTTCGCGGTAGGTGATGTTGCGGTGCTCGGAAGGGTCGTCGCCTTCCCAGATGATGGCCAGCTGGTCGCCGCGCTCTTCGAGGTGGCGGTCCAGGCAGTTGGAGGAAACGTTCAGAGTGCCGTCAGCGAACCATTTGATATCGACGTGGTGGTCGTCGAAGGAGGTCTGCTTGACCTTGGTGAACGGCTTGATCCAGTCGATGCGCTGGGCCTGCTCGCGCCAGAAGCCGTCCGGGTTGATCACCGACTGCTGGTACATGGCCTTGTAGGTGGCCTCGTCGGTCAGGGTGGTGGCCGCAACCTCGGGACGAACGGGATACAGTGGAGCCGCACTCATCTGTGTTACCTCGGTGTAATAGTTGTTTTTGTATGGAACCGTTTGTAACTGTACCAGAGCGACAAAAGCCATTCGACGTTGGTAGTAATTTGGTACGCCCGTCCCGACAAAGCGCTCTGGCACGCACCTTACAGCCATGGCGAGGAAAAAATGGGGCCGTTTACCAGAGGATTGTTACAGATTCTGTCAAAACACTTTATCAAAAGACCCACTGTTTCGGCCTTGGCCCCAGCCATAAAATTCACCTCGCCAGCAACGGCAAGGCGATTAACAACTGGTAACAGCCCCCACGAAGGCAAACGTTAATCCCCATCCAAACCCGATAGTTAAAACTAGCAATACTCGCGGCGCCATAAGCGCCGCGTGCCCCCTCACGACCTTAGACAGGTAAATTGAAAATGAAAGCTTTACTGGTATTGGTACTTGGCAGTCTTTGCGGCGCGGCGATGGCCGGCGAAGCCAAAGATGCCGAGCAGATTCCGGTTGAACAGTACAGTTACTCGCAGCACCTGGACATTGCCCGCGTCATTTCCATGAGCGAAGTGCCCAATGTGTGCGAAGTCGTGCCAGCCCGCATGACCTACGAGGACTCCAAGGGCCAGAAGCACATTCTCGAATACCGCGTGATGGGGAACGGCTGCTCGAACGGCTGACACCTTGTGAATTGGGGGCCCTGCGGGCCCCATTCGCGGGCTTGCCCGCTCCCACAGGTACAGCGCCTGCCTTGAATTTGGCGCGGTACTTGTGGGAGCGGGCAAGCCCGCGAAGAATATTGCACCTGATTAACAGGTTATTGACCAACCGCTTATTAATCTACCGACTTGCCCAACGAATAATCCCTCAACTTGTTGGCAATAGTCGTATGCGAAACACCCAGTCTTTTACCTAAAGCCCGACTACTCGGGAATTCCCCCATCAAACTTTCCAGCACCGCTTTTTCAAAGCGCCCGACAATCTGCGAAAGATCCCCATCCAGCGAAAACTCACCCAGCGGTTGGCGCACGCCGTAATCCGGCAAACGTATATGTTCACTTTTGACCACGCCGCCCTCGCATAACGAAACCGCCTGGAACAACACGTTTTCCAACTGCCTTACATTACCCGGCCAATGATACTGGCCAAGTTTGTCCATCGCCGCCGGCGCCAGGCGCGGCATGGCGCAGCCGATCTGTCGGCTGGCCTGGTCGAGAAAGTGCTGCACCAATCCTTCCAGGCCATCCATGCATTCGCGCAATGGCGGAATGTGCAGCGACAACACATTGAGCCGGTGATACAGGTCCTGGCGAAACTCGCCACGGGCACACAATTCGGACAAATCCACCTGGGTCGCGCAGATCACCCGCACATCCAGGTACACCTCTTCATCGCTGCCGACACGACGGAAACAGCCATCCTGCAGAAAACGCAGCAGCTTCACCTGCAGGCGCGGGCTCATCTCCCCTACCCCGTCAAGGAACAGCGTGCCACCGGCGGTCAGCTCCAGCAGCCCCAGCTTGCCCTCGGCCCGCGCCCCTTCGAATGCCCCGGGGCCGTAACCGAACAGCTCGGTCTCGGCCATCGACTCGGGCAACCCGGCGCAGTTGAGCGCCATCAACGGCGACTGGCCGCGCGGGCTGGCCAAGTGGCAGGCACGCGCCAGCAACTCCTTGCCGGTGCCGGTCTCGCCCTCGATCAGCAATGGTGCGTCCAGCGGCGCCATGCGCCGCGCCTCGCGTACCACCGCAGCCATCACCCGCGAGCTCTGGAAGATACTGTCGAAACCGCGCAGCTCCTGCTTGCGCACGTTGTAGATGCGCTCACCGATACGGTCGGCGCGGTGCAGGGTCAGCACCGCGCCGGCCAGCGCCTCGCTGTCGTCGTGCTCGGACTGCAGCGGCGCGATATCGGCCAGGAACACATCACCCTTGACCTTGATGCGCAGGCCGTTGATGCGCGACTTGTTGGCGCGCACCAGCTCTGGCAGGTCGAAGTCCTCCACATAGCGCGCCAGCGGCATGCCCGGCACCTCGTCCACCCGCACCCCCAGCAGCTGCGCAGCGGCCCGGTTGGCGGCGACGATGCTGCCGCCCATGTCGATCGACAGCACCGGGAAGTCCAGCGCCCCCAGCAGCGCATTCAGCTCCATGTGCCGGCGCTCGCTGGGCATCAGCCCCACGCGCTTGACGCCGAATACCCCGGCAATCGCCTCGAACTTCGGCCGCAGCGCCTGGAACTGCAGATTGATCAGGTTCGGGCAATGCAGGTAGATGGCGTTGCCATGGTCACCGCCCACCTCGCCACGCAGCACGTTGATGCCGTACTCCACCAGCAGGTTGAGGATGTCGCGCAGGATGCCAATACGGTTCTGGCAATGCACTTTGATACGCATGAGGGCTCTCGAAGCGCCAATGTTTTTCAACACCGCGCGGAAAAGTCGTAAAGATAAGCTGACAAAAACAGCCGAAGCTTCAGCCAGATGCCTCGGATTTTCCGACACCTGCGCCTTTTTGTAAAATTATCGTTACGAAAACGTCGCCCAAAGCCAGCCCCGCCCACCGGCCCACCCGTGCAAAGCGGTCAGTGAAGGGATATTCCTAAGGCATGTCCTGCACATAACAAGAAAAGCCCTCACCAGGAGAGCCACATGAAACAGACGCAATACGTGGCACGCGAGCCCGATGCGCATGGTTTTATCGATTACCCGCAGCAAGAGCATGCGGTATGGAACACCCTGATCACCCGTCAGCTGAAAGTGATCGAAGGCCGCGCGTGCCAGGAATACCTGGCCGGCATCGACCAGCTCAAGCTGCCTCATGACCGTATTCCGCAACTGGGCGAGATCAACAAGGTGCTGGGCGCCACCACCGGTTGGCAGGTTGCCCGGGTCCCTGCGCTGATCCCCTTCCAGACCTTCTTCGAACTGCTGGCCAGCAAGCGCTTCCCGGTGGCCACCTTCATCCGTACCCCGGAAGAGCTGGACTACCTGCAAGAGCCCGATATCTTCCACGAGATCTTCGGCCACTGCCCGCTGCTGACCAACCCCTGGTTCGCCGAATTCACCCATACCTACGGCAAGCTCGGCCTGGCCGCGACCAAGGAACAACGCGTGTACCTGGCGCGCCTGTACTGGATGACCATCGAGTTCGGCCTGATGGAAACCGCGCAGGGCCGCAAGATCTATGGCGGCGGCATCCTCTCGTCGCCCAAGGAGACCGTCTACAGTCTGTCTGGCGAGCCCGAGCACCAGGCCTTCGACCCGATCGAGGCCATGCGCACACCGTATCGCATCGACATCCTGCAGCCGCTGTATTTCGTGCTGCCGAACATGAAGTGCCTGTTCGACCTGGCCCACGAAGACATCATGGGCATGGTTCACAAAGCCATGCAGCTGGGCCTGCACGCACCGAAGTTTCCACCCAAGGTCGCTGCCTGAGCGACCTTGCCGATAACAACTCGAACCGGAAAACACCACATGAATGCCTTGAACCAAGCCCATTGCGAAGCCTGCCGCGCCGACGCACCAAAGGTCACCGACGAAGAGCTGGCCGAGCTGATTCGCGAAATCCCGGACTGGAACATCGAAGTACGTGACGGCCACATGGAGCTGGAGCGCGTGTTCCTGTTCAAGAACTTCAAGCACGCCCTGGCGTTCACCAATGCCGTGGGCGATATCGCCGAGGCCGAAGGCCACCACCCGGGCCTGCTGACCGAGTGGGGCAAGGTCACCGTGACCTGGTGGAGCCACTCGATCAAAGGCCTGCACCGCAATGACTTCATCATGTGCGCACGCACCGACAAGGTGGCGGAGACGGCTGAAGGCCGCAAGTAAGCACAGAGAAACTGGGGCCGCTTCGCGCCCCTTCGCGGGCACGCCCGCTCCCACAGGGACCGCGTAATCCTTGATTTTCGCGGTCCCTGTGGGAGCGGGCGTGCCCGCGAAGGGGCGCGAAGCGGCCCCATTTTTTATGGGAAAAATGTCCGCTGTTCGCCCGCAAAACCGACAAGCGACCGCCAAAAAAACCCAAACTGTCATCCAGACTTGTGTATCCTGCCCCAGCTTTGCGAAGCTTCAAACGCGCCTGGCGCAGACTTTTCACTCACACTTGCGAGGAACGACGAGATGCATGAAATCCCGAATCTTCCCTTCCCAAGCCTGAACCCAGAAGAGCCAACCGTGACCGTTCACGCCGAACCGGCAGCTGCCGTCGAGCAGGATGGTGACGATCAATCCAGCGCTGACCAGGAATAACCGCGCATCCCCGACTGTGTGAAAACGGCTGACCTGCGGGCCACCCCCGTCATCACGTTTTCACACCGTCCAGAACCCACGTAGGCCCTCATGCCCCACTCACCGCGCCCCCTTGCGGTCACCCTGCAAGTCGTCTCCATCGTCCTCTTCACCTTCATCGGCTACCTGAACATCGGCATCCCGCTGGCCGTATTGCCCGGCTATGTGCACAACGATCTGGGCTTCAGTGCCGTGGTCGCGGGCCTGGTGATCAGCGTGCAGTACCTGGCCACCCTGCTCAGCCGGCCCACCGCCAGCCGCATCATCGACAACCACGGCAGCAAGAAGGCAGTCATGTATGGCCTGGTCGGCTGCGGGCTCAGCGGGGTGTTCATGCTGGCCTGCGCCTTCCTCACCCACCTGCCCTGGCTGAGCCTGGCCTGCCTGCTGGTCGGCCGCCTGGTACTTGGCAGTGCGGAAAGCCTGGTGGGCTCCGGTGCGATTGGCTGGGGCATCGGCCGCGTAGGTGCCGAAAACACGGCCAAGGTCATTTCCTGGAACGGCATCGCCAGCTATGGCGCGCTGGCCATCGGCGCTCCGTTGGGCGTACTGATGGTCAAGAGCCTGGGCCTGTGGAGCATGGGCGTGAGCATCATCCTGCTGTGTGCGCTCGGGTTGCTGCTGGCTTGGCCCAAACAGGCCGCACCGATCGTCAGTGGCGTGCGCCTGCCGTTCCTGCGGGTGCTGGGCAAAGTGTTCCCGCACGGCTCGGGGCTTGCCCTGGGCTCGATCGGCTTTGGCACCATCGCCACCTTCATCACCTTGTATTACGCCAGCCGTGGCTGGGCCAATGCGGCACTGACCCTGAGCCTGTTCGGCGCCAGCTTCATCAGTGCGCGACTGCTGTTCGGCAACCTGATCAACCGGCTTGGCGGGTTCCGGGTGGCGATTGCCTGCCTGTCGGTGGAAACGCTCGGGCTGCTGATGCTGTGGCTGGCGCCCAGCGCCGAACTGGCGTTGGCGGGGGCCGCACTGAGCGGGTTCGGCTTCTCGCTGGTGTTCCCGGCACTGGGGGTGGAGGCGGTGAACCAGGTGTCGGCGGCCAACCGCGGGGCGGCGGTGGGGGCTTATTCGCTGTTCATCGATTTGTCGCTTGGGGTGACCGGGCCGCTGGTGGGCGCGGTGGCGGCGGGGTTCGGGTTTGCTTCGATGTTCCTGTTTGCGGCAGCGGCGGCGGCTTGCGGGCTGGTGTTGAGTTTGTATCTGTATCGGCAGGCGCAGCGAAGGCGGGATCGCGCACAGGAAACCTGATTTATGTACTGCCTACACTGGCCCATCGCCGGCAAGCCAGCTCCCACAGGGTCCGCATGAACCAAGGCTGACGCTACACCTGTGGGAGCTGGCTTGCCGGCGATGGGCTGCAAGGCAGCCCCCGGGGCCCTGAAGGTCAGCGCTGAGCGTACTGCAGCACCACTTCCAGCGGGTGGCGCATCTGCCGCTCGGTCATGCGCTTGACCTGGCTGCGGCACGAGTAACCGGTCGCCAGCGGCTCGCCTTCCTTGTCCAGCTTGGTCGCCCACGACTGCTCGAAGATGGTCCGCGAAGTGTCCTGGTTACGCGCCTCGTGCCCATAGGTACCCGACATACCGCAGCAGCCAGTCGCCTCGGTCACCAGCTTCAGGCCAAGGCGGGCGAACACCTGCTCCCACTGCCTGGTGCTGGCCGGCACGTTGGTCTTCTCGGTGCAGTGCGCCATCAGGCGGAAATTGCCCGGCGCGGTCGGTGCCTGCTCCGGCAGCACATCCATCAACCACTCCTGCGGCAACAGCACCTGCGGGCAGCCATCCAGGCCCGGCACTTTCTGGTACTCCTGGCGATACACCAGGGTCATCGCCGGGTCCAGGCCCACCAGCGGCACGCCGCACTCGGCCAGGGCCTTGAGCTGGGTGGCATTGCGGATCGCCGCCTTGGCGAACGCACCGAGGAAGCCCTGAACGTGCAGTGGCTTGCCGTTGGCACTGTACGGCGCCAGGAACACCCGGTGGCCCAGGCGGTGCGCCAGGTCGATGAAGGCCGACAGCAGCGGTGTCTCGAAGTAACGGGTAAAGGCATCCTGCACCAGCACGATGCTGCGCTCGCGCTGGGCCGGGGTCAGTTCACGCAAGGCCGGCACGCTGGCCACGCCGACACGGCAGCGGGTCAGGGTGGCCTGGAAGTTGAAGCGGCTGATCAGCGGGCTGTCGACCATGCCGACCTTGTCGGCCAGCAGCTTGCTCACCCACTTCGAGCCCATCACCGCGTTGTACAGCCCGGGCGCGTGGGCCAGGTACGGGATGGTGAACTCGAGCGAACCGATCAGGTAGTCACGCAGCGGGCGCTGGTAGCGGCCGTGGTACAGCTCGAGGAAGCGCGAGCGGAAGTCCGGCACGTTGACCTTGATCGGGCACTGCCCGGCGCACGACTTGCACGCCAGGCAGCCGGCCATGGCGTCATACACCTCATGGGAGAAGTCTTCCTGGCCCTGGCTGCGCGCACGGTTGTTACGCAGGCGTGCCGGCAGGCCCTTGAGCCACGACACCTTGTTGCGCGCCGCCGCCAGCACGTCGATGTTGGCCTCGCCCTGCAGGCGCAGCCATTCGCGCATCAGCGAAGCACGGCCCTTGGGCGAATGCTGGCGTTCACGGGTGGCCTTCCACGACGGGCACATGGCGTCGTTGGGGTCGTAGTTGTAGCAGGCGCCGTTGCCGTTGCAATGCACGGCGCTAGGGAAGTCCTGCCACACGCGTTCGTCGATGGTGCGGTCGAGGTCGCCGCGCAGGGTTACGCCATCGACCTTGGTCAGGCCTTCGGCGCTGCCTGGCGGGGTGCAGATCTTGCCCGGGTTTAGCTGGTTGTGCGGGTCGAAAGCGCCCTTCAGGCGCTGCAGCGCCGGGTACAGCTCGCCGAAATACTCCGGCACGTATTCCGAACGCAGGCCCTTGCCGTGCTCGCCCCACAGCAAGCCGCCATAGCTTTTGGTCAGCGCCGCCACGGCGTCGGAAATCGGCTTGACCAGTGCGGCCTGGGCCGGGTCCTTCATGTCCAGTGCCGGGCGCACGTGCAGCACGCCGGCATCGACGTGGCCGAACATGCCGTAGGCCAGGCCGTAGCCATCGAGCAGTGCACGGAAGTCGGCGATATAGTCGGCCAGTTGCTCCGGCGGTACCGCGGTGTCTTCCACGAACGGTTGCGGGCGTACTTCGCCCTCGACGTTGCCCAGCAGGCCCACCGAACGTTTACGCATGGTGTAGACGCGGGTCACCGCCTCGGCGCCCTCGGCCAGGGTGTGGCCCAGGCGCTCGACGCTGGTGTCGCTTTGCAGGTGCTGGATGAACGCTTGCACCTTGGCATTGACCTCGGCCGGCTCGTTGCCGCAGAACTCCACCAGGTTGATGCCCAGGGTCGGGCGCTCGGGGTCGGCCGGGAAGTATTCGGCAACGCTGTGCCAGACGATGTCCTTCATCGCCAGCATCAGCACCTTGGAGTCGACGGTCTCGATCGACAGCGGCTTGTGCGCCATCAGCGCGTTGGCGTCACGCAGAGCATCCATGAAGCTGGTGTAACGCACGTTGACCAGCACGGCGTACTTGGGGATCGGCAGCACATTGAGCTTGGCTTCGACCACATAGCCCAGCGAGCCCTCGGCACCGCACAGCACGCTGTTGAGGTTGAAACGGCCCTGCTCGTCGCGCAAGTGCGCCAGGTCGTAGCCGGTCAGGCAACGGTTGAGCTTGGGGAAGGTGGTTTCGATGAGGTCGGCCTGGGTTTCCTGGATTTCCCGCGCCATGCGGTACACCTCGCCGACCCGGCCGGACGCGGCACAGGCCTGTTCCAGCGCGGCATCGTCGATCGGCAGGCTGTGCAGGCGCTCGCCACCGAGCAGCACGCTGTGCAGCTCCAGTACGTGGTCGCGGGTCTTGCCATAGGTGCAGCTGCCCTGGCCGCTGGCATCGGTGTTGATCATGCCGCCGACAGTGGCACGGTTGGAGGTGGACAGCTCGGGGGCGAAGAACAGCCCGTGCGGCTTGAGCGCGGCGTTGAGCTGGTCCTTGACGGTACCGGCCTGCACCCGCACCCAGCGTTCCTCGACGTTGATTTCGAGGATCTTGTTCATGTGCCGCGACAGGTCGACGACGATCCCGTCGGTCAGCGACTGCCCGTTGGTGCCGGTACCACCGCCGCGCGGGGTCAGCTTGACCTGCTGGAAGCGCTCCTCGGCCATCAGCATGGCGACCCGCGCCACATCGTCGGCGTCCAGCGGGAACACCGCCGCCTGTGGCAAGCGCTGGTAGATCGAGTTGTCGGTGGCCAGCACCGTGCGGGTACCGTAGTCGGCACTGATCTGGCCACGGAAGCCGCTGTTGCGCAGGGCTTCGAGGAAGTCGGGGTAGTTGGCGCTCGGGGCAACGGTCGGCAGCTGGGCGATCATCGAAGGATGGCCTCTTGATATTGGCTAATTCACGGGATTCCTGTCGTTCCGGCATGGGTGATGGCATGCGGAGGTGACGTGCAGGCCAATGTTCCTGTAGTTTCGCTTCAGGGGCAAACGGATAATCCTGCCGCTATTAATGACTTTCATGAATGAATTACCGCCATCTCACCCCGTCCATGTCGCTGCTACTGGCTTTCGAGGCTGCCGCCCGGCATGAAAGCTACACCCGCGCCGCCGCCGAGCTGTCGCTCACCCAGAGCGCGGTCAGCCGCCAGGTGCAGGCGCTGGAGCAGCAACTGGGCCTGACCCTGTTCCGCCGCGAGGGGCGCCAGGTGCAGCTGACCGATGTCGGCCGCCTGTACCAGCGCGAGCTCAGCGAGGCACTTGGGCGCATTCGCAGCGCCACCTTGCAGGCACTGGCCTACCAGTCGGGGGTGGGCACCTTGCGCCTGGCCACCCTGCCCACCTTCGGCTCGAAATGGCTGCTGCCAAGGCTGCACGCCTTCTACAGCGCCCACCCGGGCATGCTGGTGCACATACATTCACGCATCGAAGCCATCAACTTCGACACCAGCGAGATCGATGCCGCCATCGGCGTGGCCAGCCACGACCTCCCGGGGTTGATCTGCCATCGCCTGCATGCCGAGGAACTGGTGGTGATATTGCCGCCGGAGGCTGGCGCGGACAGCCAGGGCTGGAGCCCTGCACGCATCAGTGAAGAGGTGCTGCTGAATGTGGCCAACAACCCGCATGCCTGGGGCGAGTGGTTCTCGCACCATGGCCTGGCGCACCGGGCGATGCGCCTGGGGCCGAGCTTCGAGCTGACCTCGCACCTGATCCAGGCGGTACGCGCCGGGATCGGCATTGGCCTGGTGCCGCGCATACTGGTGGAGGAAGAACTGGCCAAGGGTGAGCTGTATAGCCCTGGGGTGGCATTTGCCAGTCAGCGCAGTTATTACCTGATCTACCCACCGCGCAATGAGGCGCTGCCGTCGCTGCGGGCGTTTCGCAGTTGGTTGCTGGAGCAGATCTGATTTTTGCCTGTACCGGCCTCTTCGCGGGTAAACCCGCTCCCACAGGTATAGCGCTGCTTTCAGATCAGGTGATGTCCCTGTGGGAGCGGGTTTACCCGCGAAGGGGCCGGTACAGGCAATAAAAAACCCGAAGCCAGTTCCTGACTTCGGGTTGTTTGTACGCTACCTGCAGCGCCTTACTTGGCCACGCTACCAGCAGCCCCAAGCGCCTGCGCCCTGCGACGCGGCTTGACCATGTAGACCACGAACATGGCGAACAGCCACACCGGGATCGCATACACGGAAACCTGGATACCCGGGATCATCGCCATGATGCCCAGAATCAGCACCACGAACGCCAGGCAGATGTAGTTGCCATAGGGGTACCACAGCGCCTTGAACAGCGGCTTCTGGCCAGTGCGGTCCAGGTGCTGGCGGAACTTCAGGTGCGAGTAGCTGATCATCGCCCAGTTGATCACCAGGGTGGCCACCACCAGCGACATCAGCAGCTCCAGCGCGTTTTGCGGCATCAGGTAGTTGAGCAGCACCGCGATCAGCGTCACGCCTGCCGACACCAGGATCGAGCGCACCGGTACACCACGGCTGTCGACCTTGGCCAGCGACGCCGGGGCATCGCCCTGCTCGGCCATGCCCAGCAGCATGCGGGCGTTGCAGTAGGTGCCGCTGTTGTACACCGACAGCGCTGCAGTCAGGACCACGAAGTTCAGCAGGTGCGCAGCCACGTCACTGCCCAGCAGCGAGAACACCTGCACGAACGGGCTGCTGCCATAGCTGCCGCCGGACGCATCGATGCTGGCGACCAGGTTGTCCCATGGGGTCAGCGACAGCAGCACCACCAGGGCACCGACATAGAAAATCAGGATACGGTAGATGACCTGGTTGATCGCCTTGGGGATCACGGTCTTCGGCTTGTCAGCCTCGGCGGCGGTGAAGCCGAGCATTTCCAGGCCACCGAAGGAGAACATGATGAAGGCCAGGGCCATCACCAGCCCGCTGACACCGTTCGGGAAGAAGCCGCCGTGCGACCACAGGTTGGCCACGGTGGCTTCAGGGCCGCCGCTGCCGCTGGTCAGCAGGTAGGCACCCAGGCCGATCATGCTGACGATGGCCACCACCTTGATGATGGCAAACCAGAATTCGGCCTCACCGAAGAACTTCACGTTCATCAGGTTGATGGCGTTGATCAGCACGAAGAACGCTGCCGCCGTGACCCAGGTAGGGATCTCCGGCCACCAGTAGTGGACATACTTGCCGACCGCCGAAAGCTCCGACATGCCCACCAGGATGTACAGCACCCAGCAGTTCCAGCCCGACAGGAAGCCGGCGAAACCACCCCAGTAGGTGTGGGCGAAATGGCTGAACGAGCCGGCCACCGGCTCTTCGACGATCATTTCGCCGAGCTGGCGCATGATCATGAAGGCGATGAAGCCGCAGATGGCGTAGCCAAGGATCATCGACGGGCCAGCGGATTTCATCACGCCTGCCGAGCCGAGGAACAGGCCGGTACCAATCGCACCGCCGAGGGCGATCAACTGGATATGGCGGTTCTTCAGGCCCCGCTTGAGCTCGCCTGAATGCATGTTTTGTCCACTCATGAACGAAGTCACCTGCATTGTTTTTATCTGTGACGGAATCGGACCCACCGCGCTCGTGGCGCAGCGGAATGGGCAAGGTGGTTACCTTGGGTTTCCTGACCTCAGGTGCCGCCGGGGCGGGTCAACCAGGCGTGATCAAGAGTGCGCGGTACGCAAGGGAGTCACAGGTAAAACGCGGCGCACTGTATACCCCTGCAAACGCGCAGGCGTCAACGCGTTGCATCGTTTCCTCGGGAAAAAACGCAGCGATCCTGTGGTGTGGGCCTTGAAAGGCGAAGTGATCGGCGTACATGGCGCCTCCATTTGTTGTTTTGTCAGCCCGGCTCTGTGGACAGGCTTTTGCACACGGCAATGGCGGCTATAACACCGTGGGGCGGGGCTTTGGGCAAGGGTGGGCGGGGCTTGGCTGGCTGTTTTGACGGTGAGCCGGCGGCAAGGTTTGTTTACACGATTCGACCTAATCTGAAATCCGGGCTGAAACCGACCACATTCGTACAATTTTCTTTACAAGGTGGTTCGGGAACTTGCCAGTCGTCCGAAAAATTCTTTTTGTTCAGTATCTTGGGTCCGCTTTGCGGCCCTTTCGCGACACAAGGCCGCTCCCACAGGTGACGCGTTTTGTGTGGGAGCGGCCTTGTGTCGCGATGGGCTGCGCAGCAGCCCCAAATTCTCACAGCCATAAAAAACCAGCCCGAAGGCTGGTTCTGTTTCAACGCAAAGGCCAATCAGCCACGCGGTTTGCCGCGGCCACGGCCTGCCGGCTTGTCACCTTCAGGCTTGGCCGGACGCTTGCGCATCTCGCTCGGGCGTTCGGCCACGGTGCTGCCACGGCCGGTCTTGCGCGGGGCCTCTTCACGCGCCTGGCGCGCCGGGCGTTCGCCGGCAGCAGCACCTTCGTGGGCCGGGCGCAGGCTGCGCACGCGCTCGCCACGGCCCAGCGGGCGGGTCGATTTGCGCTGCAGGCGCTCCATCTTGTCCTTGGCCTTGAGCTTCATGGCTGGCAGCGCCACCGGCTGCAGGCCCACTTCAGCAGCGAGGATGTCGATTTCGCCCTGGGTCATTTCACGCCAGCGGCCCATCGGCAGGTCGGAGTTGAGGAACACCGGGCCGAAACGCACGCGCTTCAGGCGGCTGACCACCATGCCCTGGGACTCCCACAGGCGACGCACTTCACGGTTACGGCCTTCCATCACCACGCAGTGGTACCAGTGGTTGAAGCCTTCGCCACCGGGCGCCTTCTGGATGTCGGTGAACTTGGCAGGGCCATCTTCCAGCATCACGCCGGCCTTCAGGCGCTCGATCATCTCGTCGTCGACCTCACCACGCACACGTACCGCGTACTCACGGTCCATCTCGTAGGACGGGTGCATCAGGCGGTTGGCCAGTTCACCGTCGGTGGTGAACAGCAGCAGGCCGGTGGTGTTGATGTCGAGGCGGCCAATGTTGATCCAGCGGCCTTCTTTCGGCCGTGGCAGGCGGTCGAACACGGTCGGGCGGCCTTCCGGGTCGTCACGGGTGCAGATTTCGCCATCGGGCTTGTTGTACATGATCACCCGGCGGGTGGCCTCGGCGGCCTCTTCGCGCTTGATCAGCCTGCCATCCACGGCAATGGCGTCGTGCAGGTCGACGCGCTGGCCGAGGGTGGCCTCGACGCCGTTGACCTTGATGCGGCCCTGGCTGATCCAGGCCTCGACGTCACGGCGCGAGCCAACGCCAATGCGCGCCAGCACTTTCTGCAGCTTTTCGCCGGATGGAGGGGTGATTTCGGTGTCTTGCAGGTCTTGCTCACTCATCTGGGCACCTCCCGGTGTAGGAATGAAATAAGGGTTCTGGCGACGAACGCGCCAAAAGGCCGCGCATCATACGCGGTTCGGCGGGGGAACGCACTGGAGGGTAGAGGGTTTTGTGGGCTTTGCGAGGGGTTTCTGCCTAATGGTTATGTATTGGCAGTACCGGCCTCTTCGCGGGTAAACCCGCTCCCACAGGTACCGCGTCACTCTCAGGGCCTGTGATATCCCTGTGGGAGCGGGTTTACCCGCGAAAGGGCCGGTACAGGCAACAAAGGAATCAGGGCAGTGACTTGCCCTCTTCTTCCACCGAGGCCTCAGCCTCTTCCTCGCGCAAATCATCGAAATCGGTCTTCAGCCCCTCTTCCATGGCATCCAGCTCCACCAGCAGGCTACGGAAGCTGGTCTCCTCCTTCGGCTCGGCAACCTCTTCCTCTTCCCCAAGGCTGGCATCCGCCAATGCCTGCAGGTGCGCCGGCACTGGCGCATCATCCGGGTCGAGCAGCGGCTCGGGCTCCATCTCCCGCAGCTCGGCCAAGGCTGGCAGCTCGTCCAGGCTCTTGAGGTTGAAATGGTCGAGGAACGCCTTGGTAGTGGCGAACATCGCCGGCCGCCCGGGCACTTCGCGGTAGCCGACCACGCGGATCCACTCGCGCTCCATCAGGGTCTTGATGATGTTGCTGTTCACCGCCACGCCACGCACATCCTCGATTTCGCCACGGGTGATGGGCTGGCGGTAGGCGATCAGGGCCAGGGTTTCCAGCAGCGCGCGCGAGTAGCGCTGCGGGCGTTCTTCCCACAGGCGCCCGACCCACGGCGCAAAGTCCTCGCGAATCTGCAGGCGGTAACCGCTGGCCACCTCCTTGAGCTCGAAGGCGCGGCCATTGCACGACTTGCCCAGCAGCTCCAGAGCCTGCCTGAAGACCTTGGGCTCCGGTCGCTCGGCTTCCTCGAACAGTTCGTACAGGCGCTCCAGGGATTGCGGCTTGCCCGAAGCCAGCAGGAAGGCTTCGATCAGCGACGCCAGGTCGCGGGGTTCATTCAGGTTCATCAGGTTCTTCAACAAGCGCGGGGCGAAGCCGCACGTGGATGGCGGCGAAGGGTTCATTCTGCACCAGTTCGATCAGCGATTCCTTCACCAGCTCGAGAATCGCCATGAACGTCACGACCACACCCAGCTTGCCCTCCTCGGCGGCGAACAGATCGACGAACGGCACGAAACCGCCGCCCTTCAGGCGTTCCAGCACCTGGCTCATGCGTTCGCGGGTGGACAAGGTCTCGCGGGTGATCTGATGGCTTTCGAACAGGTCGTTGCGGCGCATCACCTCGGCCATCGACACCAGCAGCTCCTCCAGGCTGACCTGGGGCAACAGCTTGCGCACCTTGGCCTGCGGCGCCTCCAGGCGCGGCACCACCACCTCGCGGCCAACCCGTGGCAATTCATCGATACCTTCGGCGGCGGCCTTGAAGCGCTCGTACTCCTGCAGCCGGCGGATCAGTTCGGCGCGCGGGTCGTCCTCCTCCTCCTCGACGTCGGCCGAGCGCGGCAGCAACATGCGCGACTTGATCTCGGCGAGCATGGCAGCCATCACCAGGTATTCGGCGGCCAGCTCCAGGCGCACGCTCTTCATCAGCTCCACGTAGCCCATGTACTGGCGGGTGATTTCCGCCACCGGGATGTCGAGGATGTCGATGTTCTGCTTGCGGATCAGGTACAGCAACAGGTCCAGCGGGCCTTCGAAGGCTTCGAGGATGACTTCCAGGGCGTCCGGCGGGATGTACAGGTCCAGCGGCAGCTCGGTCAGGGCTTCGCCATAGACCAGTGCCAGCTGCAGCTGCCGAGGCGTTTCGGCCTGTTCGGCCGGAGCCTCGGGCGTTTCCACCTGGCTCACGCGTTGACCAGGAACGGCGTGGGGTCGCCGCAGCCTTCACGGACCAGTTCCGGTTCATCGCCGGACAGGTCAATGATGGTCGATGCCTTGAGGTCACCGAAACCGCCGTCGATCACAAGGTCGACATGGTGCTCCAGGCGCTCGCGGATCTCGTAAGGGTCGGTCATCGGCTCGGTGTCGCCCGGCAGGATCAGGCTCACACTCATCAACGGCTCGCCCAGTTCGGCCAGCAGGGCCAGGGTAATGGCATGGGCCGGCACCCGTAGCCCGATGGTGCGGCGTTTATCGTGCAACAGCAGGCGCGGCACTTCGCGCGTGCCGTTGAGGATGAACGTGTAAGGTCCCGGCACATGTGCCTTGAGCAGCCGGAACGTGCCGGTGTCGACCTTGGCGTACAACCCCAGCTGCGACATGTCGCAGCACATCAGGGTGAAGTTGTGGGTCTTGTCCAGCCCGCGCAGGCGCCGCACCCGTTCGATGGCCGCCTTGTCACCCATCTGGCAACCCAGCGCATAGGCCGAATCCGTCGGGTACACCACTACACCGCCCTTGCGGATAATCTCGACGGCCTGCTTGATCAGGCGCTGCTGCGGGTTCTCCGGATGAATCTGGAAAAATTGGCTCACGTAGTCGTCCTGTTCATACCGCCAAAGGCTGTTCATGGCTGAATCGGCGCCACAGAGGTGGCAGGTCCTCGGGCAAAGGCCGGTAGGCACCGATCTCGCCCCAGGTGCCGGGGCCGTGGAAGTCACTGCCAGCGCTTGCCAGCAGGCCGAACTCACGGGTGAGGATGGACATGGTGCCCACCTGCTCGGCAGGCATCAACCCGTTGACCACTTCAAGCGCCTGCCCGCCTGCCTGAATATAGTCGGCAATCAGCCTTCTGCGCTTGCTGCGGGTCAGATCGTAGTGCATGGGATGCGCCAGGCTCACCCAAGCGTTGGACTGGCGCAGGGTGGCGACGGTTTCATCGAGGGTAGGCCAGTGCTGCTTGACGTCCCCCAGCTTGCCGGCGCCCAGCCATTTGCGAAACGCCTCGCCGCGGTCCTTGACGTGCCCGGCACGCACCAGGTACTCGGCAAAATGCGGGCGCGCCGGGGCGTTGCCGCTATCGCCCAGTTCGTGCTGCACGGCGCGGGCGCCGTCGAGGGTACCGGGCATGCCCTTGGCCGCCAGCCGTTTGTCGATTTCTTCGGCGCGCAGCCAGCGGCCGCGGTGCAGCGCTTCGATCGCCGCCAGCAGGGGCGGTGCGTCGAGCGGGAAGTCATAGCCCAGCACATGGATGGTCGCGCCACCCCAAGTGCACGACAGCTCCACCCCGCTGACCCAGTGCATGCCCTTGTCGCGGCATGCCTGGCGCGCCTCGGGCAGGCCTTCGATGGTGTCATGGTCGGTCAGTGCCAGCGTTTGCACCCCATGCTCATGGGCCCGGGCGACCAGTATCGAAGGCGACAGGGCGCCGTCGGAGGCCGTGCTGTGACAGTGCAGATCAACATTCATGGAGGAGCGCTTTCGCTGGAATCGATGTTTGTTATTATGCCGTCACATCCTGATTCTGGCTGCCATTGTGAAACAATTCATCGATTTCATCCCGCTGCTGCTGTTCTTCATCGTCTACAAGCTCGACCCGCGCCCCATGGAAGTCGCCGGCCACAGCTTCGAATTCGGCGGCATCTACAGCGCCACGGCCATGCTGATCATCAGCTCGCTGGTGGTCTACGGCGCGCTGTTCCTGCGCCAGCGCAAGCTGGAAAAGGGCCAGTGGCTGACCCTGGTGGCCTGCCTGGTGTTCGGCGGCCTGACCCTGACCTTCCACAGCGAAACCTTCCTCAAATGGAAGGCGCCAGTGGTGAACTGGCTGTTCGCCCTGGGCTTCGCCGGCAGCCATTTCATCGGCGACCGGGTGCTGATCAAGCGCATCATGGGCCACGCCCTGAGCCTGCCCGATGCCATCTGGACCCGCCTGAACCTGGCCTGGATCGGCTTCTTCCTGTTCTGCGGCGCGGCCAACCTGTTCGTCGCCTTCACCTTCCAGGACTTCTGGGTCGACTTCAAGGTGTTCGGCAGCCTGGGCATGACCGTGATGTTCCTGGTAGCGCAGGGCGTGTACCTGTCGCGCCACCTGCACGACGACCCTTCTACCTCCAAACCCAAGGATTGACATGCTCTACGCCATCATCGCCAGCGACGTCGCAAACTCCCTGGAAAAGCGTCTGGCCGCCCGCCCGGCGCACATCGAACGCCTGCAGCAGCTGAAGGCCGAGGGCCGCGTGGTACTGGCCGGCCCGCACCCGGCCATCGACAGCAACGACCCGGGCGAAGCGGGTTTCAGCGGTAGCCTGATCGTTGCCGAGTTCGACTCCCTGGCCGCGGCGCAGGCCTGGGCCGATGCCGACCCTTACATTGCCGCGGGCGTGTACGACAAGGTGGTGGTCAAGCCGTTCAAGCAAGTGCTGCCTTGATCTGAGACCGCGTGGGCTTCTTCGCGGGCTTGCCCGCTCCCACAGGGACACCACAGGTCCTGAGGTTTGTGGGTTACCTGTGAGAGCGGGCAAGCCCGCGAAGAAGCCGACGCGGTACCGGCAGTTATACTGTTGCCATCAGTCTGCGGTATCTTTGCCACTGGCGGGCCGAATAGCCGCCGTCAATGGTTGAATTGAGTGAGTCATGAGCGAGCTGTTACTGATAGATGATGACCAGGAGCTGTGCGAGCTGCTCGGCAGCTGGCTGACCCAGGAAGGGTTTACCGTGCGCGCCTGCCACGATGGCCAGAGCGCACGCCAGGCCCTGGCCACGCATGCCCCGGCGGCCGTGGTGCTGGACGTGATGCTGCCCGACGGCAGTGGCCTGGAACTGCTCAAGCAGTTGCGCAGCGAGCATGCCGAAATGCCGGTGCTGATGCTCTCGGCCCGCGGCGAGCCGCTGGACCGCATCCTCGGCCTGGAACTGGGCGCCGACGACTATCTGGCCAAACCCTGCGACCCGCGTGAACTCACCGCTCGCCTGCGTGCCGTGCTGCGCCGCAGCCACCCCACCGCCACCACCAGCCAGGTGGAACTGGGCGACCTGGTCTACAGCCCTGCCCGTGGCGTGGCCAGCATCGATGGCCGCGAAATGACCCTGACCCTGTCCGAAAGCCGCATTCTCGAAGCCCTGCTGCGCCAACCCGGCGAGCCGCTGGACAAGCAGGAACTGGCGCAGATCGGCCTGGGCCGCAAGCTGACCCTGTACGACCGCAGCCTGGACATGCACGTCAGCAACCTGCGCAAGAAGATCGGCCCCCACGCCGATGGCCGGCCGCGCATCGTCGCCCTGCGCAGCCGTGGCTATTACTACTGCCTCTGAACATCTTTACCGAGCCTTTACCATCCACTGACCGCGCTTGACGGTGATCTCCCTAGACTGTGCTCATCCGGTAACCACCGGCCCATGAAAGGAGAGACACCATGCGCAAGACCCTTATCGCCCTGATGTTCGCCGCCGCCCTGCCGACCGTGGCCATGGCCATGCCTGAAGGCGGCCCGCGCCACGACGGCCCACATCATCGCGGTGATGCGCCTTTCCACCAGCTGGACCTGAGCCGTGACCAGCGCCAGCAGATCGGCAAACTGATGGGCGAGCAGATGAAACAGCGCCGCGACATCACCGAGCGCTACCTGTCCAAACTGCCGGCCGCCGACCAGAAGGCGATGAAGGACGAACTGCAGGCCAACCGCGACAAGACCGACAGCGCGGTCCGTGCCCTGCTCAAGCCTGAGCAGCAGAAGAAGTTCGACGAACTGCAGAAGGAACGCGCCGCACAGAAAGCCGAGTGGCAGGAGTTCCAGGCCTGGAAAGCTGAAAAAGGCAACAAGGCCCAGTAAGCTGTCCGCCCGATGCCCGGCCCGCCTCAGTGCGAGCCGGGCTTTTCTTGTTTGCAGGAGGTGCACTTGCGTTCACTGTTCTGGCGCATCCTGGCCAGTTTCTGGCTGGCCATCACCCTGGTTGCGGGCCTGTCGATCCTGCTGGGCCATATGCTCAACCAGGACGCCTGGATCCTCAGCCGCCACCCGGGCCTGAATACCCTGGCCAGCAAGTGGGCCAAGCATTACGAACAGGAAGGCCTGGCTTCGGCACAGCACTTCCTGGAACGGCGCAAGGACCGCTACAAGATCGACGTGCAGGTGCTCGACGACAGTGGCGAAGCCGTGGTGCCCGGCACCTTCCCGCGCCGTGCGGCGGCCTTCGAGGCACGCCAGCACAATGACCAGCGGCGCCTGCCGTGGCGCCGGTTGACCGAGGAATACACCAGCCCCGATACCGGCGAGACGTACCTGTTGATCTACCGCATCCCTCACCCGGCGCTGGATGCCTGGCACCGCGAAAGCCTGTTATGGCCGCTCAGTGCGCTGGGCATTGCCCTGGTGGTGCTGACCCTGTTCAGCCTGCTGGTGACCCTGTCCATCACCCGCCCGCTCAGCCGCCTGCGCAGCGCCGTGCATGACCTGGGCCAGACCACCTACCAGCAGAACAGCCTGGCGCAGCTGGCGGCGCGGCGTGACGAGTTCGGCGTGCTGGCCAAGGACTTCAACAAGATGGGCGCGCGCCTGCAAAGCACCATCGGCAGCCAGCGCCAGTTGCTGCGCGATGTGTCCCATGAACTGCGCTCACCGCTGGCCAGGCTGCGTATCGCCCTGGCCTTGGCCGAGCGCGCCGAGCCTGAGCAGCGTGAGGCGCTGTGGCCACGCCTGACCCGCGAATGCGACCGCCTGGAAGACCTGATCAGCGAAATTCTCGCCCTGGCGCGGGTCGATGCCGAACAGGCCCATGCCGAGCCGGTCGACCTCAACGCCCTGCTCGGCAGCGTGCGCAAGGACGCCCAGCTCAGCGCACCAGAGCAGGACGTGCGCCTGGAGGCACAACCGGGGTTGACCTTGCAGGGTTGGCCAACGCTGATCGAGCGTGCCGTGGACAACCTGCTGCGCAACGCCCTGCGCTTCAACCCGCAGGGCCAGCCGATCGAAGTCAGCGCCATGCGCGAGCAGGACCGTATCGTGATCAGCGTGCGTGACCATGGGCCGGGGGCGGCGGCGGAACACCTGGCGCAGCTGGGGGAACCGTTCTTCCGTGCGCCGGGGCAGGAAGCGCCGGGGCATGGGCTGGGGCTGGCGATTGCACGCAAGGCGGCAGAGCGGCATGGTGGCAGCCTGGTGCTGGAGAACCCTCCACAGGGGGGCTTTGTGGCGCGGCTGGAGTTGCCTGTGACTGAAGCGACAGGCAGTTGATTTGATGCAAATGCTCCCGGCCTCTTCGCGGGTAAACCCGCTCCCACAGGTACCTGTGCAAGGCGTGAAATTTTCGCACCTCCTGTGGGAGCGGCGGGCGGTTGATGTGCTGTAAAGGCACCCGCCCTCTACCACAGGTACTGTGCAAGGCCTGAAATTTGCGCAACACCTGTGGGAGCGGGTTTACCCGCGAAAGGGCCGGATGCCTTGATACGGCAATCAGCCCAAGGCTGCGTTACTCGCCCCAGGCACTGACGAAATCAGCAGTTTCCAGAATCGGCGCGGTGCGCGGCTCGGTCAGCGGCGTACCCACATACAGATACCCGATCAGCTCCTCGTTCGCGGCCAGCCCCAGGCCCTTGTGCACATGGGCATCGAAAGCCATGTCCCCGGTGCGCCACACCGCACCGATGCCTTGCGCATGCGCCGCAATCAGGATGCCGTGCGCCGCACAGCCTGCCGCCAGCCGCTGCTCGGACTTGGGCACCTTGAAGTGGTCCTGCAGCTTGGCAACCACCACGATCAGCAACGGCGCCCGCAGGGGCATGGCGCGGGCCTTGTCCAGGGCAGCCTGGCTGGCATCCCCCTTGTGCTGCAGCGCTTCGGCGAACAGCTCACCCAGCTTCTCGCGGCCCTGGCCTTCGATGGTGAGAAAGCGCCACGGCCGCAGCTGGCCGTGGTCCGGGGCGCGCAGGGCGGCCTGGAACAGCGCCTCGCGCTGGGCGGCATTGGGCGCCGGGTCGGTCAGGCGTGGCACGGAAACACGGTTGAGCAATGCGTCGAGAGCCTCCATCGGCTACCCTCCTGGCAGGTAAATGTGCGGCCATTCTAGCGTTTACATCACCAGACCCATAGGTAGAATGGCGCCCTTCCGTTTCGAGTCAGAGCAGATCACATGGCGTTGCCGACCTTAAGGATCATTGGTTTCATCATCGGCATCTTCCTGATTACCCTCGCCGTCAGCATGGCCGTGCCCATGGCGACCCTGGTGATCTTCGAACGCACCCGTGACATGCCGTCGTTCCTCTGGTCGAGCCTGATCACCTTCATCGCCGGCCTGGCCCTGGTGCTCCAGGGCCGCCCCGAGCATGTGCACCTGCGCCCGCGCGACATGTACCTGCTGACCGTCAGCAGCTGGCTGGTGGTGTGCGTGTTCGCCGCCCTGCCGTTCCTGCTGACCCAGCACATCAGCTACACCGACGCCTTCTTCGAAAGCATGTCGGGCATCACCGCCACCGGCGCCACGGTGCTCAGCGGGCTGGACAACATGTCACCGGGCATCCTGATGTGGCGCTCGATGCTGCACTGGCTCGGCGGCATCGGCTTCATCGGCATGGCGGTAGCGATCCTGCCGCTGCTGCGCATCGGTGGCATGCGCCTGTTCCAGACCGAATCGTCCGACCGCTCGGAGAAGGTCATGCCGCGCTCGCACATGGTCGCCAAGTCGATCGTGGGGGTATACGTCGGCTTCTCGATCCTGGGCGCGCTGGGCTTCTGGTGGGCCGGCATGAGCCCGTTCGATGCGATCAACCACGCCATGTCGGCGATTTCCACTGGCGGGTTTTCCACCTCCGACCAGTCGCTGGCCAAGTGGGATATCCCGGCCGTGCACTGGGTCGCGGTGGTGGTGATGATCCTCGGCAGCCTGCCCTTCACCCTTTACGTGGCGACCCTGCGCGGTAACCGCAAGGCACTGATCCGCGACCAGCAGGTGCAGGGTTTGTTGGGCATGCTGGTGGTCACCTGGCTGGTGCTTGGCACCTGGTACTGGGCCACCACCAACCTGCACTGGCTCGACGCCCTGCGCCACGTGGCGCTGAACGTGACTTCGGTGGTCACCACCACCGGCTTCGCCCTGGGTGACTACAGCCTGTGGGGCAACTTCTCGCTGATGCTGTTCTTCTACCTGGGCTTCGTCGGCGGCTGCTCCGGCTCGACGGCAGGTGGCATCAAGATCTTCCGCTTCCAGGTCGCCTACATCCTGCTCAAGGCCAGCCTCAACCAGCTGATCCACCCACGCGCGGTGATCAAGCAGAAGTACAACGGCCACCGCCTCGACGAAGAAATCGTGCGTTCGATCCTGACCTTCTCGTTCTTCTTCGCCATCACCATCTGCGTCATGGCGCTGCTGCTGTCGTTGCTTGGCGTGGACTGGATGACCGCCCTGACCGGCGCTGCCGGCACGGTCTCGGGTGTGGGCCCGGGCCTGGGTGAAGTGATCGGCCCGTCGGGCAACTACGCCACGCTGCCGGACGCTGCCAAGTGGATTCTCGCCAGCGGCATGCTGCTCGGCCGGTTGGAAATCATCACCGTGCTAGTGTTGTGCATGCCGGCGTTCTGGCGTCACTGACCACCTCGGGCTCGGCGCACAGGCGGGCGCGGTACTCACTGGGCGTGGCATGGAACCAGCGGCGGAACGCCCGGTAGAAGTTGCTGGGGTCGGCAAAGCCCAGCAGGTAGGCGGTTTCCAGCAGGGTCATGCCTGGCTGCGCCAGGTACTGTTCGGCCAGTTCGCGGCGGGTATCGTCGAGCAGGGTCTGGAAGCTGGTGCCTTCTTCCTGCAGCCGCCGCTGCAAGGTGCGCTGCGACAGGTGCAGGGCCTGTGCCAGGGTTTCGCGCTTGGGCTCGCCCTGCGGCAGGATGCGGCACAGTACCTGGCGCACGCGGTGGGTGACCCGGCTTTCCGAGAAACGCGCCAGGTATTCGCCGGCAAAGCGGTCATGCAGGATGGCCATGGCTTCGTTGGCGGTGGGCAGCGGCGCCTCCATGTCGGCGCGCTCGAACACCAGCGCATCGTGCGGCGCACCGAACACCAGCGGCGAATGGAACGCCACCTTGTACGGCTCGATATTCTTTGGCTGCGGCCCCTGCACCAGCACCCGGCGCGGTTGCACCGGCCGACCGCTGAGCCAGCTGCACAGCGCCAGCGCGCAGGCCAGCGATGCCTCGGCACTGTGCCGGGTCGGTGGCAGATGGTCGCCGTGTACGGTCAGTATCAGTGAATAGCCCTCGGGGCCGAGGACGAAGCTGAGGTCGGAGCTTTCGGCGATGATGCGCTGGTAACGCACCAGGCGCTCGAAGCCTTCGGCCAGGGTGCGGCTGGACATCAACGCATAGCCCACCACATGGAACGACGCCGGGCGCACCACCCGCGCCATGTTCAGGCCTATGGCCTCGTTGCCCGACAGTTCCACCGCCAGTTGCCACAGCCGGGTCATGGAGTCCTGGGTGAAGCGCGCGTCGGGGTCGTCGAGGGCAGCGAAATCCAGCCCCAGCTGCTTGAACATGGCCCGGCAGTCCAGCCCTTCCAGCTCGAGTGCCTTCACGATCCCTGATGCCCAGCTGGCTGACGTGGTTCTTTCGCTCATGACAGGCATTTATGCTGACCGCTCCTGCGGTGAACCCCAAGGATATTCAATTGGCGCCTATTGTCACTGATAGGCTTCGCCAGTCACTCTAGACTCGATTCAGGCTCCACGCCGTGCATCTTGTCCAGAAGTATTAATCCCGGAGCACTGTCATGAACCGCACAGCGCAGTTTCGCAGTTTTGCCGAGTTCTACCCTTACTACCTGGGGGAGCACAGCAACCCCACCTGCCGCCGCCTGCACTTCGTCGGCACCAGCCTGGTGATAGCCCTGCTGGCCTATATCATCGGCAGTGGCAAATGGTTGTTGCTGCTGGCCTTGCCCGTGTTCGGCTACGGCTTTGCCTGGGTCGGGCATTTCTTTTTCGAAAAGAACCGGCCTGCGACCTTTACCCATCCGCTGTATAGCCTGATCGGGGATTTCGTGATGTTCAGGGATATCCTGCTGGGCAAGATCAGCCTGTAGATTTTTTGGGGCCGCTTTGCGGCCGTGGGAGCGGCCTTGTGTCGCGAAAGGGCTGCAAGGCAGCGCCCTTGGCCCTCAACCCCTACGCCGGTTCGCGCACCGCCGCTGCTGTTTGCGCCTCCCGCGCCTGTGCCTCGGCCAACCGGTACAGCTCGATCGTGCCATCCCAATGCTCGATCAGCGCCGTGCACGACTCCACCCAATCCCCGCAATTGAGGTACTCCACCTCCCCCACCTGGCGAATCTCGGCATGGTGGATATGCCCACACACCACACCATGAAAGCCGCGGCGGGTGCACTCGTGGGCAATGGCATCCTCGAAGTCGCTGATGAAGTTCACCGCGCCTTTGACCTTGTGCTTCAGGTATGCCGACAGTGACCAATAGCCGTATCCATAGCGGGCACGCCAGTGGTTGAGCCAGCGGTTGAGCACCAGGGTGAACTCGTAGGCACGGTCACCGAGGAACGCCAGCCAGCGGTGGTAGCGGGTAATCACATCGAACTGGTCGCCATGGATCACCAGCAGGCGGCGGCCATCGGCGGTCAGGTGCTCGGCCTCGTCCACCAGCTGGATGTTGCCGAGCATCAGCTTGGAGTAACGGCGCAGAAATTCGTCATGGTTGCCGGTGACGTAGATCACCTCGGTGCCGCGCTTGCTCATGGTCAGCAGGCGGCGGATCACGTTGGTATGGGCTTGAGGCCAGTAGATTCCGCCGCGCAGCTTCCAGCCATCGATGATATCGCCCACCAGGTAGATGCGGTCGGCCTGGTAGCCCTTGAGGAACTGCGACAGGTGTTCGGCCTGGCAGTCGCGGGTGCCCAGATGCACATCGGAAATCCACAGGGTACGCACGCGTTGCTTGCGCGAGGGACGGGACAGTTCGGCATGGGTCATGGGCAGGCTCCGGCGCAGTTTGCTGGAGACTGGCAGGCGCGGATGACAGCGCAGTGGCAAAACCGTTACGAGTGATGGACTGCAGGGAATGAGGCACAATGCGGTTCTGCCCTGCGAGGACGACTCTCCCCATGACCGCCGGCCCGATCCTCTCGCTGCGCCATTACCGCAACAGCCTGATCGCCCACAGCCACGAACACCCGCAACTGGTGTTCGGCCTGCGCGGGCGCCTGGAGTTCGAGGTGCAGGGGCATGGCGCCGGGATCGATCGACAGGGGCTGATCGTGGTACCGGCGGGCGCCCATCACACCTGCACCAGCGATGGCGGCAGCGATTGCCTGGTGCTGGATGTACCAGGGGATCACTGGTTGCGCGAGCAACTGGGCGAACATGCCGACGCCAGCCGCCGCCTGCTCGACCGCCCCGCTGCCCTGGGCCTGGACGAGCGCCAGCAGCAATTGGTGGACTGGCTGGCGACCAGCCCCATGCACGACCCGCTGATTGCCCGGCAAGGGGCAGCGCTGCTGCTGGCCAGCCTCAACCCCACGGCGGCAGCCAGCGTCGCAGCCAGCCAGCGCCTGCCCTATGCCGCCTTCGATGCGCATATCGAGCGGCATGCCGCCTACCCGCTGCAAGTGGCTGACCTGGCGCGCATCGCCGGGTTGTCCAGTGCCCGCCTGCATGCGCGCTTTACCGCGGAATGCGGGATGACGCCGATGGACTACATTCGCCAGCGGCGCTTGCTCAAGGCGCGGCGGCTGGTGATGCAGACCTTGCTACCGATGGGGGAGATTGCGGCGCAGGTGGGGTACAGCTCGCAGAGTGCGTTTTCGGCGGCGATGTTGCGGGCGTTCGGGTGTACGCCGTTGGCATTGCGGCGAGAGTCTGGCGACAATTGACGCCAGTCTTGCGACAGACCGCCTTTGCCTGCGCCTATACACTTTGCCTGTGCCGGCCCTTTCGCGGGTAAACCCGCTCCCACAGGTACTGCGCAGGCTTCAAAAGCGGTGCAGTAACTGTGGGAGCGGGCATGCCCGCGAAGAGGCCGGCACAGCCAGTAGAGATCTTGAGCAAGGACCACCCATGAACCACCGCACCGCCCTCGGCGCCCTGCACATCGGCGCGCTGTTCTTCGGCCTCACCGGCGTCTTCGGCAAACTGGCCGCCAGCGCCAGCCCGGCGATCATCGTGTTCGGCCGCGCCGCCTTCGCCGTGCTCGCCCTGGCCCTGTTCGCCAGCATGACCGGGCCGGGCTGGCAACGCCTGAGCGGCCAGGACGCCCGCCGCCTGCTGCTCGGCGGCGTGCTGCTGGCCGGGCACTGGGTCAGTTTCTTCATCGCGGTAAAGGTCGCCGGCGTGGCCATCGCCACCCTCGGCTTCGCCAGCTTCCCGGCCTTTACCGTGATCCTCGAAGGCCTGCTGTTCCGCGAACGCATCCGCCGCAACGAGGCTTTGCTGGTGTTGTTGGTCAGCATCGGCCTGGTACTGGTCACACCGGCATTCGACCTGGCCAGTGAAGCCACCGGCGGCCTGCTCTGGTCATTGCTGTCGGGGCTGCTGTTCTCCCTGCTGTCACTCACCAACCGCGCCGGCTCCGGCCGCCTGCCTGCAGTGCAGGCGGCGCTGTGGCAGAACCTGGTGGTGGGCTTGTGCCTGCTGCCGTTCGCGGCACCGGACCTGGCCGGCGTAGCCACCATGGACTGGCTGTGGATCGCCCTGCTCGGCATCTTCTGCACCGGCGTGGCGCACAGCCTGTTCGTCGCCAGCCTGTCGGTGATCAAGGCGCGCACCGCCGCCGTGGTGTTCGGCATGGAACCGGTCTACGGCATTGCCGTGGCCTGGGTGGTGTTCGCCGAAACCCCGACCCTGCGCATGCTGCTGGGCGGCGCGCTGATCATCTTCGCCATCGTGCTGTCCAGCCGCCTGGCCGCCGAGCAACCGCCCAGGCAGCGGCCGCTGGCCGAGGGCGCCTGATTCAGCGGTCGTTGTGGCCCAGGTCGCGCTGCGGGTCGATCTGGTCGCGCACCCGCTGCTTCAGCACCTTGGCCTCGGGGAAACCACCGTCGGCCTTGCGCTCCCAGATCTGCACGCCATTGCAGGTAATGCGGAAGATACCGCCGGTGCCAGGCTCCAGGGCCACCCGGCCAAGGTCGTCGGTGAAGGTGCTGAGCAGTTCCTGGGCCAGCCAGGCGGCACGCAGCAGCCATTGGCACTGCGTGCAATACGTGATGACGATTTCCGGTTTGCTGTCGGCCATGGTGAGGCATCTCCAGGTAAGGGGCCGCTTATACTAGCGGTCTTTAGCCCACGGTTTGAGACTCACGATGCGCCGTTTGCTGTTCTGTTTCCTGCTCACCCTCACCTCCCTCACGGTATTCGCCGCCGAACCGGCCAGGCCCAAGGTTGGCCTGGTGCTGTCGGGGGGCGCGGCCCGTGGCCTGGCCCACATCGGTGTGCTCAAGGCCCTGGAGGAACAGGGCGTGCGCATCGACGCCATCGCCGGCACCAGCATGGGCGCGGTGGTCGGCGGCCTGTATGCCTCGGGCTACAGTGTCGAAGAGCTGGAAAAGCTTGCCACCACCCTCGACTGGCAACAGGCGCTGTCCGATGCCCCGCCGCGCAAGGATGTGCCGTTCCGGCGCAAGCAGGATGACCGCGACTTCCTGGTCAAGCAGAAGCTCAGCTTTCGCGACGACGGCAGCCTGGGCCTGCCGCTGGGGGTGATCCAGGGCCAGAACCTGGCGCTGCTGCTGGAAAGCAAGCTGGCGCACACCGCCGACACCCGTGACTTCGACAAGCTGCCCATTCCCTTCCGCGCAGTGGCCACCGACATCGCCAGTGGCGAAAAGGTGGTGTTCCGCCGTGGCCACCTGCCCCAGGTGATCCGCGCCAGCATGTCGATCCCGGCGGTGTTCGCCCCGGTCGAACTGGACGGCCGGCTGCTGGTGGACGGCGGCATGGTCGACAACATCCCGGTGGACGTCGCCCGCGAAATGGGTGTGGACCTGGCCATCGTGGTCGACATCGGCACCCCGCTGCGTGACCGCAAGCAGCTGGCCACGGTGGTCGATGTGCTCAACCAGTCGATCACCCTGATGACCCGGCGCAACTCGGAAGAACAACTGGCCAGCCTGCACCGCGACGACATCCTCATCCAGCCACCGCTGACCGCCTTTGGCGTCACCGATTTTGGCCGCGCCCGGGAAATGATCGAAGCCGGCTACCGCGCCACCCGCCTGCTCGACCCTCGCCTTGCCGCCCTGCGCCAGCCCGAAGGTGACAGCAGCCTGGCCGTGGCCCGCTCGCCGCGCCAACGCACGCCGACGATCACCGCGATCAGGATCGAAAACGACTCCAAGGTCAGCGACGAGGTCATCCGCTCGTACATCCGCCAACCGATCGATGCGCCGCTGGAGCTAGGCCGCCTGCAGACCGACATGGGCACGCTGTACGGCCTGGACTACTTCGACCGGGTGCAGTACCGCGTGGTGCACAAGGGCGACGACAACACCCTGGTGATCAACGCCCGCGGCCGACGCGGTGGCACAGACTACCTGCGCCTGGGCCTGAACCTGTCGGACGACCTGCGCGGCGACAGCGCCTTCAACCTGGGCGCCAGCTACCGGGTCAACGGTATCAACAGCCTCGGTGCCGAATGGCTGACCCGTGGCCAGATCGGCGACCAGCAGGAGTTGTACAGCGAGTTCTACCAGCCCCTGGACGTGGGCTCGCGCTACTTCATCGCGCCGTACCTGGACTTCAGCTCGCAGAACATCGAAGCCACCCTGGACAACGACCCGGTGGCCGAGTACCGCCTGGAGCGTTACGGCTTTGGCCTTAACGTGGGGCGGCAGATCGGTACCAACGGTGAAGTGCGCCTGGGCGTGGGCAAGGCCTGGGGCGAGGCCGAGGTACGCATCGGCGACCAGGACCTGCCCAAGGTCAGTTTCAACGAAGGTTTCTACGAGCTGAAGTACTCGTTCGACACCCTCGACAACGTGTACTTCCCGCACAGCGGCGAGGATATCGGCCTGACCTTGCGCAAGTATGACCAGTCGCTGGATTCCGACCAGGATTACCGGCAGTGGATGTTCAACCTGGACAAGGCCCTCAGCAGCGGGCCGAACACCTTCGTGCTGGGCGGGCGCTACGGGCGCACGCTGGATGATACCGAAGTGGTGACGTCGAGCTTCGTGCTGGGTGGCGCGCGGGAGCTGTCAGGCTTCCGCCAGGACTCGGTGTCGGGGCAGAACGTGAGCCTGATGCGCATGGTCTACTACCGCCGCCTGACACCACGGGCCTACGTTCCGCTGGACTTCCCGCTGTACATCGGCGGGTCGCTGGAGCGAGGGCGGGCGTGGAACAACGACAACGAGTTCGACAGTGGCTACATCAATGCGGCGAGCATCTTCCTGGGGCTGGAGACGCCGTTGGGGCCGTTGAACCTGAGCTACGGGGCCAACAGTGCGCATGAGCAGGCGGTGTACCTGAACCTTGGGCATACCTTCTAGGTGCCGGACACATTGTGGGAGCGGCTTTAGCCGCGAACACCGGCGAAGCCGGTGCCATACACCGCGTTGCATTCTTCGCGGGTAAACCCGCTCCCACAGGCCGCAAAGCGGCCCCAGGCCCCTCAGGATTTCTCCAGGTTGGCCAGAATCTTGGCATGCACCCGCATGCACACCTGCAGCTCCGCCTCGTCCACCCCGGTGAACAGCTCAACCCGCAGTTGATTGGCAATGGTCTCGATCTGGTCGATCAGCGGTTTGGCCGGCGGGCACAGCACAATCTTCTTGGCCCGCCGGTCTTCCAGCACCGCCTGCCGGCGTACCAGCCCCTGCGCCTCCAGGCTGTCGAGCAGGCGCGCCAGGGTCGGGCCTTCGACGCCCACGCTCTGGGCCAGCTCACGCTGGGTCGGGGCCTCTTCGAAACGGGCCAGATGCAGCAACACCAGCCAGCGCGCCTGGGACAGGTTGAGCCCGGCCAGGCGGCGGTCCAGCTCGGCACGCCAACCCCGGGACATCTGGGCCAGCTGCATGCCGAAGCGGTGTTGGTTGTCGGTCAGGGGCATAAGCAACTCATTGAACAGATCTAATTATTAGGCAGCTAACCATGGCCCGCCCCACGAGGCAAGGCTCGGGCACCCTGGAATGTTCGATAATCGTCAAAAAACATGACAAAGGTCAGCAGATGGCAGTTCTGCCTTCGATCCTGTCGTCACTTACAGCTCGAACTCGGCCGCCAGCGCAGCCCGCACGCAGTACAGCACGCCCTCCGGCACCCGCGCCCCGAACAGCGGCGCAATCGCCGATACCGGTGGCAGCTCGCCCTCGCCATCGAGGAAGGCATCCTGCACTTCCATCAACAGGTCTTCCGGCAGGTCCAGGGCCTGTTCCAGGCTCAGTTCCTGGCGGCCCAGCGCCTCGGCCAGCAGGCTGTAGACGTTCTTCTCGCTGCAGTTGAGCTGCCCGGCGATCTGCGCCGGGGTCATGCCGGCACGGGCCAGGCTGACCAGTTCGTGGCGCAGGTCGAGTACCACTTTCGGCGCTTCGTCGGTGCCGCCGCTGTTGTTCAGCACCTCGAGGAAGGCCTGGCCATAACGCTCCAGCTTGCGCGCACCCACGCCGCTGACCTGGGCCATGTCGCTGAGGCTGGCCGGCTGGCTGCGCAGCATCTCCAGCAGCGTCGAGTCGGGGAAGATGACGTAGGGCGGCACGCTGTGCTCCTCGGCCAGCTTGCGCCGCAGGGTACGCAGCGCTTCCCACAGTTCGCGCTCTTCGGCACGCACCAGCTGGCTGGCCGGGCTGCCGCCACTGGACGACGAAGTCCTGGCGGTGGTCTGCGGCTTGAGGTCACGGCGCAGCTGCAAGGTCACTTCGCCACGCAGCAGCGGCCGGCAGCTGTCGGACAGGCGCAGGCCGCCGTAGCCTTCCAGGTCGATGTCGACCAGGCCGCGCGCCACCAGCTGACGGAACAGCGAACGCCACTCGACTTCGGCCAGCCCCTTGCCGACGCCAAACACCGAGAGCTTCTCGTGGCCGAAATTGCGCACCTTCTCGGTGTCCTTGCCCAGCAGCACGTCGACCAGGTGACCGACGCCATAGCGCTGGCCGGTGCGGAACACCGCCGACAGCGCCTGGCGGGCCGGCTCGGTGGCGTCCCAGGTCTGCACCTGGTCGACACAGTTGTCACAGTGCCCGCACGGTTGCTCGAGGGTTTCGTCGAAATAGGCCAGCAGCGACTGGCGGCGGCAGCGGGTTTCTTCGCACAGGGCCAGCATGGCGTCGAGCTTGTGCTGCTCGATGCGCTTGTGGCGCTCGTCACCTTCGGAGTTCTGCAGCATCTGCTTGAGCATCACCATGTCCTGCAGCCCGTAGGCCATCCAGGCATCGGACGGCAGCCCGTCACGGCCGGCACGGCCGGTCTCCTGGTAATACGCCTCGAGCGACTTGGGCAGGTCAAGGTGGGCGACAAAGCGCACGTTGGGCTTGTCGATACCCATGCCGAAGGCGATGGTGGCGACCATGATCAGCCCTTCCTCGTTGAGGAAGCGGTGCTGGTTGGCTGCACGCGTCTCGGCAGCCAGGCCGGCGTGATACGGCAGCGCGGGGAAGCCCTGGTCACAGAGGAATGCGGCGGTTTCGTCGACTTTCTTGCGCGACAGGCAATAGACGATACCGGCGTTGCCGCGGCGCTCGCCGAGGAACGCCATCAGCTGCTTGCGCGGCGCCTCCTTGGGCACGATGCGGTAGAAGATGTTGGGCCGGTCGAAACTCGACAGGAAGCGCTCGGCGCCTTGCAGGTGCAGGCGCTGGACAATCTCCTCGCGGGTGCGCATGTCGGCGGTGGCGGTCAGCGCGATGCGCGGCACATGCGGGAACAGTTCGGCCAGCTGGCCCAGTTGCAGGTATTCGGGGCGGAAATCGTGGCCCCATTGCGACACGCAGTGGGCCTCGTCGATGGCGAACAACGAGATATCCAGGTCGCGCAGGAAGTCGAGCATGCGCGGCTGCACCAGGCGCTCCGGCGCCAGGTACAGCATCTTCACTTCGCCACGGCGCAGGCGCCCGGCCAGGTCACGCTGCTGCTCCGGGGTCAGCGTGGAGTTCAGCGCAGCGGCCGGCACACCCAGTTCGTCTAGCGTGGCGACCTGGTCGTCCATCAGTGCGATCAGTGGCGAAACCACCACCGTCAGGCCCGGGCGCAGCAGCCCCGGCACCTGGAAACACAACGACTTGCCGCCGCCGGTGGGCATCAGCACCAGGGCATCGCCACCATTGGCCACGCAGTCGATGATCGCTGCCTGGCGCCCGCGGAAACTGTCGTAGCCGAAGACGTCCTTGAGAACGCGCTGAGCCTGTTCGAGCATGTGCAACTCCACAAATCGCCGTACCATCCCGGATACAGGCTGGACGAAAAACCCGCCCCGCACACGCCAAATGCGTAAGCGGTTTTTGCCAGGTAGCCGGCAAACCCTGCCCCTGGATGAAAAATCGCGGAGTATACCGCAGCACCGCCCCGCGCAGGACACCACGGCGATAGACGTTCCCTTTACCCCGCCGCCGTCGCAAGGTGCTAGAATTCGTTATCGTTTATTCCCCAAGGTAGCCCTGTAATGTCCTTCGCCGAGCAACTGACCCGCCTGCAAGCCTTCCTCGACGCCGACGAGCTGCATGAGGAAGCGCTGGACTATGTCGCCGCCCACGGCTACCTCACCGCCCTTTCGATCAATGCCGAGGAAGTGCCCGAGCGCGAGTGGATCGACGCCCTGTTCGCTGAAGAGCCGCACTACGCCAGCGATGCTCAGCGCACCGAGATCGAGGCCACCCTGGTGGCGCTGAAAGCGCACATCGCCCGCCAGCTGGCCAGCGACGACGAGTTCGAGCTGCCATGCGACCTCGACCTGACCGACGAGCCGGACGATTCCGACCTGCGCGGCTGGTGCATCGGCTTCATGGAAGGCGTATTCCTGCGTGAAGAGGCCTGGTTCGAGAACGCCGAGGAAGAAGTCAGCGAGATGCTGCTGCCGATCATGGTCGGCTCGGGCCTGTTCGACGAGCAGCCGGAGTTCGCCGACATCGCCAGCAACGCCAACCTGCAGGACGACATGATCGTACAGATCCCCGAAGCGCTGACGGCGCTGTTCCTGCTGCTGCATGCCCCAGACGAAAAACCGGCGCTGCTCAAGCCACGCCACCACTAAGTCGCCTGTGCGCTACCTGCTGCTGGCCACCGGCTGGCTCAGCGTCGCGTTGGGGGTGTTGGGGATATTCCTGCCGGTATTGCCCACCACCCCGTTCCTGCTATTGGCGGCCGCCTGCTTTGCCCGCAGCTCGCCGCGCTTTCACCACTGGCTGGTCCATCACCCCAAGCTCGGGCCATGGATCCGTGACTACCTCAGTGGTGAGGGCATCCCCCTCAAGGGCAAGGTCTACGCCATCGGCCTGATGTGGGCCAGCATCGGCCTGTCGTGCTATCTGGTGCCTCTGTTCTGGGCGCGCGCCTTCATGTTGACCAGCGCCGTACTGGTAAGCCTGTACATCCTCAGCCAGAAAACTTTGCACAAGCCAAAGTGACAATATTCTGTCGCCAAATATCAATTTCGCCTAACGACTATTCTCCTTATCCGAAATGATTCTGGAACTCTGCTAAACCCCCGTATTAATTGGCTTTCATGGACTTTCCGCTGCCATTCCCCTGGGTCCTCCTGCGGGCCTATTAGACAATTTATATATTATATGGCAATTTGATATGAAGAAATCTTCTTATCTATCGCGTTGAATGTACTTAGCTGTGTTATTAAAAACCTGCAACACTATATACAATAACTTTATCGTCATTTTTTTGGCGAGCAGCAGGATAAATTCCAGGATCAGGGAGATGTACCATGCGCGTTTTGAACCCCATCACCAGTGCATTACTGTTGGCCCTGGCGAGTGCCAACGTACAGGCGATGTCGATCACCGAGGCTGTCCAGAGCGCCGTGGACTACCACCCGCAGGTCAGCTCCAACCGCAACAGCAAGCTGTCGGCCGATGAAGATGTGAAGTTCGCGCGTGGTGGCTACTACCCTTCCGTGGATCTGGTCGCCGGCTATGGCCGCCAGCGTTCGGACAACACCACGACGCGTGCCGAGGGCAACCACAACAAGGAAACCCTCAACTACACCCAGTCCGAACTGCGCCTGCGGCAGATGATCTTCGACGGCTTCAACACCTCGAATGAAGTGGGCCGCACCGAGGCAGTCTCCACCTCCCGCGCCTACTACACCCAGGCCGTTGCGCAGGATGTCGCCCTGCGTGCAGTCGAGGTGTACCTGGAAGTGCTCAAGCGCCGTGAACTGGTGACCCTGGCCAGGAACAACCTGCAAGCCCACCTGCGAGTCAACGACCAGATCGGCCTGCGCAACGAGCGCGGCGTCGGCAGCACCGCCGACCTTGACCAGTCCCGCGCACGTCGCGCCCTGGCGGAAAACAACCTGGATACCGCCGAAGTCGACCTGGCCGATGCCGAGGCCAACTTCTTCAGCGTCGTCGGCCGCATGCCGGACGAGCTGGAAAGCCCGCAGACCATCAAGGGCGAGGTGCCTGGCACCCTCGACGAAGCCCGCGACGGCATGCGCCAGAACAACCCGTACATCAAGTCTGCCCAGGCTGACGTGAATGCTGCCGAGCAGCAATACGAAGTGGCCAAGTCGACCTTCTACCCACGCTTCGACGCCATTCTGGCCACCGGTGCCAACAACAACACCGGCGGCGAGAAAGGCCATAACAACAACGACTGGCAAGCTGGCGTGGAGATGAACTACAACCTGTTCCGCGGTGGCAGCGACAAGGCTCGCCTGCAGTCCGACGCGCACAAGATCAACCAGGCCCTGGACATCCGCAACAACGCCCTGCGTGAGCTGACCGAAAACCTGAGCCTGGCGTGGAACGCCATGAACAACGCCAGCAAGCAGCTGCCGACTGCGCGTGAATACGCCGAGACCACCAAGCGCGTGCGTGCTGCCTACCAGGACCAGTTCGGCCTGGGCCAACGTACCCTGCTCGACGTGCTCGACAGTGAAAACGAGCTGTACAACGCCGACCGCCGCTACACCGAGGTGCGTTATACCGAGGAGTTCTCGCGCTACCGCGTGCTGGCGACCATGGGCGAGCTGTTGACCAAGCAGCGTATTTCGCTGCCGCCGGAAGCGCTGGCTACCACCGAAGTACGCACCGAGGCACGTTTGCCTGATATGCGTTGATCGGGTTCGAGAGAGCCGGGGCCGCTTTGCGGCCCATCGCCGGCAAGCCAGCTCCCACAGGTACAGCACAAGCTTCACCCTTTGTGTTCCAGCTGTAGAAACCCAAACTTGAGCCCTGCCGCTGCGCCTGTGGGAGCTGGCTTGCCGGCGATAGGGCCCTCACTGCCACCTCACCCCGCACCATGGTTACGCTGGAACGTCTCCAAACCCATGGCCCTGATCTGCCCCTCGATCAACGCCTCGAACGGTGCCAGCAGCGCATCGAAACAGGCAGGCTGCTCCAACGCGTTCAGCGCTCCCACCACCGCCTCGATAGTCGATAACGCCCCCGCCTCCGGCGCCTTGCGCAAGCGGTAGCGTGAAGGCGCGACAGCCCCCAGCGTCACCCGCGGCAACGCCTCCAGCAATGGGTTCAGGTACAACAGCTTGCGCGCCTTGCGCCAGGTGCCATCGGGTACGATCAACAGCAAGGGTTGGTCGTCTGTCTCGCCATAGGCCACCAATTCCCGGGCGTCGTCACCCGGGAACAGCAGGGCTGGCCGGTAACCGGGGGTCGCCAGCAATTCATTCAGGTCATCGAATACCTCGCCTACCCGCAACTCGGCATTGTTCAGGCCAAGGGCGGCCAGGCGGGCGGTATTCAAGGCATGGGCGGTTTCACTGGGGTGCTGCAGCAGGATGACGCGGGTGCGGCTGTCGAGTGCGGGGATCAGTGGGCAGAGGCAATGGTCGAGCGGGCGCTGGCAGCGCTCGCAGCGGGGTCTGGGCATGGGGTTCTCCTTGGCGGGAACAGTTTGCCACAGAACCGGGGCCCGCTTTGCGGGCCATTCGCCGGCAAGCCAGCTCCCACAGGATCACCACAGACCTGGGCCTTGTGCAATACCTGTGGGAGCTGGCTTGCCGGCGAATGGGCCGCAAGGCGGCCCCGGCAATCTCAACGATTGAACCGCTCCGCCAGGCTATGCAGGTACTCCGCCATGCGCTCCAGGTCCTGGCTGATTTCCGCGCCCTGCCTGGCCTGCCCGGCACTCTGGTCGCACAGGTGGGCTATGCGCACGATCTGCTGGTTGATGTCCTCGGCCACATGGCTCTGCTGCTCCGACGCCGTCGCCATCTGCTGGCTCATGCCGGTGATGCGGCTGACCGCCTGGGCAATCCCGCTCAACGCTGCCTGCACCGCCTCGACACTGTGCACGCTGTCCCGAGATATCTGCTCGCCGCGGCTGGCGGTGCTCACCGCGCGCTCTGCCCCGGCGCGCAACGAGGCGATGATCTGGTGGATCTCCTCGGTCGAGGCACGGGTGCGCTGGGCCAGCGATCGCACTTCATCCGCCACCACGGCAAACCCGCGCCCCTGTTCGCCGGCACGCGCCGCCTCGATCGCCGCGTTGAGCGCCAGCAGGTTGGTCTGCTCGGCGATCGAGGTAATCACATCGACCACGCTGCCGATCGACTGGGTCTGCTCGGCCAGGGCATTGACGGCCTGGCCGATGTCGTTGACCGCATTGCTCATGCTGCCCATGGCTTGCAGGCTCTGCATCGCCAGCTCGCTGCCCTGCTGCGCCAGCTGGTCGGCATCGCCCGCTGCGTGCGCCGTGCTCTGCACGTTATGGGTAACCTGCTGAATGGTCGCCGCCATCTGCGCGATGGCGGCGGCGGACTGGTCGGTCTCGCTGCGCTGGCGGTCGAGCATCTGTGCCTGGGCATCGGACAAGTCGGAGGACTGCGCCGCCCGCGACTTCACCCCGACCCCGGCATCCACCAGGCGGGTCAAGGCCGTTTGCAGGCGTGCTTCCTCGCTGATGATGGCAAGATCCAGCTGGCCCTGCAGGCCTGGGTTATCGCTGTAGGTCAGTGCCACCAGCGGGCTGGTGAAGGCCTTGGGGTGCTCGGCCAGCGTGCGGCGGATGGCCTGGTTCTGCCGGTGCTCGACCAGATACCAGGCCAGCAGCAGGCTGGCCATCAGCACCCCGAGCGCCGCGTAGGGCGGTAGCCACAGGTAGCCCGCCGCCGACAGCAGGCCCGCACCGATCAATGGCCAACCGTGACCCAAGCCATGCCCCAGACGGGCCGCCCACGGCACCGGCGCGCTGCCAGCCCGCAAGCGCGCGTACAACGCCTCGGCGCGGCGGATCTGCTCACGGGTGGGCACCGAGCGCACCGACTCGTAGCCACTGATGCGGCCCTGCTCGTAGACGGCCGTGACATAGGCGCTGACCCAGTAGTAATCACCGTTCTTCGCCCGGTTCTTGACTACGCCCATCCACGGTTTGCCTTGTTTGATGGTTTCCCACATGTGGCCGAACACGGCCGGAGGCATGTCCGGATGGCGCACCAGGTTGTGGGGTTGGCCGACCAGCTCGTCGTAGGTGAACCCGCTGATCGCCACGAAAGCGTCGTTGCAGTAGGTGATGCGGCTGTTGAGATCGGTGGTGGAAATCAGGCGCTGATCGTTGGGAAAGGTTCTTTCGTGCTCAGTGACGGGCAAATTCATGCGCATCTTGGGCAATCCTTGCAGGATTAAAGGGAGGAAGTCAGCAGCACACACTGATTTGATATATAGCAGGGCGCCATTATGTTGTCGGTCAGCGGCACCAACAATTTAACGGGGGCCGACGAAATACAGCATGTGCCGGACTTCAACCCACGTTGAGCTGGCTTTTCAGCAGGTCGCGGAAAGTCTGGATCAACGGTTCGCGGCTGCGCCCGCGGCGAATGATCAGCGAGAACGGTGCCTGGTAGCCAAAGGTGGACGGCGACAGCACGCGCAAGTCGCCCTTGTCGACCCAGGCCTGGGCATAGTGCTCGGGCAGGTAGCCGATGTAGGCCCCGGAGAGAATCAGGATCAACTGCGCCTCCATGCTCTCCACCGTCGCCGCGCTGTGCTTGAAGCCATGCCGGGCCAGTTCGGCCTGGCTCCAGTAGCCACGCCCGACCATGCGCTGCTGGGTCACCACCTGCTCGGGGATGCGCCGTTCGGCATACAACGGGTGGCGGCTGCTGCAGTACAGCCAGTGCTGCTCACGGTACAGCGGCTGGTAGAGCAGCCCGCTCATGCGCGAGGAAAACGCCCCGATCGCCAGGTCCAGGCGGTTGTCCTGCACGCCCAGTTGCAGCTCGTAAGGGCTGGACACCGACAGGTGCAGGTGCACCGCCGGGTGTTCCTGGCTGTAGGCGCCGATGGCTTCGGCCAGCGGCAAGGCCTGGTCACCGACCGTGGAGTCGATCACCCCCAGGTTGAGGGTGCCGCGCAACTCGCCCTTGAGGGCGGCGGCGTACTGTTCGAAACCGTCCAGCTCGGCCAGCAGGCGCAGGGTTTCCTGGTGGAACAGCTCGCCCTTGCTGGTGAGGCTGAAGCCGCCACGGCCGCGGTGGCACAGTACGATCCCCAGGGCACCTTCCAGCTGGCTCATGTAGGTGCTGATGGCCGAAGTCGACAGGTTCAGCTCGCGCTGGGCATTGGCAAAGCCCTGGTGGCGCACCACGCTGACGAAGATGCGCAGCAGTTTCAGGTCGGGCAAGGTTGAGGCCATGGTGCAACGGTTCCGCAAGGGTGTTTGCGCGCAGTCTAACCGCTCTGCCGGCCTTTAGTTCAGAAATTCCTGAACTAAGTATTTGCCGGTAGCGATTTTTCCCCGGCACTACCTTCAGCAGACTTGGCCGAAATGTCCCTGCCCGCCGGCAAGACCACACCTGGAAGGCGCGCGGCGGCACAGGTTCGAACAAACAGAACAATCGACCGACTGATGAGGCCCACCGTGGACAAGATCCTCCACCAACCACTGGGCGGCAACGAAATGCCGCGTTTCGGCGGCATCGCCACCATGCTCCGTCTCCCCCACCTGCAAAGTGCCCAAGGCCTGGACGCCGCCTTCATCGGCGTGCCACTGGACATCGGTACCTCGCTGCGCTCCGGCACCCGCTTCGGCCCGCGGCAGATCCGCGCCGAATCGGTGATGATCCGCCCGTACAACATGGCCACCGGGGCTGCACCGTTCGACTCGCTGTCGGTGGCCGACATCGGTGACGTGGCGATCAACACCTTCAACCTGCTGGACGCCGTGCGCATTATCGAAGAAGCGTATGACGAGGTCCTCGAGCACAACATCATCCCGCTGACCCTGGGTGGCGACCACACCATCACCCTGCCGATCCTGCGCGCGCTGCACAAGAAGCACGGCAAGATCGGCCTGGTGCACATCGATGCCCATGCCGACGTCAACGACCACATGTTCGGCGAGAAGATCGCCCACGGCACCACCTTCCGCCGCGCCGTGGAAGAAGGCCTGCTCGATTGCGAGCGCGTGGTGCAGATCGGCCTGCGCGCCCAGGGCTACACCGCCGATGACTTCAACTGGAGCCGCCGCCAGGGCTTCCGTGTGGTCCAGGCCGAAGAGTGCTGGCACAAGTCGCTGGAACCGCTGATGGCCGAAGTGCGCGAAAAGGTCGGCGGTGGCCCGGTGTACCTGTCGTTCGACATCGATGGCATCGACCCGGCCTGGGCGCCTGGTACCGGCACCCCGGAAATCGGCGGCTTGACCACCATCCAGGCGATGGAGATCATTCGCGGCTGCCACGGCCTGGACCTGATCGGCTGTGACCTCGTCGAAGTCTCCCCGCCTTACGACACCACCGGCAACACCTCGCTGCTCGGTGCCAACCTGCTGTTCGAGATGCTCTGCGTGCTTCCAGGCGTAGTGCGCCGCTAAACGAGAGCAACACCGTTCCCTGTGGGAGCGGGCAAGCCCGCGAAGGGGCCAGCACTGACAACCCCTGTGCATGGCAAGGGCTGTGCCCTTGTTCGCGGGCACGCCCGCTCCCACAGGGGACCAGTGCAAGCCTCTAGAAAGTACCCCGGCAGGAGCCATATGGGAGGGCCATTGAGGCCCGCCAACAACACGACAAGACCGCCGGGCGCCGTGAACCCGCCCGCGTGGTCGATCTCGCCATAATAAAGATAATCGGGAGACCCCCAATGGCCTTGGACATCATTGTTGTAATGATCTATACCGCCGGCATGCTCGGGCTTGGCTGGTATGGCATGCGGCGCGCGAAAACCCACGAGGACTACCTGGTGGCCGGGCGCAACCTCGGCCCGGTCCTGTACATGGGTACCATGGCCACCACCGTGCTCGGTGGCGCTTCCACCGTCGGCACCGTGCGCCTGGGCTACGTCCACGGCATCTCCGGCTTCTGGCTGTGCGCAGCCCTGGGCCTGGGCATCATCGCCCTCAACCTGTTCCTCGCCAAACCCTTGCTGCGCCTGCGCATCTTCACCGTGACCCAGGTGCTGGAGCAGCGCTACAACCCGGCCGCACGCCAGGCCAGCGCCGTGATCATGCTGGCCTACGCACTGATGATCGGCGTCACCTCGACCCTGGCCATGGCCACCGTATTGCAGGTGCTGCTCGACCTGCCGTTCTGGGCCTCGCTGCTGCTGGGCGGTGGTGTGGTGGTGCTGTACTCGACCATTGGCGGCATGTGGTCGCTCACCCTGACCGACATCGTCCAGTTCGTGATCAAGACCGTCGGCCTGATGTTCATCCTGCTGCCAGTGTGCCTGTACAAGGCCGGTGGCTGGGACACCCTGGTGGCCAAGCTGCCGGCGGCCAGCTTCCAGCTGACCACCATTGGCTGGGACACCATCATCACCTACTTCCTGATCTACTTCTTCGGCATCCTCATCGGCCAGGACATCTGGCAGCGGGTGTTCACTGCCCGTGACGAGAAGGTCTGCCAGCGCGCCGGCACCACCGCCGGTGTGTACTGCGTACTGTACGGCCTGGCCTGCGCCGCGATCGGCATGGCCGCGCATGTGCTGATGCCCGACCTGGCCAACCCGAACAATGCCTTTGCCGAGATGATCAAGACCACCCTGCCCGATGGCATCCGTGGCCTGCTGATGGCAGCGGCGCTGGCCGCCATGATGTCCACCGCCAGCGCCGGCCTGCTGGCTGCGTCGACCACCCTGACCGAAGACCTGCTGCCCAAGCTGCGTGGCGGCAAGGCGTCGAGCCTGGGCGTCAGCCGCCTGTTCACCCTGCTCACCGGCCTGGTGGTGCTGGGCATCGCCCTGGTGGTGAACGATGTGATCAATGCCCTGACCCTGGCCTACAACCTGCTGGTCGGCGGCATGCTGATCCCGCTGATCGGCGCGATCTTCTGGAAGCGCGCTACCACCGCCGGGGCTATCGCCAGCATGTCGCTGGGCTTTGCCACCGCGCTGCTGTTCATGTTCAAGGATGGGCTGGAGGCCAATACGCCGATCTACTACAGCCTGGCGGTTGGTCTGGTGAGCTTTGTGGTGGTCAGCCTGATGTCGCGTAAATCGGTGGCGGCGGTGAAGCTGGCCTGACCTACAGCCTGGACTGGCCTCTTCGCGGGCTCGCCCGCTCCCACAGGGATACCACAAGCCTTGAAATTCATGGGGTACCTGTGGGAGCGGGCAAGCCCGCGAAGAGGCCGGTACAGGCAACACACAATTGGCAGACACAAAAAGGCCGCTGCACCCACCCAGATGCAGCGGCCTTTGTCTGTATCAGCGACGACGCGGTTGGCGTTTGCGCTGCTCTTCATCAGTCGGGATCGGCACCGGCTGCAAGGGTGGTGGAATCAGCCCCAAGGCGACAGCCAGGTCGTGGAGCCAGTTGGACAGTGGTTTATTCATAATGCCCCCTTGACGGGTCAGCCTCACGGCAATTCAATCCTGCGATGTTTCATACAGATCATAGCCCTATGTCCTGTATTACGCATGCCTCTAAACCTACAGATACGGGCCATTTTGATACGGATCAAGCCGTAACGGCGCATTCCGACGACTGGTTAATCGTTTCGCTTTGTTGCAGGTCGATCCAGGCCTGCAAATTTGCCCCGCGCATCCCCTGGCGCCACATCAACCAGGTGACCGCCTGATCGAACGGCGCCTGCAACTGGTGCACCCGCACCCGGTCGCGCCCGGGCAGGCTGTCGAGCATCGACCTGGCCATCATCGCCACACCCGCGCCGGCGATCACGCAGGCCAGCATGCTCTGGTACGACTCGATTTCCATCACCCGGCCCATTGGCGTATGGGCATGGGCATACCAGGCCTCCAGGCGCATGCGGTACGAGCAGCCCTGGCGGAAGGTGAACACCGCCTTGCCGGCCACATCCTTGGCAGTGTGTACCGCCGGGTGCTCGGGGCTGGTGATCAGCACCAGTTGCTCATCGCACAGCGGCACGCCATCTAGCCCGGCCAGGCTTGGTGGCCCGTCCACCAGGGCCGCGTCCAAGGTGTGGTTGAGCAGGCCTTCCAGCAGCTCGCCACTGGGCGCCGCACGCACCTGCAGGTTAACCGCCGGGTAGGCCTGGTGATAACGCGCCAGCAACCCCGGCAAATGGGTCGCCGCCGTGCTGTACATGGTCCCCAGCACGAAGTCCCCGGCCGGTTGGCCGCCACGCACGGCGGCCAGCGCCTCGTCGCGCAAGGCTGACATGCGGTTGGCGTAATCCAGCAGCACCTTGCCCGCCGGCGAAAGCTGCAGGCGCTGGCGCTCGCGCAGGAACAGCTCGACACCCAGTTGCTCTTCAAGCTGGCGCAAGCGCGTCGACAGGTTCGACGGCACCCGATGCAGGCGCTCTGCGGCACGGGTGACCGAACCTTCCTCGGCCACGGCCTGGAAGATTCGCAGTTGGCTGAATTCCAAGGCATTCTCCAAAACAGAACAACTTGATCATCATTATTCAATTTTATTGAAAAAGAAACCGCCCTAACCTGCCAGCCATCGCTTACATCCGTGCAGGAGACTCGTCATGTCGCCACTCATTCAACTGCTTGCCAGCGCCGTGGCGCTGATGATGGCCATGGGCATCGGCCGTTTCGCCCTGACCCCGCAGCTGCCGCAACTGATCGCCGAAGGCCAGTTCGACCTGACGGTCGCCGGGCTGGTGGCAGCGGCCAACTACCTGGGTTACTTCATCGGCGCGGTCGATGCCATGTTCGCCCGCTCGCCGGGCCAGGTGCGCCTGCGCCTGCACGGTGGGCTGTGGTTGTGCGTGCTGTTGACCCTGGCCTCATGGGCCGCAGACGGGTTCTGGAGCCACCTGCTGCTGCGCTTCGGCACCGGCGTGGCCAGCGCCTGGGTGCTGGTGATGATCACCAGCCTCAGCCAACAGGTGGCCAATGCAAACAACCGCCAGCGCCTGGGTGCCCTGGTGTTCGCGGGGCCCGGCCTGGGCATTGCGCTGACGGGTTTGCTGGCGCTGGTGGCGCATTTGTGGGGGCTGGGCTCGGCAGCACTGTGGCTGATCTATGCCGTGGCCGCGCTGGTGATGCTGCTGGCGGTCCGGCCTTGGCTGCCAAGGGCGCTGCAAGCGGCGCCGGTGCCGTCGGCTGCACGCCAGGGCCACACGCGCAGTGTCGGCATCGGCCGCCTGGGGCTGGTGTATGCGCTGTATGGCGTGGGTTACATCCTGCCGGCCACCTTCCTGTCGCAGATGGCCAACCAGCAGTTCCACGGGCAGTGGCTGGCCGACCTGTTCTGGCCGGCGTTCGGCCTGGCGGCGGCGCTGGGGGTGCTGCTGGTGAGCCTGCGGCGTGGCGGCCGCACCTCGGCCTGGCTCACCGCCACCCTGTGGCTGCAGGGGCTGGGTGTACTGGCCTGCCTGATGGGCGGGGGTGTCGGGCTGGCGTTGGGCGTGGTGCTGTGTGGTGGGCCGTTCCTGGCCTGCATGCAGCTGGTGATGCAACGTTCGCGGGAGCTGGCGCCGCATGCCACGCAGCGCAATGCCGGGCTGCTGACAGCCTGCTTTGCCCTCGGGCAGTTGAGTGGGCCATTGCTGGCGGCGGTCAGCAGCCATTACAGCGGCGGGCTGCAGCCGGCGCTGATGGTGGCTGCGGGTGGGTTGGTAGTGGCTGGGGGGCTGGTGCTGTTTGGTAGCTCTGCACAGCAGGGCAACGCCTGTCAGGCCAAGGCGGCATCCTGAATCGTGGCTGCCTGTGCCGGCCTCTTCGCGGGCTCGCCCGCTCCCACAGGGGCCGCACAGTCTTCAAGACCTGTGCAGCACCTGTGGGAGCGGGCAAGCCCGCGAAGAGGCCGGTACAGGTTATCGATCATCCCACAATCCGCCGCAACTGCTGCTTCACCCAAGGCTCGGCACTCACCAGGACCACCCCCAGCAGCACCATCAACGCGCCAACCACAAAGTTCAGGCTCAGCGGCTCATCCAGCAACAACACGCCGAAGGTCACCCCGAACAGCGGGGTGATGAACGAGAACACTGCCAGGTTCGACGCCAGGTATTTGCGCAGCAACCAGAACCAGGTCAGGTAGCTGATGAACGACACCACAATCCCCTGGAACAGCACGCTGCCCATCGCCAGCGGCGTCAGCGTCACCGCGCCGATCTGGCCGCTGAGCAAGGCAATCAGCAGCAACCCGGCAAAGCCCACCGCCAGCTGATAGAACAGGGTCAGGGTCGCCGGTGCTTCCGACAGCCGCGAGCAACGCACCACCACCGTGGTCGCCCCCCAGGCCAGCCCGGCGATCACGCCAAAGGCATCCCCCAGCAGGGTGCGGCCATCCATGTGCTCGAACGACATGCCGCCGGCAAACGCCATGGCAATGCCGCCGAAGGCCAGCAGGATCCCCAGCCATTGCAGCAGCCGCAGGCGTTCGCTGGGCAACCTGAAATGCAGGCCCAACGCGGTAAACACCGGCGCGGTATAGAGGAACACCGACATGTGCGCCGCCGAGGTCAGCTTCAGCCCCTCGGCAATGAACAGGAACTCCAGGCCGAACAGCCCGCCCGCCACCACCCCGGCACGCCAGGTGCTGCCGACCTGCTCCCAGCCTCCGCGCCAGCACAGCATCAGGCCCACCAGCACGGCGGCGATGCCGTTGCGCAGGGCCGCCTGCATCACCGGCGCGATATCGATGGCGGCAGTCTTGATCAACACCTGCTGGCAACCCCAGATCAGGCACAGCCCCAGCATCACCTGCAAGGCAAAGGCATCGGGGTTCTTGCGGACCGCGCTCATAGGCGGGCCTCTGCGGTGGTCATTGGCATGGGCAAGGGCTCGGCAGTGTTCAGGAACTACCGATTATCGGGTTTCCATGGCCGCCCTTGCCAGCCTCAAAACGACCTCAGGCGATCTGTGCCTTCGCCGACACCTGCTCGAAGGTGGTTTCGTCCAGCGCATCCTCCTGCTCGTCCAGCACCTGGCGCGGGTGCTCGAAGCCGGGAATGCTGCTGTCGATCAGGCTCATCAGCCGCGAACCGCGCTCGGTCAGCACGAAGTTCTCGCCATTGCCGCCATCCTCTTCGGGCCGGGTTTCGATGAAACCACGCTCGAACAACAACCTTTCGTACTCGCAGGCACGGGTTTTCAGGTGGTCCAGGTCGCCCACCGGCTCCCCCTTGGCAGCCAGTGCCGCAGCGTGCTGCTCGGCATAGGGGCGTGGCGTGAAGCTGTGACCGGCGCCGTTCTGCACCTCGTGCAGCAAACGCTCGATCAGGTCCCAGTCGTAGGCGATGCTCATGGCTACGGGCTCCTGCTGTGGACGGAAGGGGTACACAGGTTGGGACCTGCCGAGGTTGCCCGGCGTTCCGAAATATCTCAGCACGCCATGAGCGAGCTGGCTGATAAACGAACACGCCGGCTCTCAGCTGATCGGTTACCGCGCTCAGGTGTAGGAGCGGCCTTGTGTCGCGAAAGGGCTGCGAAGCAGCCCCGGGGTTTCAGCGTAAATGCACAAATTGCTGGGGCTGCTTTGCAGCCCTTTCGCGACACAAGGCCGCTCCTACAAGGGCCCGCACAGGCCGGGAGAAAAGATGTTAGCGCTGGCGCCCAGGCAACCGGCCTGCGCGGCTCGGTTACTGCTTGACCAGATAGTTGATGAACAATCGAAACAGCTCCGCATTACCGGCAATCCCCAGCCGCTGCCAGATGTTGTGCCGGTGTACTTTCACCGTGCCTTCCGAGATGCCCAGCTCGCGGGAGATCGACTGGCTGCTGTGCCCTTGCAGGATCAGCTTGGCCACATGCCGCTGGGTTTCGGTCAGCTGGCCCTGGAGGATATCGACGAAAGCATCTTCCAACTGGCTGTCGGACTCCTGCGGGTCGGCCAGGTCATCGGCATGTGCCAGGCGCAGGTGCTGGCTGAAAATGGCATCGATGACCGGCGTCAACGCTGCCAGCCGCTGCGCTTCCTCGGCCTCGAACGCGCCCTTGTCCAGGCCACGCATCAGCGAATACACCAGGGCGGTCCGTGGCCTTACCGGCACGATGAAACCGATCTCTTCGATCAGGCTGCCGTGGTGCGACGAGACGCAGGGGTGGATGTCGTGGGAGATGGAAAAGCCCGAGGCGAAGAAGCTGTCCGGGGCCAGTTCGCGCATCCGCCACAGGCCACCTGGGTGGTTGTTGGTACAGGCGACGTAGAACGGGTCGAGCAGATAGCCGCCGCGCAGGTAGGCTTTCAGCGTACGTTCGGCGACTCGCTGGTTGTAGCCGTCATGAATCAGCAGCGCGGGTTGGTTGAAGCGAAACAGGTAGGCGCAGCTCATGTCGAAATCGACCACGCCCTTGAGCGCGGTGTCGAGGGCCGGGCCCAGTGCATCGCTGCCGATGCTGCGAATGACCGCACCCAGGCGGTTGGCGTTGTCGCTGTTCATTGCGGAGGCCCGTGCGGTGTGGGAGAAGGCGCAAATGCCGCCCGGCTGTGCAAGCCCGAACGGCATTGAACGATGCCTGGCCCTGTCAGTGCAACGGTGCACTGGCGGGCAGCAGGCCGGCCTCTTCTTCCTGGCGGCCCAGCTCCAGTGCCTTGGGCACCGCCAGCCAGTAGGCCAACAGCATGCCCAGCAGGCCACCGGCGAGCTTGCCGATGATCAGCGGCCCGATCAGCGTGGGCTGGAAGTTGGCCGAGTAGGCCAGGTGATCACCAAAGGTGAAGGCGGCGCACACGGCAAAGGCAATCACCAGCACCTTGTCTTTCGGCGGCATGTCGGCCACCAGGCGGAACATCGCCAGGATGTTGGCCGAGGCCGCGAGGATACCGGCCGCGCCCACCGGCGACAGGCCGAGTTTCGACGCCACCTTTTCGATCGGCTGCGACAGGAAACGCTTGATCAGGTAAACCATCGGGAACGCACCGCACAGCATGATGCCCACGTAGCCGGCAATCTCCAGCGCCCGGAATTGGTCGTCCTTGTCGGCGATGATCGGGGCAAAGCCCCAGCCACCGAACAGCGAAGTGAACGCACCGGTGAAGTACTCGACGATCGACGCCACCAGCACCAGCGTCACGGCGGCATACATCAACTGCCCCAGCTTGAGGAACAGGCTGACCATGAAGTTGGGGAAGTAGCGCAGCGCCGCCGCCAGTGCCACGCAGAACAGGATCAGCGGCGACAGGTTGCGCAGCAGGGTCGGCAGGGTGAAGTGCAGCGCCTGGGTCGCAGCGCCCGCCGTGGCGATGTCCGGGCGCACGCCCAGGCCCATGGCCTGCATGCCCATGGCGATCAACACGATGCTGATCGGGATGCTCAACAACCCGGCCATGATGCCCAGCGCCATGTACTTGTGGTCGGCCTTGTTGAGCATTGCCAGGCCCACCGGGATGACGAAGATCACCGTCGAACCGCACTGGAAGCCAGTGATAAGGCCAAGGATCCAGCCTTCGGGGCTGTGCGACAACGCCTGGGCCAGCTGGTAGCCGCCCAGGTCCGAGGCGATGAAGATCGGCCCGGCGATGCCGGCATCGGCGCCCATGGCCAGGAACAGCGGGCCGATGAACTGGCTGATGAAACTGGAAATGAACGGGATGGCGGCCATGATCCCGGCCACCGGGATGAAGATCGGGCCAATGCTGTGCAGGCCGGCGGTGAACTCCTTGGCCAGCTCGGATTCCGCATTGACGATCGATGCGATCGCGCCGATCACGGCGCACACCATGATCACGTAGATGACGTAAGTGCCTATGTTTTCCATCTGCTGCCTCTGTCTTGTTGGAATTGGCTTTGTGGGCAGAATTGAAGGGTGCTGCGTGTTGTTCTTGTTGGTGCCGGCAGGGTACTGCCGGCCGGGCATTACATGGCGGTGTAGGCGTTGTCGACGAACAGGTGCGAGCCGCTGACGAAGCTCGACTCGTCACTGGCCAGGAACAACGCGGCGTTGGCCACTTCGGCCGGGTCGCACAGGCGCCCCTGCATGGTCTTGATTGCTTCGTCGGAAGCGTCCACGCCAAAACCGCGCAGCAGGTCGAGCTCGCGGCGGCCATGGGCGGTGCCGATGAAGCCTGGGCAAATGGCGTTGCTGCGGATGTTCTGGTCGCGGTATTCCACGGCCAGGGCGCGGGCGAACATGTGGCAGGCGCCCTTGGTGGTGCAATACAGCACCTCCATTGGCGTGCCGACCACCGCCGAGATCGACGAGGTGCAGATCACGCTGCCGCCGCCGGCGGCGAGCATGCTAGGCAACACCGCCTTGGTGACCAGGAACATGCTTTTCACGTTGACGCTCATCAGCCGGTCCCATTCCGCTTCGCTGGTTTCGAGGAACGGGCCGGCGGCGATGATCCCGGCGTGGTTCATCAGCACGGTGATCGGGCCGAAGTGCACCTGGGCCTGGGTTACGGCGCGGTGCACCTGGTCGGCCTGCGACACATCGGCGGCGACGAACAGCGCCTGGCCGCCGTCCGCGTTGATGCGCGCCGCCACGGCTTCGCCCTGGCTGGTCGGCAAGTCGAGGATCACCACCTTGGCGCCCTCGGCGGCGAACAGCTCCGACGCGGCCAGGCCACAACCGCCTGCGCCGCCGGTAATCAGTGCCACCTTGCCTTTCAATCGATCCATGGGTGTGTTCCTCGGTTGTCATGTTTGTGGCTTCAAACTAGAGCCGAGGATGAGCGCGGTAAATATACCCAGGGGTATAGCCACCGGTCGAAGGCGCTGAACTAACGGCCAGGCACATGCCTCCACCGGGCATCACCACCGCCGGAGGTAGGAAGGATGAAACTGCTGCTGCCCATTGCCTGCGCCACCGCCCTGTTCTGCGCCCTGCCCACCTGGGCCTGCACACCGGAAGAAGCAATGCAGAAACGCGAAGAGCTGGCCGGGTTGGTCACCCAGTTGACCGAGCAGAACCCGCAGAAGGCCAAGGAGATCAATGACGAGCTTCAAGGGATGGAGCTGGGGACGGCGAGCAAGGACTTGCCCGACAAGTGTCAGCTGATCGACAAGCGGATCAAGGAGTTGAAAGAGGCGGAGAAAAAGGCTGAATAGTGGTCGCCTGTGCTGGCCCCTTCGCGGGCACGCCCGCTCCCACAGGGATAACACAGCCTTCGATATCTGTGATTATCCTGTGGGAGCGGGCGTGCCCGCGAAGAAACCAACAGCGCTACTGAAGGTTACTCAGCCGCAGGCTTGCGCTTCTTCAGCGGCGCCAGGCCGTCGGCGCTGGCCAGCGGTGCATTGGCCTTCGGCTTGGCGGTTGGCTTGCGCTTGGCGGCCGCCTTCTTGTCACCGGTCTTCTTCTCGACCTTTTTCTTCTTGCTGCCAGCCGCCTTGCCCGAGGCCTTGACCTTCTTCGGCCCGTTGTAGGTGCCCTTCACTTCCTTGATCACCCGGCGCTCGAACTGCTGCTTGAGGTAGCGCTCGATGCTCGACATCAGGTTCCAGTCGTTGTGGGTGATCAGCGAGATCGCCAGGCCTTCGCCACCGGCACGGCCGGTACGGCCCACGCGGTGCACGTACTCGTCACCGCTGCGCGGCATGTCGAAGTTGATCACCAGGTCCAGGCCGTCGATGTCCAGGCCACGGGCCGCAACGTCGGTAGCCACCAGCACCTTGGAGCTGCCCTGCTTGAAGCGGTCCAGGGCCAGCTTGCGGTCCTTCTGGTCCTTCTCGCCGTGCAGCACGAAGGCCTTCACGTCCTTGGCCACCAGATGGCCGTAGATGCGGTCGGCCAGGGCGCGGGTGTTGGTGAAGATGATCGCCTTGTCGAAGGTTTCGTTGGCCAGCAGCCACTGCACGATCTGCTCTTTGTGCTGGTCGTGGTCAGCGGTGATGATCTGCTGGCGGGTGCCTTCGGCCAGCTGCGAGACGCTGTTGAGCATCAAGTGCTCTGGGTCTTTCAGCACCTTGCCGATGATGTCGCGCAGGGCTGCACCACCGGTGGTGGCGGAGAACAGCAGGGTCTGCTGGCGGTTCTCGCACTCCTTGCACAGGCGCTCCATGTCTTCGGCGAAGCCCATGTCGAGCATGCGGTCGGCTTCGTCGAGGATCAGCACCTGTACGTGAGACAGGTCGAGGTTGCCGGCATTGAGCTGCTCGAGCAGGCGGCCCGGGGTGCCGATCAGCACATCCGGCACCTTGCGCAGCATGGCGGCCTGTTCCTTGAAGTCTTCACCGCCGGTCACCAGGCCCGACTTGATGTAGGTGAACTGCGAGAACAGCTGTACCTGCTTGAGGGTCTGCTGGGCCAGTTCACGGGTCGGCAGCAGGATCAGCGCGCGGATCTCGACGCGGCGTTCGCGCAGGTCGACCAGGCGGTTGAGCAGCGGCAGCACGAAGGCCGCGGTCTTGCCGCTGCCGGTCTGCGCGGTCACGCGCAGGTCACGCCCTTGCAGGGCCAGGGGGATGGCCGCGGCCTGCACCGGGGTTGGCTCGACAAAGTTAAGCTCGGCCACGGCTTTAAGCAGGCGTTCATGCAGGGCGAATTGGGAGAACACGGAGGTAACCTCAGGCAAGTGCGGAAAATTCAGTTGCATAGGGTAACGTTTTCTGCCGCCTTAGCCGAATTTCTTTTGGCAACTTTGTCGCCATCCGCGCTCTAATGGCGCTTCGTTTGGCAACAAGACTGTACGCAAGCCCATGGATATCCAACGAATCTGGCGTGACTCCCTCGACCTGTGGGGCACACTTGACCAACATCCGATGCTGCACGCGGCCATTGGCCTGGCGGTGCTGCTGCTCATTTCCCTGGTCATCGGCCGCCTGGCACGCTTCCTGGTGCTGCACGGCGCCCGCCTGCTGGCCCGCCAGCCAGCGCTGAAGTGGCTGGACGACCTGCGCAACAACAAGGTTTTCCACCGCCTGGCACAGACCACGCCGTCACTGGTGCTGCAGTTCGGCCTGAAACTGGTGCCCGAGCTGTCCGACACCGCCCAGCACTTCCTCGGCAATGTCGCCCTGGCCTTTACCCTGCTGTTCATGACCATGGCGCTGTCGTGCCTGCTGGATGCCCTGCTCGACATCTATGCCCGCACCGAACACGCCCGCACCCGCTCTATCAAGGGTTACGTGCAACTGGCCAAGATGATGCTGTGGATCTTCGCCTCCATCGTCATCGTCGCCACCCTGATCGACCGCTCGCCGCTGTTGCTGCTGTCGGGCCTGGGCGCCATGTCGGCGGTGCTGCTGTTGGTGTACAAGGACACCCTGCTGTCGTTCGTCGCCAGTGTGCAGCTGACCAGCAACGACATGCTGCACGTGGGCGACTGGATCGAAATGCCCCAGGTGGGCGCCGATGGCGACGTGGTGGACATCACCCTGCACACGGTGAAGGTGCAGAACTTCGACAAGACCATCGTCTCCATCCCCACCTGGCGCCTGATGAGCGAGTCGTTCCGCAACTACCGCGGTATGCAGCAGTCTGGTGGCCGACGCATCAAGCGTAGCCTGTTCATCGATGCAGCCGGCGTACGGTTCCTGACTCGCGAGGAAGAACAGCGCCTGAGCCAGGTCAGCCTTCTGCGCGATTACCTGGCGGGCAAGCGCCAGGAACTGCAAAGCTGGAACGAAGCCCTGGGGCCGGTGGCCGAGCTGTCGGCCAACCGCCGCAAGCTGACCAACATCGGCACCTTCCGGGCGTTTGCCCTGGCCTACCTGAAGAACCACCCCAACGTGCACCCGAACATGACCTGCATGGTGCGGCAAATGCAGACCACCGCCGAGGGTGTACCGCTGGAAATCTACTGCTTTACCACCACCACGGCGTGGGCTGAGTACGAGCGGATTCAGGGGGATATCTTCGACTACCTGCTGGCGGTGTTGCCGGAGTTTGGCTTGAGCCTGTATCAGCAGCCAAGTGGCAACGACATGCGGGTAGGGTTGAGCGGGCGTGTATCGCAAGAGCCTGTGCCGCGTCGGCTGGAAGACATGAGCGAGGCTTGATATTGCCGGGGCTGCTTCGCAGCCCATCGCCGGCAAGCCAGCTCCCACAGGTACTGCAAACGTCTCGAATTTTGCGCGGTGCCTGTGGGAGCTGGCTTGCCGGCGATGGGCCGCAAAGCGGCCCCTTTCCGTGTCAGGACCGAGTCAGGGGTGCGCATTCATGGTTGTCGAAAGCCGGTTGCTCTCGCGCCCATGGACCATGCAATACAGCGCACCGGCCAGGATCAACCCCATCGCCCAACTGATGTCTGCCCCCAGCCACTCGGCCACGAAGCCCGTGTAGAACGACAGCTTCATGAACGGGATGGTACCGATGATCGACACGGCGTACACCGCCAGGCTTCGACGATTGAAGCAGCCATAACGCCCCTTGGAGTCATACAGCGCCCCCACATCATAGTGGCCTCGGCATACCCAGTAGTAATCCACCAGGTTGATCGCGCTCCATGGGATCAACAGGTACAGCTGGCCGATCAGGATGTCGGCAAAGAATGTATCGAAATTGTACTGGGTGGCGATGGCGATCACCGTTGCCGCTGCGGTCAGCCCAGCCATCACCAAGGCCTTGGCCGTCGCGGTCACGCGCCGGATAGTCTTGAAGGCACCAAAGATCGTGACCGACGACATGTAGGCGCTGTACAGGCACAGGACGTTGTACTGGATCACCCCCAGTGCAATCACTGCCAGCGCCAGCGGCGCCCACGGGCCGAACAACGCGGCAATGGCTGTGGCCGGGTCATGCCCCAGTGCGGAGGGCAATTCCACCGCCACCAGCGCGCCGAGCGCCATCATGGCGAAGGAGCCCAGCGCACAACCGCAATAGGTGGCCCAGAAGGTGGCGCGTGGGTTGACGTTGGCCGGGAGGTAGCGCGAGTAATCGGCTACATAGGGGCCATACCCCAGCGTCCAGGAGGCCGACTGGGCCACGATCAGGTTGAAGGCGGTGAACGAGAAGCCGGTACTCACTGCCGTTGTGGTTGCCATGTCGCCGGGGTGCAGCAGGATCAGCACCAGGGCGCCGGCAAAAACCAGCGTGGACAACAGGCTCATCCATGCCCCAAGGCGGTGGATGAGTTCGTAGCCGACAAAGCCGATGACAAAAGTCAGCAAGCCGACCACCACGATGGCCTGGTCATCGCTCATGGGCACCAGCGCCTGCAGGGCATTGCGCATCAGCACGCCGCTGGCGGCGAGGAACAGGACTGCGGCCGTGACCATCACCAGCAGAGGGAGCGCGGCACCATGGACACCGAACTGGGCCCGGCTCTGGATCATCTGTGGCACGCCCAGGTGGGGCCCCTGGGCAGAATGCGCGGCCATGAACACGGTGCCGATCAGGTTGCCGACCAACAGGCCCAGCAAGGTCCAGCCCAGACTTAGCCCCGACGCAGCACCCAGGGTGCCGACCATCAGGGCGGTTATCTGGAAATTGGAGCTGAACCAGATGGTGAACAATCGTTTAGGCGTGCCATAACGCTCGGCGTGTGGGACAAATTCGATACTTCGCGTTTCTAGCTTCACGCCGGTCTCCCGATTTTGTTTTCATGATTATCGGGTAGGTACCGGCGGGATTTGGGTTCAGTAACGAACGCGTCATAGCTGGCTGCGCCATGGCTTGCTTGATAACGTCAGGGTACCCAGGCGGCTCATCCACACCGACGCCAGGATCACTGCCCCGCCGATGAACAGCCTGCCCAATGGCTCGTCCTGGTTCCAGATCAGCAAATTGAGCAGCAACCCTACCGGCACATGCAGGTTGTTCATCACCGCCAGCGTCCCGCCCGAAACCAGGCAGGCGCCCTTGTTCCACCAGTACAGGCCCAGCGCCGTCGGGCACAGGCCCAGGAACAGCAGCACCAGCCACTGCACATCGGTGGTCGGCAGGTGCTGGGCGTTGCCAAACAGCAGGAAGGCCGGCAATACCACGATCAACGCGCCCAGGTAGAAGTAGCCAAAGCGCTTGTAGTGCGGCAGGTCGCTGGGGTGGCGTGCAACCAGGTGGCGGTACAGCACCTGGCCGGCGGCGTAGGTGAAGTTGGCCAGTTGCAGCAGCAGGAAGCCGATGAAGAACTCGCCGCTGATGGTGTCGAAGCGGATCACCGCCGCGCCGGCCACCGCCACCAGCGCTGCCAGCAGCGCCCACGGGTTGAAGCGCCGGTTCATGGCGTCTTCGATCAGCGTCACATGCAACGGCGTGAGAATGGTGAACAGCAGCACCTCCGGCACGGTGAGCACGCGAAAGCTCAGGTACAGGCAGACGTAGGTGATGCCGTACTGCAGCGCGCCAATCAGCAGCATCGAGCGCATGAAGCGCGGCTCGACCTGGCGCCAGCGGGTCAGCGGCAGGAATACCAAGCCAGCCAGCACCACGCGCGCGAGCACGGCAAAGTAGCTGTCGACGTGCCCGGCCAGGTACTCGCCGATCAGGCTGAAGGAAAACGCCTGGATCAGCGCGACGATTATCAGGTAGCCCATGGTTGCCTCTCGTGGATCAAGGCCGCGACCTTAGCGGGTTGCGGCAAATGAGTTCAACCATGAGGAATGTAAGGACGGCAGCGCACGCGGTCTATGTAGGAGCGGCCTTGTGTCGCGAAAGGGGTGCGAAGCGCCCCCGGGATCTCAGCACAGCAGCACATATTGCCGGGGCTGCTTTGCAGCCCTTTCGCGACACAAGGCCGCTCCTACACAGAGCAAAAGCAGACCGCATGCGCACAAATATAAAAAAGCCCGGCCATGCAGGCCGGGCAGGTACACCCAAAGGAGCAACAACAGGTGTCAGGGTTGGGAATTCGCTAAGCCTCAGGCCACCGCCGCCAGCTTGGCCTTGGCCTGGTTGACGCCCTTCTCGTGGAAGTCAGGGCTCATGTTCAGGCCTTCGGCATGGATGAAGTCGACATCGTGAATGCCGATGAAGGCCATTACCTGGCGCAGGTACGGTTCCTGGTGGTCGCTGGTGGCACCGGCGTGGATGCCGCCACGGGCAGTCAGGACGATGGCGCGCTTGCCAGTCAGCAAGCCCTGCGGGCCGGTGGGGGTGTACTTGAAGGTGATGCCGGCACGCAGCACGTGGTCCAGCCAGGCCTTCAGGGTGCTGGGGATGGTGAAGTTGTACATCGGCGCAGCCATCACCAGCACGTCGGCGGCGAGCAGCTCATCGGTCAGTTCGTTGGAGCGGGCCAAGGCGTCCAGTTCGGAAGCACTGCGCTGTTCTTCGGGCTTCATCCAGCCACCCAGCAGGTTGGCGTCCAGGTGCGGCACCGGGTTCACGGCCAGGTCGCGCACACTGATCTGATCGGCCGGGTGGGCGGCCTGCCACTGCTGGATGAAATCACGGGTCAGCTGACGGGAAACGGAATCCTGCTGGCGGGCGCTGCTTTCGATGATCAGTACGCGGGACATGGGGGGGCCTCCATCGGCAAAAAGGGTTGCGATTCGATGGAGGTGAGATTACGGCTTGACCTATCGATAAAAAAGCGTAAAAAGTGGGTTCAATCTATCGATTTATCAGTTTATTCTGCACTGCAGTTCAAGGCGATCCGTAATTTGATGATCTGCCGGTTGAACTTGGCAGTGACATCGACGCTTTTACCGGCCGGTACGTTCACCCGGCGCACCCGTGGTGCCTCGGGGCCATTGCGGAAAGTCACCTTGCACGCGGCCGGTACCTGCCCATAGTTGTTGAGGGTGATGGCGCCAATGTCATAGGCCGTGTCATAGGCGGTGTAGTCGAGCTTTACCCCGGTCAGTTCCTTCTCAACGTCGATGGGATAAGCCATGGCCCCGAGGGGCAGGCACATCAGTATTGCCGCACAACATTTCTTCATGGGCCGCTCTCCTTGAAAGAGCGCAGCTTAGGACAACAGGAGCGAAAGATGAAAGCGCCGCGCGTAACCCTTGACCAGTGGCGAACCCTGCAGGCAGTGGTCGATCACGGTGGGTTTGCCCAGGCCGCCGAGGCACTGCACCGCTCGCAGTCATCGGTCAGCTACACCGTGGCCCGCATGCAGGAGCAACTGGGCGTGCCGCTGCTGCGCATCGACGGCCGCAAGGCGGTGCTCACCGAGGCCGGCAATGTCCTGCTGCGCCGTTCGCGCCACCTGGTCAAGCAGGCCAGTCAGCTCGAAGACCTTGCCCACCACATGGAACAGGGCTGGGAGGCCGAGGTACGGCTGGTGGTCGATGCCGCCTACCCCAGTGCCCGCCTGGTACGCGCCCTGGCCGCGTTCATGCCGCAGAGCCGTGGCTGCCGGGTGCGCCTGCGTGAAGAAGTGCTGTCTGGCGTCGAGGAAGTGATGCACGAAGGTATCGCCGACCTGGCCATCAGCAGCTACAGCATCGGCGGCTACCTGGGCGCCGAACTGAGCGCGGTGGAGTTCGTCGCCGTCGCCCACCCCGAACACAGCCTGCACCGCCTGGGCCGCGAACTGACCTTCCAGGACCTGGAAAGCCAGTTGCAGGTGGTAATCCGTGACTCCGGCCGCGCCCAGCCGCGCGATGTCGGCTGGCTGGGTGCCGAGCAACGCTGGACCGTCGGTAGCCTGGGCACCGCCGCTACCTTCGTCAGCAGTGGCCTCGGCTTTGCCTGGCTGCCCCGCCACATGATCGAGCGCGAGCTGCGCGAAGGCGTGCTCAAGCCGTTGCCGCTGGATCAGGGTGGCAGCCGCCACCCACTGTTCTACCTTTATTCGAGCAAAGAGAAGACCTTGGGCCCGGCTACGCAGATTCTCATCGACCTGCTGCGCAATTTCGACACCGCGCCACTGGACGTGCCCTTCGCAGCCCCCCCACAAGCCTGAGAGGACCGCGCCCATGGCCTATTTCGAACACGAAGGATGCGCACTGCATTACGAGGAATATGGCCAGGGCGAACCCCTGGTATTGCTGCATGGCCTGGGCTCCAGCTGCCAGGACTGGGAGCTGCAGGTACCGGTGCTCAGCCGCCACTACCGGGTAATCCTCATGGACATCCGCGGCCACGGCCGCTCCGACAAGCCACGCGACGGCTACCAGATCGCCACCTTCAGTGCCGACCTGCTGGCCCTGCTCGAACACCTGCACACCGGCCCGGTGCACTTCGTCGGCCTGTCCATGGGTGGCATGGTCGGCTTCCAGTTCGCCGTCGATCACCCGCAGTGGCTGCGCAGCCTGTGCATCGTCAACAGCGCCCCCGAGGTCAAGCGCCGCACCCGCAGTGACTGGGTGTGGTGGCTCAAGCGCTGGGGCCTGGCGCGCCTGCTCAGTGTCGAAACCGTCGGCAAGGGCCTGGCCGAGCGGCTGTTCCCCAAACCGCAGCAGGCCGAACTGCGGCACAAGATGGCCCAACGCTGGGCACGCAACGACAAGCGCGCCTACCTCAAGAGTTTCGATGCCATCGTCGACTGGGGCGTGCAGGAACGCATCGGCCAGATCCACTGTCCTACCCTGGTGATCGCCGCCGACCACGATTACACCCCGATACAACTGAAAGAACGCTACGTCGCCCTGATGCCCCACGCCAGGCTGGTGGTCATCGACGATTCCCGGCACGCTACACCCCTCGACCAACCCGAGGTCTTCAACCAGACCCTGCTGCAGTTCCTTGCAGCCGCTTCCACCTCTCAAGGATCTTTGAGCCCATGCTGAAAAAACTCCTGCTCACCGCCTGCTCGGTCGCCTTCGCCACCAGCGTCATGGCCTCCGACAAGACCCCGCACGTACTGCTGGACACCAGCTTCGGCCAGGTCGAAATCGAATTGAATGCCGAGAAGGCGCCGGTCAGTACCAAGAACTTCCTCGAGTACGTCGACAGCGGCTTCTACAACAACACCATCTTCCACCGGGTGATCCCGGGCTTCATGGTCCAGGGCGGCGGTTTCACCGAGCAGATGGTACAGAAGCAGACCCGTGACCCAATCCAGAACGAGGCCGGCAACGGCCTGCAGAATACCCGCGGCACGCTGTCGATGGCGCGCACTTCCGACCCGAACTCGGCCACCAGCCAGTTCTTCATCAACGTTGCCGACAACGACTTCCTCAACCCGGGCCGCGACCGTGGCTACGCGGTGTTCGGCAAGGTCACCAAGGGCATGGAGGTGGTCGACCAGATCGTCAACTCGCCAACTACCATCAAGAAAGGCATGCGCGATGTCCCGGCAGACCCGGTGTTCATCAAGTCCGCCAAACGCATCGACTGACCGCAGGTTTCACAGGGACGTGAAACCTTCCGGGGTCGGGTAGCACAGGAGTCTTGTCACCCATGCTGTACCGCCGTTTCGAGCAACTGATCGACATCTTCCGCGACGCGCCCAGCGAGTCGCCACCCGGCCAGGTGTGGCCGTTCTACCTGTACTACCTGCGCCAGGTGTGGCCGAGCTTTGTCGCCCTGCTGGTGGTAGGCCTGGTCGCCTCGCTGATCGAGGTGGCGATGTTCAGCTACCTCAGCCGCATCATCGACCTGGCCCAGGGTACGCCCAATGCCAGTTTCTTCAGCGAACACAGCGGCGAGCTGATCTGGATGCTGGTGGTGATCCTGCTGCTGCGGCCGGTATTCTTCGGCCTGCACGACCTGCTGGTGCACCAGACCATCAACCCCGGCATGACCAGTCTGATCCGCTGGCAGAACCATACCTATGTGCTCAAGCAGAGCCTTAACTTCTTCCAGAGCGACTTCGCCGGGCGCATCGCCCAGCGCATCATGCAGACCGGCAACTCGCTGCGCGACTCTGCGGTGCAGGCGGTGGATGCGCTATGGCACGTGCTGATCTACGCCATCACCTCGCTGGTGCTGTTCGCCGAGGCCGACTGGCGCCTGATGCTGCCGCTGCTGTTGTGGATCGCCGGCTACATCGCCGCGCTGTTCTACTTCGTCCCCCGGGTGAAGGAGCGTTCGGTGATCTCCTCCGACGCCCGCTCCAAGCTGATGGGGCGCATCGTCGACGGCTACACCAACATCGCCACCCTCAAGCTGTTCGCCCACACCGACTTCGAACAGCAGTACGCCCGCGAAGCGATCCGCGAGCAGACAGAGAAAACCCAGCTGGCCGCACGCGTGGTCACCAGCATGGATGTGGTCATCACCACCCTCAATGGCCTGCTGGTGGTCGCCACCACCGGCCTGGCGCTGTGGCTGTGGAGCCAGTCGCTGATCACCGTCGGCGCCATCGCCCTGGCCACCGGCCTGGTGATCCGCATCGTCAACATGTCGGGCTGGATCATGTGGGTGGTCAACGGCATCTTCGAGAACATCGGCATGGTCCAGGACGGCCTGCAGACCATCGCCCAGCCGGTCACCGTCACCGACCGGCCCAACGCACCGGCGCTCAAGGTAAGCCGCGGTGCGGTGCGTTTCGATGACGTGGACTTCCATTACGGCAAGGCCGCCAACGTGATCGAAGGGCTCGACCTGGACATCCGCCCGGGCGAGAAGATCGGCCTGATCGGCCCGTCCGGGGCAGGCAAGTCGACCCTGGTCAACCTGCTGCTGAGGCTGTATGACGTGCAGGGCGGGCGCATCCTCATCGACGGCCAGGACATTGCCGAAGTGAGCCAGGCCAGCCTGCGCGCGCAGATCGGCATGATCACCCAGGACACCTCGCTGCTGCACCGCTCGATCCGTGACAACCTGCTGTATGGTCGCCCCGGTGCCAGCGAGGCGGCGCTGCATGAAGCGGTGCGCCGGGCCCGCGCCGACGAGTTCATCCCGCAGTTGTCGGACGCCCAGGGGCGCACCGGTTTCGATGCCCATGTGGGCGAGCGCGGGGTCAAGCTGTCGGGTGGCCAGCGCCAGCGCATCGCGATTGCCCGGGTGCTGCTGAAAAATGCTCCGATCCTGATCATGGACGAGGCCACTTCGGCGCTGGACTCGGAGGTGGAGGCAGCGATCCAGGAAAGCCTGGAGACGCTGATGCAGGGCAAGACTGTGATCGCCATTGCCCACCGGCTTTCCACCATTGCGCGGATGGACCGGCTGGTGGTGCTGGACAAGGGGCGGATTGTCGAGAGTGGCAGCCACAGTGAACTGCTGGAACAGCAAGGCTTGTATGCCCGGTTGTGGCATCACCAGACCGGGGGGTTTGTCGGGGTCGACTGATTTCCTGTGCCGGCCTCTTCGCGGGCTTGCCCGCTCCCACAGGATCACCACAGGCCTTGAAAACTGTGCCGTACCTGTGGGAGCGGGCAAGCCCGCGAAAAGGCCGGCACAGCCAATATGAATGGATCAGTCCCGGCGATAGGGCAACATCCCTCTGGCCTCCTCGGCATACGCCCGCACCCCTTCCCGCTCCTGCGCCAGAAAATCCTCCACGGCCCGCCGCAGCCCCGGGTGCAGCAGGTAGTGCCACGACCGCGTCAGCACCGGCTCGAAGCCGCGAATCAGCTTGTGCTCCCCCTGCGCCCCGGCATCGAAACGCTGCAGCCCTTCGGCGATGGCAAAGTCCATGCCCTGGTAGAAACAGGTTTCGAAATGCAGCCGGTCGAATTCGTCCAGGCACCCCCAGTAGCGGCCAAACAGGCTGTCGCCCCCCACCAGGCTCAGGGCCATGGCCACATCACGGCCACCCTGCCGCGCCATCACCACGCGCAAGGCCTCGGGCATGCGCTCGGCCAGCAGGCTGAAGAACTCGCGTGTCAGGTAGGGCGCACGGCGGCGCACCGCGTAGGTATTGGCGTAGCAGCGGTAGACGAAATCCCACTGCGCCTCATCCAGTTCACCCCCACGGTACCAGCGGAATTCAATACCGTGCCCGGCCACCTGTTCACGCTCCTTGCGCATCTGCTTGCGCTTGCGCGAACTCAGGCTGTCGAGAAAATCCTGGAAGTCACGGTAGCCGTGGTTGCGCCAATGAAACTGGCAGCCCAGGCGCTCCATCCAGCCCGGCAGGCCGGCCAGCTGGTCGTCCAGCGCCGGCTCGGTGAAATTGATGTGCGCACCAGACAGCCCGCCCTTGCCCAGGTACTCCGGCAACGCCTGCAGCACCAGCAGGCCATCGGCTGGGTCGGCGGCGAGCAGGCGCGGGCCGCTGACCGGGCTGAACGGCACGGCACCGAGCAGCTTGGGGTAGTAGGCAATGCCGGCCCGCTCACAGGCATCGGCCCAGCCATGGTCGAACACGTACTCGCCAAACGAGTGCCATTTGCGGTACGCCGGCAGCAGCGCCCGTACCTGCCCGTCACGTTCCAGCACCAGGTGCTCGGCGGCCCAGCCGGTGTTGCGCGCGACGCTGCCGCTGTCCTCCATGGCGCTGAGAAACGCATGGCGCAGGAACGGTTGGCCGGCCGGCACCAGGGCATCCCAGGTGGCCGCCGGTAAATCACGCAGATGGGCAAGGCTGTACAGGCTGGTCACGGTTTCGGCTCGCTGTTTCAAGGTACCCAGTATCCCCAAGGAAGGCCCGCCACTCAAATCACGATAGCCGGGACAGATCCTTTTATTCTCAATTACTTAACCGCAGTGCCACTAATTCGACATTAATCTGTCATTCGCCCCCGCAATACTTGCGCCTGTTTTCCGGAACCCCAGAACCTGTCTATTCAGGCCCTTTCCGAAGACATGCCAACACAGGGGCGGGCGCTTGAGCCTCCCCCATCTTATTCAACAGGGAGAACCTTATGCGTCTTGTTTCTACACTTACCGGAGTGAGCCTCACCGGCATGATGCTGGCTCTGAGTACTCCGGCCAGTGCAGCTGTCGACGCCAAGCTGCTCGAAATGCTCCGCGCCAATGGCTCGATCAACCAGGCGCAGTACAACGAACTGCAGGCGGACCTGGCTCAAGAAACCAAGGAAAAGGCCGCTCAGAAAGCTCAGTCCGAACGGATGAGCTCCTTTGAACAGAAAGTGGCATGGGCCGCCAAGACCCAGATCAAGGGTGATGTGCGCCTGCGTTACGAAGACGTCAACGTCGACGACCCGATCGCTCGCAGCGGCAACCAGGACCGTGAACGTGTACGTGCCCGTGTCGGCTTCTACAGCGAGATCAACCCGCAGGTCGACGCCGGCGTGCGTGTGGCCACCGGCAGCAGCGCCGATGCCCGCTCGACCAACCAGAGCCTGGACAACTACTTCGAGAAGAAATCGCTGTGGGTCGACCTGGCCTACCTCGACTGGCACCCGACTGCCGTCCCGAACCTGCACCTGATCGGCGGCAAGATGCTGCAGCCATGGGTGAGCATGGGCGACATCATCTGGGACAGCGACATCAACCCGGAAGGCCTGGCCGCTACCTACAAGACCAACCTCGGCCCGGCCGAAGTGTTCGGCAGCATCGGCCACTACAACCTGAAGGACAACGTCGACGGCGACGGCGTGCAGTTCAAGCACGACGCACAGCTGTACGCGGCCCAGCTGGGTACCAAGTTCAACGCGGCTGACACCGTCAAGGTCACCGTCGGCGGCAGTATCTACGGCTACGACAACGACAAGGAATCTGCTGCCCTGCGTTCACTGGGCAACACCACCAACGAGTTCCAGCTGGTAGAAGGTTTCGGCCAGGTCGACTTCACCGGCTTCGCCATCCCGCTGTCGGCCTACGGCCAGTTCGTCAAGAACACCGAAAGCACCGATGGCAAGGACAAGGCCTGGCTGGCTGGTTTGAAGAGCAAGATCGGTGCCTGGAGCCTGGACTACAACTACCGCGACGTGCAGCGTAACGGTGTAGTCAGCCTGTTCACCGACTCTGACTTCGGTAACGGCTTCACCGGTTCCCGTGGCCACAAGTTCAAGGTGGGTTACGAAATCGACAAGAACTTCGCCCTCGGCGCGGCCTACATGATGGCCAAGACCGACTTCTCCAACCTGCCGAACAGCGATGCTGACGTAGACACCCTGCAGGTAGACCTGGAAGCCAAGTTCTAAGCGACACCCTGCACTGCTTCACCTGAAGCGGGAAATGCCGACCCCATCCGGCGTTTCCCGCTTTTTTTGCCTGGCAAAAATGCGCCGGCCCTATCGCCGGCAAGCCAGCTCCCACAGGGACCCCACAGATCTCAGGGCCTGTGGAGTACCTGTGGGAGCTGGCTTGCCGGCGATAGGGCCGGTACAGGCACCACAAGAATCAGCGCTTGCGCAGGATCACGCTACCAATCGAATACCCCGCACCAAACGAGCTCAACACGCCCAGCGAGCCCTTGGCCAGGTCGTCCTGGTACAGGTGGAAGGCAATCACCGACCCCGCCGAACTGGTGTTGGCATAACGGTCGAGAATCACCGGTGCATCTTCCTCGGCCACTTCACGCCCCAGCAGCTTCTTGACGATCAGGTGGTTCATGCTGAGGTTGGCCTGGTGCAGCCAGAAGCGTTTCACATCGCTTGGTTGCAGCCCGTTTTCCTGCAGGTGCTCACCGATCAGCTCGGCCACCTTCGGGCACACCTCGCGGAACACCTTGCGGCCTTCCTGGATGAACAGCTTGTCCGCCGCGCCCTCGCCCTCTTCCGCCGCGCGGTTGAGGAAACCGAAGTTGTTACGGATGTTGTTGGAGAACTCGGTCCACAGCTTGCTGCTGACGATGTCGAACTGGTATGCCGAGGTGGCCTTGTCGGCACGCTCGAGCAGCACCGCAGTGGCAGCATCACCAAAGATGAAGTGGCTGTCGCGGTCACGGAAGTTCAGGTGGCCGGTGCACACCTCCGGGTTGACCATCAGCACCGCGCGCGCCTGGCCCAGGGCCACGCTGTTGGCGGCGGTCTGGATGCCGAAAGTGGCCGACGAGCAGGCCACGTTCATGTCGAAGGCAAAGCCCTGGATGCCCAGCGCCTGCTGCACTTCGATGGCGATGGCCGGGTACGGGCGCTGCAGGTTGGAGCAGGCGACGATCACCCCGTCGACATCGGCCGCCGTGCGACCGGCGCGCTCCAGGGCCTGGCGGGCAGCGGCCACGGCCATTTCGCAGAGCACCGAAGGTTCGTCGTTGGAGCGCTCGGGCAGGCGCGGCTTCATGCGCTGCGGGTCGAGGATGCCGGCCTTGTCCATGACGAAGCGGCTCTTGATGCCCGAGGCCTTTTCGATGAACGCGGCATCGGACAGCGGCGCCGCCTCGACTTCACCGCGCTCGATGGCGGCGGCGTTGTCCTGGTTGAACTGCTGCGACCAGGTGTTGAAGGACGCCACCAGTTCTTCGTTGGAAATGCTCTGGGCCGGGGTGTACAGGCCGGTGCCGCTGATCACGACGTTATGCACGGTCGTTCCTCTGGTCAAAGGCCATCGCCACGGGGCGCTGGCTGGAAACATGACAGGTTAATGGCACTTTAGTACCAATTTATAGGCGAGGGCTGCGCCCTCGTTCGCGGGCACGCCCGCTCCCACAGGTACAGCACAGGCAGCAAACCTTGCACATCACCTGTGGGAGCGGGTTTACCCGCGAAGGGGCCGCCAGGCGACCCCAAATTGCATCAATATTGCCACAACTGTGGAAGTTTAGCCCTCCACCTGGCTCCATTGCTTGCTCAATCGCTTGTCGGAAATCGGCACCTTGGTCCCCAACTGCTGGGCAAACAGCGAAACGCGATATTCCTCCAGCCACCAGCGGTACACCGTCAGTTGCTCATCACGCTTGCCTTCCTGGGCATGCTTGTCGGCACGTGCCTTGTACTGCGCCCACAGGTTGGCCAGCTCACCGCTCCACACCCGGTCCTTCTGCACCTGCGAACCCAGCTTCTCCAGGCGCAGTTCCACCGCCTTGAGGTAACGCGGCAGCTCCTTGAACCAGCCCCCGGGGGTTTCGCGCACGAAGCCCGGGTACACCAGGTTGCCGAGTTGTTGCTTGATGTCGTTCAGCGCCACCGCCTGGCTCAGGTCGATCTTGCCCTTGAAGCGCTTCTGCAGCCCATGCCACAGCTTCAGCACTTCCAACGTCTGCCGTGCCAGGCGCTCGGCATGCTCGGCCCAGCTGCCGCGCTTGCGCTCGGCCAGGCCAGCCAGGGCCGCACCATCGCGTGGCAGCGGCTGTTCGCCTTCGAGGATGCAGCTGTCCAGGCTGGCCAGCAGAATGTCCTCGACCAGCGCCTCGACCCGGCCCATTTCACGGTACAGCAGGCCCAGCTCGGTCAGCCCCGGCAGCTTGCCGCGCAGGTACTTGGCCGGCTCGGCCAGCTGCTGCAGCAACAGGCGCTGCAAGGCGCGGCGGTGCTGGAACTCGGCCTCGGCCTGGGTCGAGAAGCGCCCTTCGCGTACGGTGCCGCCCTCTTCCACCAGCGCCGGGTACACGGTCATCGACAGGCCGGCGATCTTCTGCTGCGCGGTCTGCTTCACCTCGCTGAAAGCCTTGGCCTGCACCGGCTGCTCGCTCTTGGCGTCACGCGGCACGGCCAACGCTGCCTGGCTGGCTGCTGCAAAGCGCGCGGTCAGCTCGGCCAGGTCGCGGCCTTCACCCAGGAACTTGCCCTGGCCATCGACCACTTCGATGTTCATGCGCAGGTGGCCTTCGACCAGGTTGACCGACTCGTCCCATGCCTCGTCGGGCACACGGGCGCCGGTCATGCGCAGAAGTTCCTGGCCCAGGGCTTGCGGCAATGCGCCCTGGCCGAAGGTCATGCGTGCCAGCGAGGCCTTGACGAAGTCCGGCACCGGCACGAAGTTCTTGCGCAGGGCCTTGGGCAGGTTGCGCACCAGCGCCACGCACTTGGCTTCCAGCAGGCCGGGCACCAGCCACTCCAGACGCTCGCCCGGCAGGCTCGGCAACAGCGGTGCCGGCACCCGCACGGTCACGCCATCGCGGGGGTGACCGGGCTCGAAGTGGTAACTCAGCGGCAGGCGCAGTTCGCCCACCTGCAGGCTGTCGGGGTACTGCGCGGCGGTGACTTCGCTGGCCTCGCGGGCCAGCACATCTTCCTCGCGCATGATCAGCAGATTGGCGTCCTTCTGGCTGCCCATGCGGTACCAGCTGTCGAAGGTCGCGGTCTGGTGGATTTCCGCCGGCAGACGCGCTTCGTAGAAGGCGTACAGCGTCTCTTCGTCGGCAAGGATGTCACGGCGGCGGGCCTTGGCCTCCAGCTCGTCAAGCTCTTCCAGCAGGCGCTTGTTGGCCGCCAGGCACTTGGCCCGCGACTGGATTTCGCCACCCACCAGGCCTTCGCGGATGAACAGCTCGCGCGAGGTGACCGGGTCGATCGGGCCGAAATGCACCGGCCGACGGCCGACCAGGATCAGGCCGTACAGGGTGATCTGCTCGTAGGCCACCACCTGCCCGCGCTTCTTCTCCCAGTGCGGCTCGAAGTGGTTCTTCTTGACCAGGTGGCCGGCCAGCGGCTCGATCCAGTCCGGCTCGATCCTGGCCACCATGCGTGCGTACAGCTTGGTGGTTTCGACCAGTTCGGCAGCCATCACCCACTGCGGGCGCTTGCGCCCCAGGCCCGACGACGGGTGCACCCAGAAGCGCCGCTGACGGGCGCCCTGGTAGTCGCCCTCTTCGGTCTTCTGGCCGATCTGGCTGAGCAGGCCACTGAGAATGGCCTTGTGCATTTTCGGGTAGTCGGACGGTTCCTTGTTCACTGTCAGCTGCAGGTCACGGCAGATGAGCGCCAGCTGGCGATGGGCATCGCGCCATTCGCGCAGGCGCAGGTAGTTCAGGAAGTTTTTGCGGCACCAGTTGCGCAGCGGGTTGGCGGTCAGCGCCTGGCGCTGTTCCTCGAAGCCACGCCACAGGTTGACCAGCGCGGCGAAGTCGGAATCCACGTCCTTCCATTGCGCGTGCGCCTGGTCGGCGGCCTGCTGGCGCTCCGGCGGGCGTTCGCGCGGGTCTTGCACCGACAGCGCACTGGTGACGATCAGCACTTCCTGCAGGCTGCCCAGGCGGGCGCCTTCGAGCAGCATGCGGCCCAGCCGCGGGTCGATCGGCAGGCGCGCCAGCTGGCGGCCGATCGGCGTCAGCTGGTTTTCGCGGTTGACCGCCGACAGCTCCTGCAGCAGGTTGAAACCATCGCTGATGGCCTTGCCATCCGGCGGCTCGATGAACGGGAAGGCGTCGATTGCGCCCAGGCGCAGGTGCAGCATCTGCAGGATCACTGCCGCCAGGTTGGTGCGCAGGATCTCCGGGTCGGTGAACGCTGGCCGGCTGTTGAAATCCTCTTCGCTGTACAGGCGCACGCAGATGCCCGGCTCGACCCGGCCGCAGCGGCCCTTGCGCTGGTTGGCACTGGCCTGCGACACGGCCTCGATGGGCAGGCGCTGCACCTTGGCGCGGTAGCTGTAGCGGCTGATGCGCGCGGTACCGGTGTCGATCACATAGCGGATGCCCGGCACGGTCAGCGAGGTTTCCGCAACGTTGGTGGCCAGCACCACACGGCGCCCGGTGTGTGGCTGGAAGATGCGCTGCTGCTCGGCCGGCGACAGGCGCGCGTACAACGGCAGGATCTCGGTGTGGCGCAGTTGCGCCTTGCGCAAGATCTCGGCGGCATCACGGATCTCGCGCTCGCCCGGCAGGAAGATCAGCACATCGCCGGGGCCCTTGCCCTCACTTCGCTCGTGGTGCGCAAGCTCGTCCAGCGTGGCGAGGATGGCCTGGTCGACGGTGAGGTCGTCCTCGATCTGGTTGCCCTCCTCGTCCTGCTCGCTGGTCAGTGGGCGGTACCAGGTTTCCACCGGGAAGGTACGCCCGGACACCTCGATGATCGGCGCGCCGCCGAAGTGTTTTGAGAAGCGCTCCAGGTCGATGGTCGCCGAGGTGATGATCAGCTTCAGGTCCGGGCGTCGGTGCAGCAGGGTCTTCAGGTAGCCGAGCAGGAAGTCGATGTTCAGGCTGCGCTCGTGGGCCTCGTCGACGATGATCGTGTCGTAGCGCTCGAGGAAACGGTCGTGCTGGGTTTCGGCCAGCAGGATGCCGTCGGTCATCAGCTTGACCAGGGTGTTGGCGTCGCTCTGGTCTTCGAAACGCACCTGGTAGCCGACCAGCCCGCCCAGGGGCGTGCCCAGCTCTTCGGCGACCCTCGCGGCAACGCTGCGGGCGGCGATCCGGCGTGGCTGGGTGTGGGCGATCAGGCCATGGCTGCCACGGCCCAGTTCAAGGCAAATCTTCGGCAACTGGGTGGTCTTGCCCGAGCCGGTTTCGCCGGCGATCACCAGCACCTGGTGCTCGGCCAGGGCCTTCTTGATTTCGTCACGCTTGGCAGCGATGGGCAGGCTGTCGTCGTAGCGCACGGTCGGCACGCTCTGCTGGCGCGCGGTGACCTGGGCGCAGGACGCCTGGACCTTTTCCACCCACTGCGCCAGCTTCGCCTCGTCGGGGCGCTTGCGCAGTTCGTGCAATTGCCGGCGCAGGCGATGGCGGTCGGCGATCATGGCGTGGTCGAGGTTTTGCAGCAGGTTGTCGATGGCGTGGTCAGTCATGGGGCTTTTTAGTGATGCAGGTGAGCCTGCTTTTTCATGATCGGCATTCGGAAAGTTGGGCGATTGTCGCAGATTTGCCGGTTCTCTGCTGCCTGTGCCGGCCTCTTCGCGGGCTTGCCCGCTCCCACAGGGGTCACCACGTGCCTGAAGATTGTGCGGAACCTGTGGGAGCGGGCAAGCCCGCGAAGAGGCCGGCACAAGCAACCAAATGTTTAGCCATAAGCGATGTAAAGGTTGCCATTCACTGCTTTAATCAACCTTACGCCGCATGTGAGTATCAAAGGCATGACTCCCGTCCAGCCCATCGCCCCACCGTCGTCCCGCCCTTCGCAAGCGAAGGCCCGGCGCCGTGCCGGTGAGAATCCGCTGGTCCATATCATCCTCGCCTTCTGGGCCCTGTGGCACTGCCGTCACGCACGCCCACCGGATTTCTCGCTCACGCCGTTGTGACCAGACCCGGCCGTCTTCCGGCCATTTGACTCAGCCGGGCCGCCAGCATGCGCGGTGGCCCGTGCGCCCGTGAGCGAATCCATCATGCACTTTGCACCTGTAGAGCAGGCCAGCCGTTTTCTGGCCGACAACCCCGATATCGAGCTGTTCGAACTGTTCATCCTCGACGCCAACGGCGTGCCGCGCGGCAAGCTGCTGCACCGCGAGGAACTGCTGGCCGTGTACCAGACCGGCCGGCCGCTGCCCAGCACCATTCTCGGCCTGACCCTGAACGGCGACGACGTGGAAAACTCCGGCCTGGTGTGGGACGTGGGCGATATCGACTGCCGCGCCTACCCGCTTGAAGGCAGCCTGGTACGCCTGCCCTGGCGCCGGGTGCCGACTGCCGCGGTGCAGGTGAGCATGCACCCGAACGAGGGCCTGCCGGCCAGCATCGCCGACCCGCGCCATGTGCTGCTGCGTACCATCGAGGCGTTGAAGGCCGACGGCTACCATCCGGTGATGGCCTGCGAACTGGAGTTCTACCTGCTCGACCAGCAACGTGATGCCCAGGGCCGCCCGCAACCGGCGCTGGACAACGACGGCGGCCGCCCACGCACCACCCAGGTGTATGGCCTGCGCGAACTGGAGCAGATCGAGCCGTTCCTCGCCGACCTCTACGCCGCCTGCAAGGCCCAGGGCATCCCGGCCCGCACGGCGATTTCGGAATACGCCCCCGGCCAGGTGGAAATCACCCTCGAGCACGGCGACGCCCTGCAGGCGATGGACCAGGCCGTGCGCTACAAACGCTTGGTCAAAGGCATTGCCCACGCCCATGGCATGCAGGCCTGCTTCATGGCCAAGCCGTTCGCGCAACTGGCCGGTACCGGCATGCACATGCACCTGAGCCTGGCCGACAGCGCCGGCAACAACCTGTTCGCCAGTGAGGACAAGGCCGGCACCCCGCTGCTGCGCCAGGCCGTGGCCGGCATGCTGCGCCACCTGCGCGACTCGCTGTTGCTGTTCTGCCCCAACGCCAACTCGTTCCGCCGCTTCCAGGCCAACAGCTATGCCCCGCTGGCACCAACCTGGGGCGTCGACAACCGTACCGTGAGCCTGCGCATACCGGGCGGCCCGGCCAACAGCCGGCATGTGGAGCACCGCATCTGTGGCGCCGACGCCAACCCCTACCTGGCCGCTGCGGCGATCCTTGCCGCCAGCCACCGGGGCATCCGCGAACAGCTGGACCCGGGGGCACCGGTGGAAGGCAACGGCTATGCCCAGGCCACCGAACACCTGCCCACCGACTGGCTGACTGCCCTCGACGCCCTGCAGCATTCCAGCTGGGCTCGCGAAGCACTGGGCGAGGACTTCCTTGGCGTGTACCTGAAGGTCAAGCGCGCCGAGTACCGCCAGTTCATGGCCGAAGTCAGCGAGCAGGACTGGCGCTGGTACCTGCACCAGGCCTGAGCCCCCAGATAACAAGGAACCCCCATGAACGCAGCATTGAACAAGGGCCCGGCGCAGCGCGCGCCGTCCTATTACAGCGCCACCCTCAACGACCACACCGAGTACCCGCAGCTCAAGGGCACGGTACAGGTGGATGTGGCGATCATCGGCGGCGGCTTCACCGGCGTGGCCACGGCGGTGGAACTGGCCGAGCGTGGCCTGAAGGTGGCCATTGTCGAAACCAACCGCATCGGCTGGGGTGCCAGCGGGCGCAACGGCGGCCAGGTCACCGGCAGCCTGTCGGGCGACGAAGCCATGCGCACGCAGATGCGCAACCGCCTGGGTGCCGAGGTCGATGACTTCATCTGGCACTTGCGCTGGCGCGGCCACCAGGTGATCGAGCAGCGCGTGGCGCGCTACGGCATCGACTGCGACCTCAAGCGCGGCCACCTGCACGCGGCCATGAAGCCCTCGCACATGGACGAGCTGCGCGCCTTCGAAGCCGAGGCCCGGCGGCGCGGCATGGGCGAGCAGGTGCAATTGCTGGACCGCGAAGCCATGGCCGAGCACCTGCAAAGCCCGCTGTACCTGGGCGCGCTGAAGAACCTGCGCAACCTGCACCTGCACCCGCTCAACCTGTGCCTGGGCGAGGCCCGTGCCGCCCATGGCCTGGGGGCGCTGATTTTCGAAAATTCCGAAGTGCTGGACATCGTCCACGGCCCGCGCCCGGCGGTGGTCACCGCCCACGGGCGGGTCGAGGCGCGCCAGGTGATGCTGGCCGGCGATGTGTACCACAAACTGGAAAAGCGCCAGCTCAAGGGCAAGATCTTCCCGGCCATGGGTGGCATCGTCACCACCGCACCGCTGGGGGAGCTGGCCGAACAGATCAACCCGCAGGACCTGGCGGTATACGACTGCCGCTTCGTCCTCGATTACTACCGCCTGACCGCCGACAAGCGCCTGCTGTTCGGCGGCGGCGCCAACTATTCCGGCCGTGATTCACGGGATATCGAAGGCGAACTGCGCCCGTGCATCGAGCGCACCTTCCCGGCGTTGAAAGATGTGCCGATCGAGTTCCAGTGGAGTTGCGCCATGGGCATCGTGGTCAACCGCATCCCGCAGCTGGGCAAGCTGTCGGACAACGTGTGGTATTGCCAGGGTTATTCGGGGCACGGCATTGCCACCAGCCACATCATGGGCGAGATCATGGCCGAGGCGTTGACCGGGACGCTGGAGAAGTTCGACACCTTTGCCCAGTGCAAGCATGTGCGGGTGCCGATGGGGGACTTGCTGGGCAACCCGCTGCTGGCGGCGGGAATGTGGTACTACCAGATGCTGGAGAAACTGCGCTGAAGCATTCGCGGGCACGCCCGCTCCCACAGGTACAGCGCAGCCCTCTGGCTCGGCGCTATACCTGTGGGAGCGGGCGTGCCCGCGAAGAAGCCAGTGAGGTCGATCAGGCGATCTTCTTCAAACCCTGTTTCTTCAGCTCTTCATCGCGCAGCTCGCGGCGCAGGATCTTGCCCACGTTGGTGGTCGGCAGCGCGTCGCGGAACTCGATCTGGCGCGGGACCTTGTAGCCGGTGACGTTGGCACGCATGTGCTCCATCACTTGTTCCTTGGTCACGGTCATGCCCGGCTTGACCACGATGAACACCTTGATCACTTCACCGGACTTCTCGTCCGGCACACCGATGGCCGCGCACTGCAGCACGCCCGGCAGGGCCGCCAGCACATCTTCCAGCTCGTTGGGGTACACGTTGAAGCCCGACACCAGGATCATGTCCTTCTTGCGGTCGACAATGCGCATGTAGCCGTCCGGCTGGATCACGGCGATGTCACCGGTCTTCAGCCAGCCATTGCTGTCGAGGATCTCGGCAGTGGCCTCTTCGCGCTGCCAGTAGCCCTTCATCACCTGCGGGCCCTTGACGCACAACTCGCCCACCTCGCCCAACGGCAGTTCGTTGCCGTTGTCGTCGATGACCTTGCACAGGGTGGACGGCACCGGAATACCGATGGTGCCGACCTGGTTGGCCTCCGCCGGGTTCACCGCAGCCACCGGGCTGGTCTCGGTCATGCCATAGCCTTCGCAGATGGCGCAGCCGGTCACGGCCTTCCAGCGCTCGGCCACGCTCAGTTGCAGGGCCATGCCGCCGGACAGGGTGATCTTCAGCGCCGAGAAGTCCAGGGCACGGAACGCCTCGTTGTTGCACAAGGCAACGAACAGGGTGTTGAGGCCGACGAAGCCGCTGAACTTCCACTTGCCCAGCTCCTTGACCATGGCCGGCAGGTCACGCGGGTTGCTGATCAGCACGTTGTGATTGCCGATCAGCATCATTGCCATGCAATGGAAGGTAAAGGCGTAGATGTGATACAGCGGCAGCGGGGTGATGAGGATTTCGCAGCCTTCGTGCAGGTTGGAGCCCATCAGCGCCCGGCACTGCAGCATGTTGGCCACCAGGTTGCGGTGGGTCAGCATCGCGCCCTTGGCCACGCCGGTGGTACCACCGGTGTATTGCAGCACCGCCACGTCGTTGGCCTGCGGGTTGGCCTCGGTCACCGGCTGGCCCTTGCCCAGCGCCAGTGCGTCGTTGAAGCGTACGGCACGCGGCAGGTTGTAGGCCGGCACCATCTTCTTCACGTACTTGATCACGCTGTTGATCAGCAGGCGCTTGAGCGGCGGCAGCAGGTCGGCCACTTCGGTGACGATGACGTGCCTGACCTGGGTCTTGGGCACCACCTTCTCGGCCAGGTGGGCCATGTTGGCCAGGCACACCAGGGCCTTGGCGCCGGAGTCGTTGAACTGGTGTTCCATTTCCCGTGCGGTGTACAGCGGGTTGGTGTTGACCACGATCAGCCCGGCACGCATGGCACCGAATACCGCCACCGGGTATTGCAGTACGTTAGGCAGCTGCACGGCAATGCGGTCACCCGGCTTGAGGTCGGTATGCTGCTGCAACCAGGCGGCAAACGCCCCCGACAGCGCATACAGCTCGCCATAAGTGATAGTCTTGCCCAGGTTGCTAAAGGCCGGTTTGTCGGCAAAGCGTTGGCAGGATTGCTTGAGTACCGCCTGGATATTGGGGAATTCGTCAGGATTGATTTCCGCCGTAATCCCGGCTGGGTACTTATCCTTCCAAAAATGTTCGATCATGGAAGCCCACTCCTTCAGCAACAGCGAAGTTCGATTCACGCGTCGATGCGCTTATTATTGATATGAGATGACGGCTCGTTGCAAACCGGATCATCTGAAAGCGGGCCGAGAGTAACAGCTTTGCCTGGGGTCGCCTAGAGGCCAAAACAGGCCTCACGGTCACAAAAATGACTCAATGAACAATACAGGTCATTTTTAGAGTAATTATCCAAAATGTCGCAGATCGGGCTATAAATAGCCTGTTAGAGCGGTTCACGGCGTTCGCGGGCTTGCCCGCTCCCACAGGGACCTCACAGTTCTCGAATGCTGTGCAGTACTTGTGGGAGCGGGCAAGCCCGCGAAGAAGCCAACCCGGTATCAAGCTATGTCGCGCAGCTCCCGCCGCAGGATCTTGCCCACCGGCGTCATCGGCAACGACTCGCGCAGCACGATGTGCTTGGGTACCTTGTAGCCGGTGAAGTTGGCCTTGCAGTAGGCCTTCAGCTCATCCACGCTCAGCCCGCCCTCGCGCGGCACCACGAACAGCTTCACCGCCTCGCCGGAGCGCTCGTCCGGCACGCCGATGGCCGCGCAGTTGGCAACCTTGGGATGGCCCATCACCACATCCTCGATCTCGTTGGGGTACACGTTGAAACCCGAGACGATGATCATGTCCTTCTTGCGGTCGACGATGCGGGTGAAGCCGTCCGGGTCGATCACCGCGATGTCGCCGGTCTTGAACCAGCCTTCCGTATCCAGGGCCTGGGCCGTGGCCTCCGGCTGCTGCCAGTAGCCTTTCATCACCTGCGGGCCCTTGATGCACAGCTCGCCCCGCTCGCCCAGCGGCAACTCGTTGCCGTCATCGTCGATCACCTTGAAGGCGGTGCCAGCCACCGGGATGCCCACCGTGCCCAGGCGCGCCAGCTGGCCATAGGGGTTGGTGCTGGCCACTGGCGAGGTTTCGGTCAGGCCGTAGCCTTCGACGATGCGGCAACCGGTAAGCGCCTCCCAGCGCTCGGCCGTGGCCTTGACCAGTGCGGTGCCGCCGGAGTTGGTGACCTTCAGCGCCGAAAAGTCGAGCTGGCGGAAGCCCGGGTGGTCCATCAGCGCGACGAACAGCGTGTTCAGGCCCAGCAAGGCGGAAAAACGCCATTTGCCCAGCTCCTTGATGAAGCCGGAAATATCCCGCGGGTTGGTGATCAGCACGTTGTGGTTGCCGGTGACCATCATGCACATGCAGTTCGCGGTAAAGGCATAGATGTGGTACAGCGGCAGCGGCGCGATCATCACTTCCTGGCCGTCCTTGATCAGCTTCTGCCCGTCCGGCCCGTGCTGCGAGAAGCAGGCCAGCACCTGCAGCATGTTGGCCACCAGATTGCCATGGGTGAGCATGGCGCCCTTGGCCAGGCCGGTGGTGCCACCGGTGTATTGCAGCACGGCAGTATCGTCCAGGCTGAGCGGCACCGGCTTGTGCGACAGCTCGCGGCCCTGGCGCAGCACGTGCTTGAACGACACCGCCTGGGGCAGCTGATAGGCCGGCACCATCTTTTTCACCTTGTCGACCACGGTGTTGACCAGCCAGCCCTTGGCGGTGGGCAGCATGTCGCCCATCCTGGCCTCGATCAGGTACTCGATGCCGGTATCGGGCAACACCTCCTGCACGCGCTTGCCGAACATGTTCAGGTATACCAGCGCACGCGCGCCGCTGTCCTTGAACTGGTGGCGCATCTCGCGCTCGGTGTACAGAGGGTTGGTGTTGACCACGATCAGGCCTGCGCGCAGGGCACCGAACACAGCGATGGGGTATTGCAGCACGTTGGGCATCTGCACTGCGATGCGGTCGCCCGGCTTGAGGTCTGTATGCTGCTGCAACCAGGCGGCGAAGGCCGCCGAGTGGCGCTCCAGCTCCGCGTAGGTCAGGGTCACGCCCAGGTTGCTGAAGGCCGGGCGGTCGGCGAAACGTTTGCAGGAGCGCTCGAACACCTCGACGACCGAGGTGTAGGCATTGATATCGATGGTGGAAGGCACGCCCGCCGGGCGCTTGTCATTCCAGAAGTCGGCTTGCATTTATTATTGTTCCTCTGCCTGGACCTGCTGTAAGTCCTGTAGTCCTTTCACCTGCCCGCTTGAAAGCGAAAAGGCGTTGATCCGACGTTAGCAGGTAAGCCCAAGGCGGCATATACGCCAAGTGCCGCCATTAACATTGTGAATCTTATTTGTGCCCTTCCTGCAATCCGGTCGGTTGTGCATACACTGTTCGGGTACCTGTGCGCACAAGGACCCGCCATGCCTCACGACGCCTTCTGGCTGCCCGCCAGCGAGCACTGCAGCCTGTACGTGCACCAATGGTTGCCGGCCACACCGGTAAAAGCCGTGGTGTTGCTGGCCCATGGCATGGCCGAGCATGCCGGGCGCTACCAGCACCTGGGCCATGCCTTGAGCGAGGCCGGCTTCGCCCTGTTCGCCGCCGACCAGCGCGGCCATGGGCGCACCGCCGAACTGGGCAGCCTCGGCCTGTTCGCCCGCCATCATGGCTGGAATGCCGTGGTCAACGACCTCGGGCTGCTGGCCCAGCACATCGGCCAGCAATACCCCTGCACGCCGCTGTTCCTGTTCGGCCACAGCATGGGCAGCTACATCGCCCAGGCCTACCTGCTGCACCACAGTGGCAGCCTGCATGGGGCGATCCTCAGCGGCTCCAACTACCAGCCGGCGGCGCTGTACCACGTGGCGCGGCTGATTGCCCGGCTGGAAGCCTGGCGCCAGGGGCCGCTGGGCAAGAGTGCACTGATCGAGTGGTTGTCGTTCGGCTCGTTCAACAAGGCCTTCAAGCCCAACCGCACGGCGTTCGACTGGCTCAGCCGCGACCCGGCGCAGGTCGACCTGTACGTCAACGACCCGCTTTGCGGCTTTCGCTGCAGCAACCAGTTGTGGCTCGACCTGCTGCAAGGCTTGGCGCAGATCAGCCAGCCGAGTAACCTCGCGCAGATCGATCCGAACCTGCCGCTGCTGGTAATCGGTGGTGAATGTGATCCGGTCAGTGCCGGCAAGCGTCTCACCCACCTGGCCGACGCCCTGCGCGCGACCGGCAATCGACATGTACAGCTGCGCGTCTATCCTGAGGCGCGGCACGAAGTACTCAACGAAACCAACCGTGACGAGGTCGCCGCCGATATTCTCGGCTGGCTTGAACAGGCGCTGGCCCTTGGCCGCCCTGTGCGCAGTGAATGACAGCCGCCCTCGCCTACCGCTTAAGGAAGCCCCGATGTCCCAGGTCACCAACACGCCTTACGAAGCCCTCGAAGTCGGCCAGAAGGCCGAGTACAAGAAGTCCGTCGAAGAACGCGACATCCAGTTGTTCGCCGCGATGTCCGGTGACCACAACCCGGTACACCTGGACGCCGAGTTCGCTGCCAAGAGCATGTTCCGCGAGCGCATTGCCCACGGCATGTTCAGCGGCGCGCTGATCAGTGCTGCAGTGGCCTGCACCCTGCCTGGCCCCGGCACCATCTACCTGGGCCAGCAGATGAGCTTCCAGAAGCCGGTGAAAATTGGCGATACCCTGACCGTGCGCCTGGAAATCCTGGAGAAGCTGCCCAAGTTCAAGGTGCGCATCGCCACCAATGTGTACAACCAGAATGATGAGCTGGTGGTCCAGGGCGAGGCCGAGATCCTCGCACCGCGCAAGCAGCAGACCGTCGAGCTGGTGTCGCCGCCGAATTTTGTGGCTAGCTGAAAAGTGATGTAGGCAGTACCGGCCCTTTCGCCGGCAAGCCAGCTCCCACTGGATCACCACAATGTTCAAGCCTGTGGTGACCCTGTGGGAGCTGGCTTGCCGGCGATAGGGCCAGTAAAGCAAACATCATTCGATAGCCTGCAACCGCCGCTCGATATGCCTGCGCTCCGGCTCCTGCCGGGTCAGCGCCAGCGCCTGCCGCCAGGCCGCCCGGGCCTCTTCCATATGCCCCAGCTGGAAATGCAGCTCACCCCGCGTCGCATGCGCCAGGTGATAGTCCAGCAACTCTCCCCTCGCCAGAATCCCTTCGACTTCCCGTAGCCCAACCTCCGGCCCATCCAGCTTCGCCAGCGCCACGGCCCTGTTCAGCTCTACCACTGCTGACGGCCAATACCGCTGCAGCACGTCATACAGCCCGACGATCTCCGCCCAGTCGGTCGCTTCGGCCGTAGCCGCCTCGGCATGCACCGCCGCAATCGCCGCCTGCACGGTATAGGCACCGAACGCCCGGCTTTGCAGGGCCTGGCGCACCAGTTCGCAGCCTTCGGCAATGCGTTGCCGGTCCCACAGGCTACGGTCCTGCTGCTCCAGCAACACCAGATTGCCCCGGCCATCGGTACGCGCGCGCTGCCGGGACGCCTGCAGCAACATCAGGGCCAGCAGGCCGACCGCCTCCGGGTCGGGCAGCAACTGCACCAGCAGGCGCGCCAGGCGAATGGCTTCATCGCTCAGCTCCTGCTGCAACAACGCCTCGCCCGACGACGCCGAATAGCCCTCGTTGAACACCAGGTAGATCACCCGCAGCACACTCTCCAGGCGCTCGGGCAGTTCGTTCAGCTCCGGCACCTGATAAGGGATGCCGGCATCGCGGATCTTGGCTTTGGCGCGCACGATACGCTGGGCGATGGTGGCCGGGCTCTGCAGGAAAGCGCGGGCGATCTGCTCGGTGGTCAGGTCGCAGACTTCACGCAGGGTCAGCGGAACCTGGGCGTCGGCGGACAAGGCCGGGTGGCAGCAGGTGAAGATCAGCCGGAGGCGGTCGTCGGCCAGCAGTTCTTCCTCGCTGGGGTCCTGCGCCTGGCCGTCGAGCAGCATGCTCAGGTCCGCCTGGGAACGGTCGAATCGGGCGCGCCGGCGCAGCGCATCGATGGCCTTGAAGCGGCCGGTGGACACCAGCCACGCCCGCGGGTTATCGGGGATACCGTCGCGCTGCCAGCGCTCGACGGCGATGAAGAAGGCATCGTGCATGGCCTCCTCGGCCAGGTCGAAATCACCCAGCAGGCGGATCAGCGTCGCCAGGATGCGCCGTGACTCGCTCCGGTAGACCGCCTCGACCTCGGCGCGCACCTGCGCCAGTGCCGTCATCAGTCGGGCATCCGCTGGGTCACCACCTCCACCAGGCGGTCCAGGCTTTCTCCCCACCCCTGGTGGAAGCCCATTTCCTCATGGGCGCGGCAATCGGCGGCATTCCAGTGCCAGGCGCGGGCGGTGTAGCGGGTTTTGCCCTGCTCCTCGTCAAAACTGATCACGGCAGTCATGAAGGCCTTGTCCGAAGGTACCCAGCCTGGGCCGAAGGCATCGGTGAACACCAGCCGCCGCGGCGCGGCGATCTCCAGGAACACGCCCTGGTTCGGGTACTCGCTGCCATCCGGCGCGCGCATCAGGGTGCGGAACAGGCCACCGATCCACAACTGCATCTCGCACTCCGGGGTGGTCATGCCGTGCGGCCCCCACCACTGCATCAGCCACTGGGGCTCGGTCCAGGCGCGGAACACCTTGGCCGGTGGCGCGTCGATCAGGCGGCTGATGGACAACTCGTGTTGCGCTTGCGCGGGGTGTGCAAGGCTCATGCTGGTAGGTCTCCATTGCTGTCAGGGTTGCAGTTCGCGCACCGGCCGCACCTCGACACTGCCGACCCGCGCGGCGGGGATGCCCTTGGCGATGTTCAGCGCCTCGTTCAGGTCGCGGGCTTCCACCAGGTAGAAGCCCGCCAGTTGCTCCTTGGTCTCGGCGAACGGGCCGTCGGTCAGGCTCATGTGCCCGTTGCGCACGCGCACTGTGGTGGCGGTCTGCACCGGCTTCAGCGCCTCGGCCGCCAGCATTCGCCCGGAGCCTTGGATGGATTCGGCATACGCCATGCATTCGGCGTCTTCCGGGCTGTCGGGCAGGCTGTGCAACAGCCCCTCGTCACAATAGACCAGGCACAGGTATTTCATGGTCGCCTCCAGGGCATTGGCAAAGTGCGTTTGGCGATAACGGCTCAGGGCTTGAGATCGAACAGGGCTTTCTGGGTTTCCATGTCGAATGGCGCCGACCAGTGTTCGTGGATTACCTGCCACTGGCCACCTTGACGACGATAGCCCACGGTGGCGCGCATGAAGCCGCACTGGCTTTCGTTGTCCGCGGGGCCACAGCGGTTAAGCCAGTGGACCAAGGCCAGGTCGCCAGCGGCATGCACGGTAAGTTCGGCGAATTCGAAAACCATCGGGCCGGGGCACATGCCCATGCACATTTCCCAGTGCGCCTGGTAGGTTGCCTTGCCTTTGAATTGCAGGGCCTGGATGGCATCGAAGGCGACGATGTCGTCGGCATAGGGAGCGACGATGTTGGGGATGTCGCGGTCGCGCACGGCCTGCATCCAGCGCTCGATCAATTGGCGAATCTCGGTTTCGGCTGCGGTGCTCATCGGGGGTTCCTCCGACAGGTCATGGGTGATTGGGCACGGGGTGCAACGTGCTCTCACCTATTGGTCGAACGGGAACTGGAGGAATCGACAGGCAACGGAAACTATTCTGCATGGGTAATTGCAGAATACCCGCGAGAAACAACGAAAGCAGGCTTGTTCAGGCCATTGCGGCTTGTTCGAAGACCTCGTCGGCCCACTGGTTGAGGCTTTTGCCGGCAGCACGGGCGGCAACACTCGCGGCAGCATGAACTTCGGGTCGGATACGCAGCATTACTTTGCCCGAGGCAGGCTTTTCCGGCGCAATGCCCTGCTCTGCACAATCGGCCAGGTAATCCTCCAGCGCATCGCGAAACGCCTCATGCAGCTCGGGCACCGAGCTTGCGTGAAAACTGATGATGTCACGCATACCAAGCACACGGCCGACGAAGATATCGTCACGCGCGTCGTACTCGATACGGGCGGCGTAGCCTTTGTAGCGCATGCAACTCATATCCTGACTCCTGCCCGCAAGAGGAATTCACGGGCTTCTTCAATCTGATACCGCTTGGCTTCCTTGCCTGGATGAGGCCGATGGCATCTCCAGCATTGGCCACCCGCTCATCAAAAAATGCTATCAAATTAAGATAGCACTTTTTCCTCGATATTCATTCAGGATTTTTCTGTAGCTCGAACTGCAAGACGGTTGATGGCCCCGTCACCCGCAGGCCGGCGAAAGGGCCATCAACACCAGGCAAGAGCCTGATCAACCCTGCTGGCACCCCTCACCCATGGCCCGGTACTGGATGGTGTGCACCTGGCCCTGGTGGTCTTCGTAGGTCATGGTCGCAGGTACCACTTCGCAGACGTTGGGGATGGTCGACAGGTTGATCACCCGCTTGATGTCCAGGTTCATGGAGTAGTCGTACTGCTGGGCGACGGGCTCGCTGGAGACGGGTCTGGCCTCATCGGCGAGGGCGAACGAGGACATACCGACCAATGCAAGAATCAGTAATGGTTTCATGTGAGTTTGCCTTTTGAGCATTCAAGCTGATCGATTGACTTCTATTGCCGTGCCCGGCGCGGAGAAGTTGCCATCTGCGGTGAAGATGGCACGAAGTACCGATCCCGCTTCGTACTGCCAGTGGGGATGGCTAAAAGTCTACTCCCGGCCTGGAATAGTTGAACCCCGAACTCGGACATTCACCCTTGCCAGATATGCAACAATCTGCGACAAGTTCACCGCAAAACATCGGGCCAGAGCCTCTGGCCACCTTTCAGGGCAGGGCGCGCAATTTCTGAAAATTTGTACTGTTCGAAACTTTCGGCCCCGGAACGCCGGCTGCTGGACCACTTTTACCGCCAGCACGGCTCACGCATGCGTGCTGCGGGCGATGCTGAGCTGTGGGTGGCGCGGGGCCCCGGCATCATCGCGGGCTTGAGCCTGAGCCCGGTGGGCGATGGCTTTTGGCTGACCGGGTTGTTCGTCGATCCGCAGCGGCGCAGCCAAGGGGTGGCCGGGCGGTTGGTCGAGGCGGCGCTGGCGCAGGCTGGCGGGCCCACCTGGCTGTTCTGCCACCCGGACCTTGCACCCTTCTACCAGCGCCTGGGCTTCGACATCGCCCAGCAGCTGCCGCAAGCCCTGGCTGGCCGCCTGCAGCGCTACCAGCGCAGCAAGCGCCTGGTGGCACTGCAACGGGGTCAGTCGTCGCTGGCGTCGAGCCCGGGGAACAGCACCTCGGTGTAGCCGAACCGGGAAAAGTCCTGGATGCGTGACGGGTACAGCCGACCGATCAGGTGGTCACATTCATGCTGCACCACCCGCGCATGGAAGCCGTCGGCAAAGCGATTGATCGGGTTGCCCTGGGGGTCGATGCCTTCATAGCAGATGTGCTTGAAACGCGGCACCACGCCGCGCAGGCCGGGTACCGACAGGCAGCCTTCCCAACCGTCCTCGATCTCGCTGGACGTCGGCGTGATGACCGGGTTGAGCAGGATGGTCTGCGGCACCGGTTCGGCATCCGGGTAACGCTCGCTGCGCTCGAAGCCGAAGATCACCAGCTGCAGGTCGATGCCGATCTGCGGTGCGGCCAGGCCCACGCCGCCCACATGGCGCATGGTTTCGAACATGTCGTCGATCAATTGCTGCAGTTCGGCACTGCCGAGCATGTGCTCGGGCACTGGCGGGGCGATGCGCAGCAGGCGTTCGTCGCCCATCTTGAGAATGTCACGGATCATCGGGGGTTCGGCTCGGAAGATTGCTGCTCGCTCGGTACAGGGTGCTCATGGCCCAGCACGGTAATGGTTTCGCGGGCCTTGTGCTCATCGGCGTCCTTCTCGCCAGGGTTCTTGCCCTCGCTCGACATGTGCTCGATCACTGCGTTCATCTCCGCGCCCAGCAGCAAAACGGCGGCGGAGATATAGAAATACAGCAATAGCACGATGATTGCACCGATACTGCCGTACATGGCGTTGTAGTCGGCAAAGGTCTTCACATAGTAGGCAAAGCCCAGCGAGGCCAAGATCCACACCACCACCGCCAGCACCGAACCCGGGGTGATGAAGCGGAACTGCTGCTTCACATCGGGCATCACGTAGTAGATCAGCGCCACCGCCACCATCATCAGGATGATGATCGCCGGCCAGCGCAGGATGGTCCACACCGTGACGATCACCTCCTGCATGCCGACCTGGGCGGCAATCCACTCCATCACCTGCGGCCCCAGCACCATCAGCGCCGCAGCCACCAGCAACATACCAGCAATGCCCACGGTGTAGATGATCGACAACGGAATGCGCTTCCACACCGGGCGGCCCTCGGGCACATCGTAGGCAGCGTTCATCGCGCTCATCATCAGGCGCACACCGGCCGATGCGGTCCACAAGGCAATCACGATACCCACCGACAACAGCCCGCCCTTGGACTGCTGCAACTGGTCGATCACCGGGTTCACCTGCTCCAGCGCCTGGGGTGGCAGCACCAGTTCCGATTGCAGGCGCAGCCAGGAGAAGAAGTCCGGCAGGTGCAGGAAACCGATCAGGGCGATCAGGAACAGCAGGAACGGGAACAACGAGAACAGCATCTGGTAGGCCAGTGCGGAAGCGTAGGTCGACATCTCGTCGTCGAGGAATTCCTTGACGGTGCGTACCAGCACGCGGTGCAGGGGCAGGCCGCGCAGGTCGGGGAAAATCATAGCGTCTCCTTTCGCCGCTCGATTCGTGTGTACCACGGTAAGTCTAATAGACCATGCCGCTGCTGTGCTGATCCCGGCCATGCTGCAAGAATTTGCTTACGCCAGTACCGACTTCTTCGCGGGCATGCCCGCGAAGAGGCCGGGACAGGCCACTCACATCAAGGCTTTTTCACCGCGTCCTTCACGTTGCCCTTGATCTGTTGCCCCTCGCCCTTGAGCTCCTGCGCTTCACCCTCGGCCCGCAGCCGCTCGTTGTCGGTCACTTTGCCGACACCCTGCTTGACGTTGCCGATCGCTTCGTTGGCCAGGCCTTTCGCTTTGTCTTTGGTACCGCTCATGGCAAAACTCCTGCAATTGGGGGCACGTGGACCGTGCCGACAGTCGGTGGACCCGACGTCTTCGCCAAGCGTTCCAACAGTTTTTTCGCCCTCGAGCCGAACGGCAAGGCGGTTGGCAAACCTTGCCCCGCTACCCGCCACCCCTCACAATGCAGGCCTTCATAGCGTCAACCCGCAGGAACCTGCATGAAACTCGACAAACCCGCCGCCATCGCCCGGCGTAACGAAGCACTGGCCCGCCCGGTGCTGACCAGCAGCAACACCCTGTTCGCCATCCTCGACCGCAAGCGCAACCTGTGGTGGTTCGAGGTGCCAGTGGCGCTGCTGCGCAAGGGCCAGCCCGACTGGGTCAACCTGCTGCTGCACACCCCGGAAAGCGACGAGCTGCAGCACCTGAAGGTGCCGACCAACTTCCTGCGCGCTCACCAGGAACAGATGGAAGTGCGCAACCCCGGCAAGCGCCGCTCGACCATCAGCCTGGCCCTCAGCGCCGACCGCGACTCGCTGCTGCGCGACACCCGCCCGGGTGGCGAGCAGCTGGACTTCCGTACCTTCGTGCAGGCCTGATCAGGCCTTCTCGATGCGATCGTCATGGATGACGATGCGGCCCTGCTTGAACAAACCGCCAATGGCCTTCTTGAAGTTGCCCTTGCTGACGTTGAACAGCTTGCTGATCAGCGCCGGGTCGCTCTTGTCGCACACCCCCAGCACCCCGCCTTCGGCCTCCAGGCGCGCCATGATCTGCTCCTGCAGGCTGTCGGCCAGGGCAGCACCCACCGGTTGCAGGCTCAAGGCGATCTTGCCGTCCGCGCGCACTTCCTTGATGAAGCCCTTCTCGTGCATGCCCGAGCGCAGGAACTTGAACACCTCGTTCTTGTGGATCAGGCCCCAGTGGCGGTTGTTGATGATCGCCTTGAAGCCCATCGGCGTCTCGCCGGCCACCAGCAGCTCGACCGGCTGGCCTACCTGGTAGTCCGCCGGGGTGCGGTCCAGGTAACGGTCCAGGCGTGAGGTGGCGGTGATGCGGCGGGTGCGCTTGTCGAGGTACACGTGCACCACGCAGTAGTCGCCGATCTTCAGCGGCCGCGCCTCTTCCGAGTACGGCATCAGCAGGTCCTTGGACAGGCCCCAGTCGAGGAAGATGCCGGCACCGTTGATGTCCTTGACCTTGAGGCTGGCGAACTCGCCAACCTGCACCTTGGGCTTCTCGGTGGTGGCGATCAGCTGGTCTTCGCTGTCCAGGTAGATGAACACGTTCAGCCAGTCATCCACTTCGGTTTCGGCGTTTTTCGGGATGTAGCGCCCGGGCAGCAGGATCTCGCCGTCGGCGCCGCCGTCCAGGTACAGGCCGAAGTCCACGTGTTTCACGATTTGCAAACTGTTGTAACGCCCAAGCAGAGCCATTTCCGATGTTCCTCAAGACAAGGCGGCTATTCTACACCTGAAGCCAGCGCGCCGCCCGACCGCTGATGCAGTGGAACCGTCAGCGTCCCTCTTGCGTCTACCGTCTGGCCAGCACCGCAAGGAACAGCCCATGCCGCTACGCCTGTCCAAAGCCCTGCTCGTCGCCATCGGCTGCGCCCTGGCCCTGGCCGCCTGCAGCCGTATCGACCTGGCCTACCGCAACCTCGACCGCCTGGTGCCGTGGTCGCTGGGCGACTACCTGGCCATGAACAGCGAGCAGAAGGCCATGCTTGACGACCGCCTGCGGGAGCACCTGGCCTGGCATTGCAAGACCCAGCTGCCTGGTTACCTCGACTGGCTGGACCGGGTACGCGGCATGGTCGCCGACGACCAGGTGACCGACCAGGCCCTGCAGCAGCGTACCCGCGAAGCCCGCGAGGCGATTGGCCGGGTAGCCGAGGAAATCACCCCTTCGGCCACCGAGTTGCTGCGCGGCATGAGCGATAGCCAGGTGGCGGAGATGCGCGAGGCGTTCCGCGAGGACATCAGCGAACGGCAGAAGAAGTATGTGGATACGCCGCTGGACAAGCAGATCGCCCGCCGTACCGAACGCATGGAGAAACGCCTGACGCCGTGGTTTGGCGAGCTGACCGCGGTACAGAAGCAGCGCGTGCAGGCCTGGTCCCAGGCGCTGGGCGACCAGAACCGCGAATGGATCGCCAACCGCGCGCACTGGCAGCAGCAATTGCTGCTGGCGATGAACCAGCGCAACGACGCCAGCTTCGAGCCGCGCCTGGCGACGTTGTTGCAGCGCAAGGAGAGTTTATGGACGCCGGAGTACCGGGCGGCGTATCAGAATACCGAGCAGCAGGCGCGCAGCTTGCTGGTGGACCTGGTGCACCAGAGTACCCCGCAGCAGCGGCGGTTCCTGCAGGAACGGTTGGGCAAGGTGCGTACCGATTTCAGTGAATTGAAGTGTTTGAAGGGGTAACTGGGGAAAGCAGGCCCGGCCTCTTCGCGGGCTTGCCCGCTCCCACAGGAACCCACTGCCCTCGAGACCTGTGATGTACCTGTGGGAGCGGGCGAGCCCGCGAAGAGGCCAGGCCTGCCAAAGACAGTCACCGCCCCTTGCGCCGATACGGAAACACATCGATCACCTTCCCGTCACGAATCGCCGCCTGCAGCCCCTTCCAGTAATCCGCGTCGTACAACTCCCCATGCAGCCGGCTGAACAAGCGCCGCTGGCCGATATCGGCAAACAGGAACGGCGGAAACTCCTCGGGGAACACGTCATGCGGCCCGATCGAGTACCACGGCTCGCCCGACATTTCGTCTTCCGGGTAACGCGGCGGCGGGATATGGCGGAAGTTCACCTCGGTCAGGAAGCTGATCTCGTCATAGTCATAGAACACCACCCGGCCATGGCGGGTAACGCCAAAGTTCTTCAGCAGCATGTCGCCAGGGAAGATATTCGCCGCCGCCAGCTGCTTGATGGCCAGGCCGTAATCCTCCAGGGCCTCCAGCACCTGGCCCTCGCTGGCGTGCTCCAGGTACAGGTTCAGCGGCGTCATGCGCCGCTCGGTCCAGCAATGGCGGATCAGCACCGTGTCACCCTCCAGCGCCACGGTCGAAGGCGCCACCTCCAGCAGTTCGGCCAGGCATTCCGGCTCGAACTTGCTGCGCGGGAAGCGAAAATCGGCGAACTCCTGGGTATCGGCCATGCGCCCGACGCGGTCGACGCTTTTCACCAGCCGGTACTTGTCGATCACCGTGGCACGGTCGACCGTCTTCGACGGTGAAAAGCGGTCCTTGATGATCTTGAACACGGTGTTGAAGCCCGGCAGGGTGAACACGCTCATGACCATGCCGCGTACCCCGGGCGCCATGACGAAGCGGTCGTCGCTGCTGGCCAGGTGGTTGATCAGCGCCCGATAGAACTCCGACTTGCCGTGCTTGTAGAAACCGATGGAGGTGTACAGCTCGGCTACGTGCTTGCCAGGCAAGATGCGCTTGAGGAAGTTGACGAACTCCGCCGGCACCGGCACATCGACCATGAAGTACGAGCGGGTGAAGGAAAAGATGATCGACACCTCGGCCTCGTCGGTGATCAGCGCATCGGCCTCGATACCGTGCCCTTCGCGGTGCAGCAGCGGGATTACCAGCGGCCACTGCTCGTCGCTGTTGAACAGCCGGCCGACCAGGTAGGCGCCCTTGTTGCGGTACAGCACCGGCACAAACAGCTCCAACGCCAGTTTCGGATCCTTGCATACCCAGTCCGGCAGGCACTCGCGCAGCTGATCCTCCAGGCGCGCCAGGTCGCCTTCCAGGTCGCCGTACGGCACTTCGAACGGGTAATCGCTGAACACCGCCCGCAGCAGGCTCTTGAGCCCAGCGTCAGGCCGATAGGTACGGGTTTGCGCGGCGCGCTCACGGCTGCGCATGGACGGTCGGGTGGTGTGGATGAACATGCAGCCGTCGCTGATCAGGTCATGGCTGAACAGGCTGCAGAACAGCGAGTTGTACCAGGTCTCGGACAGCTCGTCGTCCAGCCTTGGGTCGATCAGGTGGATATAGGCGTTCTTTACCAACGGCCATTGTTCCACATCCAGCAGCACGTCCTCGGCAAAGCCCTGGCGCAGCCAGCCATTGACCTCGGCGACCTTCTCTTCATAGAGATTGATGCGGGCGGCGGAGGCACGCTGGATATCCTGCCAGCGCGCCTGCTCGAAGCGCTTGCGGGCACCGAGGGTGATGCGCTGGAAGTGGTCGCGGTAGTTGTCGAAGCCGGCGAGGATCATCCGGGCGATTTCGACAGCGGGCCAGGGCTGGGGCATGCGAGGACCTCGGTGCGGTGTTGAGTTACAGAGCTTAGTCGCCTCTTGGTTTTTGCGGAGCCTGTGCCGGCCTCTTCGCGGGCTCGCCCGCTCCCACAGGATTACCACAGGGCCGAGCATTGCAGAGAACTTGTGGGAGCGGGCGTGCCCGCGAAGAGGCCGGCACAGGTTTACACCGCAAGAAAGCACAAGAATCCCCAGCCCCCCTGGCGTACACTCGCGCCCCTGCCCTGCCTCCGGAGACCGTTGTGAGCCCCATCGCCCTAGCCCGCCTGCTGACCCTTGCCGCCGTCTGGGGGGCGAGCTTCCTGTTCATGCGCATCATCGCCCCCGAGCTGGGCACGGTGCCGACGGCGTTCTTCCGTGTCTCCATCGCCTGCCTGGGCCTGGTTGCACTGCTCGCCGCCGCCCGCGTGCGCTGGGACTTCCAGGGCAAGCTCGGCGCCTGCCTGGTGCTGGGCATGATCAACTCCGGTATCCCCGCCACGTTCTACTCCGTGGCCGCCCAGGTGCTGCCCGCCGGCTACTCGGCAATCTTCAACGCCACCACGCCGCTGATGGGTGTGCTGATCGGCGTGCTGTTCTTCCGCGAACCGATGACCCTGGCCAAGCTCTGCGGCATCTTCCTGGGCCTGTTCGGCGTCGGCATCCTCAGCGGCGCCGGCCCGGTGGCCCTGGACCTCGCTCTGCTGCAAGGCGCCCTCGCCTGCCTGGCGGCCACCACCTGCTACGGCTTTGCCGGCTTCCTCGCCCGCCGCTGGGTCAGCGGCCTGGACAGCCGCCTGTCGGCACTGGGCAGCATGCTCGGCGCCACCCTGATGCTGAGCCCACTGTTCGCCTGGAGCGCGCTGAGCCAGCCACCTGCCAGCTGGGGCGGCTGGCAGGTGTGGCTGTCGCTGCTGGGCCTGGGCCTGCTGTGCACAGCGTTCGCCTACATCCTGTACTTCCGCCTGCTGGAGGAGATCGGCCCGGTCAAGGCCAGCACCGTGACCTTCCTGATCCCGGTATTCGGCGTATTGTGGGGGGCGTGGCTGCTGGACGAACCGTTGTCGATGGCGCACCTGTACGGCGGCCTGCTGATTGGCCTGGCATTGTGGCTGGTGCTGCGCCCGGCACGCAGCTGAAACGGGGTACAGGATGAACGACGCGTACAAGAAGGTCCTGTTCCGCCTGGAGCAGGACGAAAACGGCTACCCGCCCGCCTCGGTCGAGGGCCTGTGGGCCAAGGCCGTGGAAGGCGGCTATGCCGTCGACAACATTCCCTTCCATGTCTACGGCATCGCCCCGGGCGACGTGATCGGCACCCGTGAGGAAGCCGGCGAAACCTGGTTCGCCGAACTGCGCCACAGCAGCGGCAGCTCGGTGTTCCGGGTTATCGTCAAGCCCCCGGAAACCCTGGACCAGGTACGCGCGGCCTTGCACGACTTCGGCTGCAACTGCGAAACCGAGCAGGCGGTGAAGATGCTGGCGGTCGAGGTCCCGCCGCAGCGCTCGCTCGACACCTTGCTCTACTACCTGCTCACCCAGCGCGAAGCCGGCCTGCTGGACTTCGAGGAAGGCGTACTGCGCCACGCCATCCCCGAAGAGTTCCGCTAGGGCCTACGCCTCGGCCAGGCGCGCGGCGGGCTTGCGGAACACGAACAGCAAGCCCACCACGATCAGCCCCATGCCCAGCAGGCTGAGCGGCGCCAGGCGGTTGCCGAAGATCAGCAGGTCCATCACCGCGGTCACTGCCGGCACCAGGTAGAACAGGCTGGTGACATTGACCAGGTTACCCTTGGCGATCAGCCGGTACAGCAGCAGGGTCGCCAGCAGCGAGACCACCAGCCCCATCCACAGCAGCGCGCCGACGAAACCGCCAGTCCATTCCACATGCAGCGGCTGCAGCGGCGCGAACAACGCGCACATGGCAAAGCCGGCCAGGTACTGCAGCGGCAGCGTGCCCATGGGGTTGTCGGTGATGCGCTTCTGCAGGATCGAGCCAAAGGTCATGCTGGCCAGCGCCAGCAAGGCGAACAGCATTCCCGCCAGCGACACCCCGCCCAGGTTGATGCCCTGGTAGACCACCATGATCAACCCGCCAAGCCCCAACCCCAGGCCGAACAAGCGGCTCCAGGAGCGCTGGCGCTCCATCAGCACCACGGTCAGGATCGGTTGTACCCCCATCACCGTGGCCATGATGCCGGGGGTGACATGGGTATCGAGCGCCAGCAGGTAGAAGATCTGGTAGGCGCCGAGCAGCACACAGCCGGTGCCCAGGGCCCGCAGGATGGCCCCGCGACTGCGCGGCCAGCGCAGCCCCAGCAACGGGCCGATCAGCAGCAGGCCGGCCAGGGCCAGCGCCGAGCGCAACAGCAGGAAGGCAAACGGGCTGGCATGCGCCAGGCCGAGTTTGGAGACGATTGCCCCGCTGCTCCACAGCAGGACGAACAGGCTGGTAGTGGCCGCCGAGGCCACGGATGCTTTGCTAAAGACAGACATGTATTGCCACCTGATTCAAGGCGAATAAGCCAGACGGACGGCGTGCGCTTCAGCGTGGGAAGTCGCCGACCGTGTTCAGTAGGTTGCGTGTGCGAAGGGATGCGGCCAGAAGCCGATCAGCCCAGCACGACCACGCAAGGAGGCGGAGCTACGCCGCCTACGACGCCACTGACAGGTGGTGGTGGATAGTGACTGATCATCGCCGGCTGCTGGCAGCCACGCACGACCATGCCCGCGACTGGCGCGATGGCAAAGCTTGTGGTGGATGGGCTGGCTGGCATGAACAGGTCTTCGGGGAGAATGCAGTGGGCTGGACTATAGCCCGGTGCCAGGCAGCTGGCAACCTCCCCAAACTCAACTTTGCGCATATCACAGTGGGGCAACTGTCCTGCTCAATCTCGAAGCTTCCGCGATCCCTGTGGGAGCGGGCGCGCCCGCGAACACCGGCGAAGCCGGTGCCATACACCGCGTCGCCTGCTTCGCGGGCATGCCCGCTCCCACAGGGGTTTACGCAACCTTCAAGTTTTGAGCAAGCCAGCCGCGACCATAGGGGCCGCGTCTCTATTGGTTAATTTCTCACCACCCCGATTCGTCTGAATGCGAAACGCAGCCCGCATTCACCCGTTTCGAGGACCACCGATGAACGTATCCGCCTGGCTCTACCGGCCAGCCCAGATCACCTGCCTGCTGCTGGTCAGCGCCTACGCCCACGCCGCCAAGCCCGGCGACGTGTTCAAAGACTGCAAGGACTGCCCCGAGATGGTCGTGCTGCCCGCCGGCAGCTACGTCATGGGGGCCCCCGACGACGAAGTCGGCCGCCAGCCCGACGAGGGCCCGCTGCACACCGTGACCTTCGCCAAGCCCTTCGCCATGAGCCGCTATCAGGTAACCGCCGGCGAGCTGGACGCCTATATCAAGGCCACCGGCACCGTCATCAAGAGCGGCGACGACCGCCCCGGCCGCTGGTGCGAAGCCAGCAAGCCCAGCTACAAGCAAGGCCCCCGCCAGCCGGCGGTGTGCGTCGACTACGACGAAGTGCAGGCCTATACCCGATGGCTGGCGAAAACCACCGGCAAGCCATACCGCATGGTCAGCGAAGCCGAACGCGAATATGCCGCCCGTGGCGGCTCCAGCGGCCCGTTCCCCTTCCCCTTCGACGAACCGGGCAAGTACGAGATCAGCAAGCACGCCAACACCTATGGCCCCAAGGACGGGCATACCTTCACCGCCCCGGTGGGCAGCTACCCGCCCAATGCCTTCGGCATGTATGACATGCACGGCAACGTCTACGAATGGGTCGCCGACTGCTACCACGACAGCTACGAAGGCGCCCCCACCGACGGCAGCGCCTGGATCCAGGACCCCAAGTGCATCCGCGCGCACATGCGCGGCAACGACTGGGGCGAGCCGCCGATCTTCTCCCGCTCGGCCAACCGCAACGACCGCCTCAAGACCACCCGCGGTGACTTCCTCGGCTTTCGCATAGCACGCGAACTGTGAAGTTGTGACGCGGTTAACGCAGCACCGGCCAAAAAAATCGCCAATAAGAATCGTTCCGGTTTTTCACAGGTGCTGCGTCCTATAGCTGACATAGAAAAAAACCCTCTGCCAACGAGACCGCAATAGATGTCCAAGTCCCTCCCCGGCCCGCTCAATCCGCTTGCCAAAGCATTACTGATCCGTCATTCCCTTCGTCCCCAGCGCGCGCTCACACGCATCGGCCTGGGCCTGGCGATATCCGCTGCGATGGTTGCCCAGGTGCAGGCACAGGAGTGGACCCTGGATATTCCTGCGCAGTCGATGAATTCGGCGTTACAGGCACTGGCCAGGCAGACCGATACCCAGTTGCTGTACAGCCCGGAAGATATCGGTGGCCTGCGCTCCTCCGCACTCAAAGGGCGCCACGACCTCGCTTCGTCCCTGCGCATCCTGCTGGGCGGCAGCGGGCTGCGTTATCAGATCGACGGCAACACCGTGACGGTAACAGCGGGTTCGGCCGCAAAGGACGGCCAGGTCGAGCTTTCGGCGACCAACGTCAATAGCGTGGGCCTGGGGGCCACTACCGAAGGCACGGGTTCCTACACCACCGGCGTGACCAGCACGGCCACCCGCATGAACCTGTCGATACGCGAAACACCGCAAAGCATCAGCGTCATCACCCGCCAGCAAATGGACGACCAGCACCTGGCGACCATTACCGACGTGCTGAAGCAGAACCCGGGCATCACCATGTCCCAGGACGGTGGCGAGCGCTTTCATATCTATTCGCGCGGCTCGGAAATCAGCACCTACCAGCTCGATGGCGTGAACACCGCGCAGGACTACCTGACGCGCAACATGCCCAACACCCTGATGGACATGGCAATGTTCGACCGCATCGAGATCGTCCGCGGCGCCACTGGCCTGATGACCGGTGCGGGCGAACCCAACGGTGTGGTCAACATGGTACGCAAGCGCCCCACGCGTGAATTCCAGTCGTATGTGCAGGCCGGTGTGGGCTCGTGGGACTACTATCGCACCGAGGCCGACGTGTCCGGCCCACTGATCGAAAGCGGCAAGCTGCGCGGCCGCCTGGTGGCCGCCAAGCAGAGCAACCAGAGCTACATGGACTGGTACAGCCAGGACCGTGACCTGGTCTACGGCGTGCTCGAAGCAGACCTGACCGATACCACCACCGTGCGCTTCGGCATGGACTACCAGACCTACGACGCCAATGGCGCGCCAGGTGTGCCGCTGTTCTTCAGCAATGGCCAGCCCACCAACTTCTCCCGCTCGACCAGTTCCGGGCCGCGCTGGATGTATGAAGACTACACCACCAAGAACTACTCCTTCGGCCTGGACCAGGAGCTTGGCAATGGTTGGCAGTTGAAGATGGCCGGCAACTACATGGATGTCGATCGCGACTCGCTGTCGGCGTTCTATCGCACCGGTGCCGGGGTATCTACCCTTGATCAAGCCACCGGCAACGCCAAGTCCGACCTGCTGCAAGTCGATGCCCACCAGGTTCAGCGGGGCATGAACATCACGCTGCAGGGGCCTTTCGAGCTGTTTGGCCAGACCCACGAACTGGTTACCGGCTTCGACTACATGGATTACGAGAACAACCACTTCACCGGCAGAGCTGGGGAAGCCACATTCAACTTCTACACCTGGGGCAACCGCATACCGCAACCTGGCAACTATTCGCCACTGCTGGACTACGACCTGACCATCCGCCAGACCGGTTACTTCATTGCCACCCGGCTCAACTTCACCGACGACCTGCACATGATTCTCGGTGCCCGTACAACCAACTACCGTTCGGACTCGAACCAGGTGGTATTGACCACTGGCACTGGCAACCCCACGCAACTTAAGGAGCACGGAGAGGTAACACCGTACGCCGGCCTGATCTATGACCTGACCGATGAGCAATCGGTGTACGCCAGCTACACCGATATCTTCAAGCCCCAGACCAGCCGCGACCGTACCGGCAAGGTGCTGGACCCTGTGATCGGCAAGAACTATGAAATGGGCTGGAAAGGTGAATTCTACGATGGCCGCCTGAACGCCAACGCGGCGATCTACCTGATCAAGCGCGACAACTTCGCCGTGACCGACACCGATTTCGAGGCACCCCAAGAAGTAACCTGGACGGTTTCCAAGGCTGTGGACGGTGCCGAGACCAAAGGTATCGACCTTGAACTGTCCGGCGAAGTAGCGCCTGGGCTGGAAGTTCACACCGGTTATAGCCATTCGCGCACAGAGGACTCCAGCGGCACTCGCCAGACACCTCAGCTACCACTGGACACCTTCCGCCTGTGGACCACTTACCGCATGCCCGGCGAATGGGACCGCCTGACCGTAGGTGGGGGCGTGAACTGGAACTCCAAGCAATCCTTGGTCACCAGCTACAAGACTCGCATCACCCAGGAAGACTACGCCGTGGCCAGCCTGATGGCCCGCTACAAGATCAGCGAGCACCTGGCCGCCACGCTGAACGTGGACAACCTGTTCGACAAGAAGTACTACGCAGGCCTGGCCGGCAACTATGGCCACTATGGCGCGCCGAGAAACGCGACGCTGAACCTGCGCTACGATTTCTGATCAGCAGAACGAAAAAAGGCGACCCTGGAGGTCGCCTTTTTCATGCCTGCATGGTCTTCGCGTCGGTACGCGGTCCGTTGTAGGAGCGGCCTTGTGTCGCGAAAGGGCTGCAAGGCAGCCCCGGCAATTCCTGCATCACTGCTGAGCCCCCGGGGCCGCGTTGCGGCCCTTTCGCGACACAAGGCCGCTCCTACACAGAGTGAGCAGGTTTACTGGCTGATCGTATCTGCCAGCAACAGCCTGGCAATCATCCCCTCAAGGACATCCACCTGCTCAAGGATGTCATAGTGCCCGGCATCAACAGCAATGTCCTGGCAGCTACCCGAGATGCCACCCGCGTGCGCGCCCTCCCCCGCCCACCAGCAACTTGCCGCTGCCTCGGTAGACGGTAGCTGGCGCAACTGACGCGAAAGCGCCTTGAGTTTCATGGCCACGACAAAGGTCTGCGCCAGATCAGCGTTGCCGATTTCGGCATAGGCCGACTGTGCAGCCTGTGCGGTCCGTGCCGTTTCGATCACGCGCTCCAGGGCATCCTGAGTACTGCCGGCCGGCACGACCGGCAGCACCAGTGCATCGGCCGAAACCCCGAGAATCACCGCCAGGAAGCCACGCAGGTCGGCGCTCCAGTCACTTTCCTGCACGGCTTGCCTGGCCGAGGGCACGAAGCTGTCGACCAAGGCCAGCACCGCAACCCGCTGCCCCTGGCTTTCCAACTCCTTGGCCACCAACACCGCCAGGGTGCCGCCCAGCGACCAACCTGCCAGCTGATAAGGGCCTTCAGGTTGCTTCTGGCGAATGTACTGTGCGTAATCGATAGCCATCGTTTCCAGCGAATCATCCACCCAGGCGTGATCCAGCAGCATCCGGCATTGCAGGCCATAAACCGTGCAACGGCCTTCCAGCCGGCGCGCCAATGGCTCGTAATCGAACACCGTGCCAAACCCGGCATGCAGGCAGAACAGCGGCGTACTCGCGTTCACTCGGCTGTTCAGCAACAACAGCGGGTCCAGGCTGGCATCGTCGGGTGCATAACCCGACAACTCGGCGATGGTCGGCCGGGCAATCACATCACGCAGTTTCAGTTCGATAGGCAAATCCTCGCGGGCACGGACCTTGGACAGCATCTTCAGCACACGCAGCGAGTCACCACCCAGTTCGAAGAAGTTGTCATCGACACCGACCTGCTCGACTTGCAGCACTTCCTGCCAGATCGCTGCCAGCGCCTGCTCGATTGCATTACGCGGGGCAACCCATGCCCGGCCTGCGGCAAACTCGGGTGCAGGCAGGCCATTGCGGTCGATCTTGCCATTGGGGGTGAGCGGCAGCGCCGGCATCAGTACAAGCTGTGCCGGCACCATGTGATCCGGCAGGTCGGCGCGCAGGGCATCACGTAATTGCTCGGCGCGGGTATCGGCATTGTCCGTCACCACGTAGCCGATCAGTTGCTTGCCCGTGCTGATGTCACGCGCCACCACCACGGCATCGCGCACGCCAGCCAGGTTGCGCAGGCGTGCCTCGATTTCTCCCGGCTCGATGCGGAATCCGCGAATCTTCAGCTGGTTGTCCAGGCGCCCGAGGAAGTCGATGACACCATCGGCGCGGCGACGCACCCGGTCACCGGTGCGGTACAGGCGGCCCCCCGTGGCAAACGGGTCGGCCACGAAGCGCTCGGCCGTGAGAGCAGCCCGCTGGTGATAGCCACGCGCCACGCCCTCTCCGCCGATGTAAAGCTCACCGGCCACACCATCGGGCAGCGGGTTGAGGTGCTGGTCCAGCACGTGCAGCGTGCGCTCGCCCACGCGGTCGCCGATCGGCGCGTACACAGCCTCACAGGTTCGTTGCACCGGCACTTTCCATAGCAGAGGCGTAACCACGGTTTCCGTCGGCCCATAGCCGTTGGTCAACCAGCGCGGACGCAGCGTGCGCTTGACGTGCTCGAACAGGGCGTCCGGTACCGCATCGCCGCCAAAGCAGTACACCCGCACCGCTGGCGCAGGCTGCTGCTGGCTGTCGGCGAATTCGGCCAACTGTTGCAGGTAGGCCGGCGGGAAGCAGGCGATGTCGATACGCTGGGCATGCAAGGTCTGCCAGGTTTCTTCTGCCGTCCACAGCCGGTTGTCACGCACCACCAGGCAACCACCCGAGGACAACGTCGACAGCCAGCGTTCCTGCGCCCCGTCGAAGGCGAACGACATGAACAGCAGCTCGCGGGTCTGCAGGTCCATCTCGTACAGCCCGGCGATGGCCTGGCAGTGCATGCGAATCTGGCCGTGGCTCACCGCCACACCTTTGGGCTTGCCGGTGGAACCAGACGTGTAGATCAGATAAGCCAGGTTATCCGCGCACGCGCGCTGTTCAGGTGCAGTAGCAGGCAGATGGTCCAGCGCTTGCTGGTCGAGCTCGACGCACCGCGCTACCTGGGTAAAGCGCTGGCGCAGGCCACTGCTGGTGACCAGCAGGTGCATTGCCGAGTCCTCGACGATCCACTGCAGGCGCTCTTGTGGGTAGTCGATATCCAGTGGCACATAAGCTGCGCCGGTCTTCATCACCGCCAGGAAGGCCACGATCACCTCCACCGACCGCTCCAGGGCAATGCCCACGCAGCTTTCCGGGCGCACGCCCTGCGCGATCAGGTGGTGGGCAAGGCGGTTGGCGCGCGCGTCCAGCTGGGCATAGGTCAACTGTTGGCCGCCGCAGACTACCGCCATGGCCTCGCCACGCTCACGGGCATGCCCGGCGATACGCTCGGCGAGCAGCGGCTGCTCGCGCCCAGGTGCCGCAAGCTGGTTGCGCAGGTCGGCGTGCCTTGCCTGCGCCGGCGTCAGCATGCCCAGGCTGCCCAGCGTGGCCTGGGGATTGTCCAGCATGGCGCTCAGCAGGCTTTCGAAACTACCGCGCAGGCACTCGACAGCGGCTTCGGTAAAGCGGTTGCGCAAGTACAGGAACTCTACCGAAAAGGTTTCGCCCAATTGCACGGCCAGGTCCATGGCATAGTTGGTGACGTCGCGGTTACGGACTTCGCCAAAGCGTAACGTTCCGCCGCCGCCCTCGCGCAGGCGGTCGTCAACCGGGTAGTTCTCGAACACCACAATGCTGTCGAACAGCGCTTGCCCTGGCCGCCCGGCCCAGCGTTGCACATCGGCCAGCGCTGCATGCTCGTGGTCGCGCAACTCCAGGTTGTAGTGCTGCAGCTGGTGCAGCCAGTCGCTGACAATGTGCTGGGGTTGCGGCGCCTGCACCACCGGTAGCGTGTTGATGAACAGCCCCAGCATCTCGCCTGCACCGGCCAGGCTGCTGGGGCGCCCGGCCACTGTGGCGCCGAAGCACACGCTGGCCTGGCCGGTGTAGCGTTGCAGCAGCAACAGCCAGGTGGCCTGGACCAGGGTATTGGGCGTGACCCTCAGGCGCCGGGCCTGGTCACGCAGGTGTTGCGTGCGCTGCGCATCCCAATGCAGATACAGCGCATGGTGCCCGACAAGCTTGCCGTCCGCCTGCGGCGCAACACTGTCGGCCAACAGCGTCGGCCCCTCCAGGGCACGCAGCTTCTCGCTCCAGAACTGCTCCAGCTTGCCCATCGGCTGCTCGGCGAGCCAACGGATGTAGTCACCGAAGCGCCCCCCCGCATGGCTGGCAGGCCGGCCGTGATAAACCTGCAACACCTCGCCCAGCAACCGTGAATTGCTCCAGCCATCCATGAGGATGTGGTGGCGCGACCAGATCAGGTGCAGGCGTTGCTCATCCACTCGAACCAGCGTCAGCCGCATCAGGGGGGCACACGCCAGGTCGAAGCCTTCGGCAGCCTCCTCGGCTGCCAGCGCCTGCAAGGCGTCGCTGGTCACCTCACGCCCACGCCAGTCGAGCACGCGCAGCGGCAAGCTGGCCTGACGCTGCACCACCTGCAAGGGCTCCGCCCACCGGGCCGATGACAAGAAGACCGTGCGCAGGATGTCGTGGCTGGCGATCACCTGGTTCCAGGCCGCGACGAAGCGGTCGATGTCCAGGCCGTGCACATCGACCGCAGTCTGGTTGATGTACAGCGCGGCGTCGCTCTCCTGCAGGGTATGGAACAGCATGCCCTGTTGCATCGGCGACAGCGGGTAGATATCGGCAATCTGAGCAGCAGGTACCGGCAGGTCGTCCAGTTGCGCCTGGTTCAGACGGGCCAAGGGGAAGTCCGATGGCGTGAGGCCTTGGGTGTCATCCTGGCAGCAATGGTTGATCAAGGCCTTGAGTTCTTCTGCATAGGCATCGGCCAGTTGCTGGATGGTCGAGGTATCGAAGACTTCACGGCTGAACGTCCAGCCCAGTGTCAGCTCGCCGCCGTACACCTGGCCATTGAGCGCCAGCAGGCTGCTCAATGGCGCGTCCTCATCCTGGTTCAGCCCGGCATTCTCGCTGGCCGGTTTGAACAGGCTCGCCTGCTGGTCGAAGCTGCCATCGAACTGCCCCAGGTAGTTGAAGATGATCGCCCCCTGGGCCAGCGCCGCCAACGTCTGCCGAGCTTCACCAGCCCCCAGGTAACGCAGCACACCATAGCCAAGACCCTTGTGGGGCACCGCGCGCAGTTGCTCCTTGATGGTCTTGATCGAGCTGGCCAGCTCGGGCTGAGGGCTGAGGTTGACCGGGTACATGCTGGTGAACCAACCCACCGTGCGGCTCAGGTCGATACCGTCGAACAGGTCTTCGCGGCCATGACCTTCCAGGCGCACCAGTACCTGCGGCTGCGCGGTCCAACGGCTGACCACACGGGCCAATGCCGTCAACAACAGGTCGTTGATCTGCGTGCGATAGGCTGCCGGTGCCTGCTGCAACAGCTTGCGGGTCCAGAGCGGGTCCAGGCGAGTGCTGACCGACGTTGCATGCTTCTGCCGGTTTTCGCCCTGGGGATGATCGCAAGGCAAAGCATCGCTGGCGCCTTGCAGTTGATCACGCCAGTAGTGCAGTTCATGTTGCAGTGCCTGGCTGCTGGCATAGGCCTGCAGCTGTTCGGCCCAGACCTTGAACGCGCTGGTCTTGGCCGGCAACTTCAGCGGCTGGCCGAGGGCAAGCGCCTGGTAGGCCTGTTGCAGGTCTTCCAGCAGGATCCGCCATGACACGCCATCGACCACCAGATGATGAATGACCAGCAGCAGCCGCTGGCTGCCGTCTGCCAGCGTTGCCAGCACGGCGCGCAACAGTGGCCCCTGAGCCAGGTTGAGGCTGCGCTGGGCCTGATCAGCCAAGCGTTGCAGCGCCTCTGCATCAACGCATTCGCGTACCCACAGCAGCTCGGTCGATACCGGCGCGCCGATCGCGGCCTGCCAGCGCTCGGCACTCTGCCAGACATTGAGCCGCAGCAGGTCGTGATGGGCATGCAGGTTGCCCAGCGCCATGCTCAACAGGTGCGCATCCAGTGCCTCACCAGGCTCGAGCAACACCGACTGGTTCCAGTGGTCACGTACTACAAGCGCTTGCTCGAAGAACCAGTGCTGCACCGGAACAAGTGGCAGAGGCCCGGTGACCACGCCCTGCTCCAGTGCTTGTGCTTCGCTGCGCCGGGCAACCGAGGCCAGCCCCTGCACGGTCTGATGCTGCAGCAACTCCTTGGGGGTGAACTGGATATCCACCTGGCGCGCACGGCTGACCACCTGCAGCGAAATGATCGAATCGCCGCCCAGCTCGAAGAAGTTGTCGGTCAGGCCGACCTTCTCCAGCTTCAGCACATCCGCCCAGATCGCCGCGATCTGCTGTTCCAGATCACTCTGCGGCGCGATGTACTCGCCCTGCGACTGGCTGGCATCCGGCTGCGGCAGGGCCTTGCGGTCCAGCTTGCCGTTCGGCGTCACCGGCAGCTTGCCGAGCAGCAGCAGGTGCGCCGGCACCATGTAGTCCGGCAAACCGGCCTTCAGCGCCTCGCGCAGGCTGTCGCGCAACGCGCCTTCGTCTTGCGTGCTGTCGGCAGGCACCACATAGCCCACCAGCTGCTTGCCGCTTGGCCCGTCCTGGGCCAGCACCACGGCTTCCTGCACACTCGGCAGCTCCAGCAAGCGCGCCTCGATCTCGCCCAGTTCGATGCGCAGGCCACGGATCTTCACCTGGTGGTCGATGCGCCCGGCGTAGTCGATCACACCATCGGCGCGGTAGCGCGCCAGGTCGCCGGTGCGGTACAGGCGCCCACCGTTTTCGCTGAACGGGTCCGGCACGAAGCGTTCGGCGGTCAGCGCCGGGCGCTGGTGGTAACCACGGGCCAGGCCGACACCACCGAGGTACAGCTCGCCGGCACTGCCGCGCACCGCCGGTTGCAGGCTGCCTTCGAGGATGTGGGTCTTGAGGTTGTCGATCGGCTGGCCGATCGGCACGCTGATGTTTTCGTCCGGCTGGCAGGTCCAGTGGGTCACGTCGATCGCCGCTTCGGTCGGGCCGTACAGGTTGTACAGGCCCGCCGCCGGCAGGCGTTGCAGGGTCTGGCGGGCCAGCTCGGCCGGCAACGCCTCACCGCTGCACACCACGCGCTTGAGGCTGACGCAGCTCTCGACCGCTTCGTGGGTCATGAACGCCTGCAGCATCGACGGCACGAAGTGCAGCGTGCTGATGCCGTAATGGTTGATGGCTTCGACCAGCAGTTGCGGATCGCGGTGCGCGCCGGGCTGGGCCATGACCAGGCGTGCCCCGGTCATCAGCGGCCAGAAAAACTCCCACACCGATACGTCGAAGCTGAACGGGGTTTTCTGCAGCACGCTGTCGCTGGCGTCCAGCCCGTAGGCCTTCTGCATCCAGCACAGGCGGTTGACCAGCGCCTGATGGCTGTTGCCAGCACCTTTCGGGCGACCGGTTGAGCCGGACGTGTAGATCACGTAGGCGAGGTTCAGCGGGGCCACATCGACATGCGGGTTGGCATCGCTGTAGCCATCGAAGTTCTCGGTGTCCAGGTCCAGGCTGCGCAGGCCGGCCGGGATCGGCAGGGTCTCGCGCAAGTGCGACTGGGTCAGCAGCAAGGCGATGCCGCTGTCCTCGAACATGTAGCTCAGCCGGTCCTGGGGATATTCCGGGTCCAGCGGCACATAGGCGCCGCCGGCCTTCACGATGCCCAGCAGGCCGATGACCATCTCCAGGCTGCGCTCCATGGCGATGCCCACCAGCACGTCCGGGCCCACGCCCTGCTCGCGCAGCTTGTGCGCCAGCTGGTTGCTACGGCGGTTGAGCTCGGCATAGCTCAGGGTCTGCTCGCTAAAGGCCAGCGCCGGGGCATCCGGGGTGGCGATTACCTGGGCCTCGATCAGCTGGTGGATGCCGGTTTCGCCTGGGTAATCGGCTTGCGTGGCATTCCAGCCATGCACGATCTGCTGCCGCTCCCCGTCATCCAGCAATGGCAGCTCAGCCACTCGCTGGCCTGGGTTGGCGACGATGCCGTGTAGCAGGTTCAGCCAGTGTCGCGCCATCTGCTGTATGGTCGAGGCATCGAACAGGTCGGTTGCAAAGGTCAGCGTGGCGCTGATGCCTTGCTCATGTTCGAAGCTGTCCAGCGTGAGGTCGAACTGCGCCGCGTGCACGTTCCATTGCAGGCCCTCCACCTCCAGGCCGGGCAAGCTGCGGTGCTCGCCCTTGCCCCGGGTCTGGTGGTTGTACATCACCTGGAACAACGGGCTGTGGCTCAGGCTGCGTTCAGGCTGCAAGGCATCGACCAGCTGTTCGAATGGCAGGTCCTGATGCACCTGTGCGCCCAAGGCTCGTTGCCGCACTTGCGCCAACAGCTCGGTGAAGGTCAGTTGCGTGTCGAACTCGGCACGCATCACCTGGGTATTGACGAAAAAGCCGATCAGCCGCTCGGTCTCTACGCGGTTACGGTTGGCGATGGGCACGCCCACGCGCACATCGGCCTGCCCGGAGTAGCGGTGCAACAGTACCTGGAAACTCGCCAGCAGCAGCATGAAGGGTGTCGCCCCCTGGAGCTGCGCCAGCTGTTTGAGTGACAGGCTCAACGCTTCGCCCAGGTCAACGTCGATCCGCTCACCGCGGTAGCTTTGCAGCGCCGGGCGTGGCCTGTCGGTGGTCAGTTCCAGCACCGGGTGGTCGTCGCCCAGCTGCGCCATCCAGTACGCCAGCTGACGCTCACGCTCGCCAGCGTCCATCCAGGCACGCTGCCAGATCGCATAATCGGCGTACTGGATCGGCAGCTCGGCCAGCGCCACCTCCCGACCTTGGCTATAGCCCTCATAAAGCTGTACCAACTCATCGATGAGCAAGGGCATCGACCAGCCATCGGCGACGATATGGTGCAAGGTGAGCACCAGCACGTGCTCGCCCTGCGCCAGTTCCAGCAGTTTCACCCGCAGCAGCGGCCCATGGACCAGATCGAACGGCTTCTGGACCTCAAGCGCGACCTGCGCCTGCAAAACCTGCTCCTCCACGGCCCCCAAGGCCTGGCGGGCCAGCTGGAAAGGCTGGTCCGGGTGGATGACCTGCATCAGCTGGCCATCTTCCTCGGCGATGGTCGTGCGCAAGGCTTCATGACGCTGGATCAGCGTCGCGAAGCTGCGCTGCAGGGCTGCCAGGTCGAGCTGCCCCCTGAACCTGAGCGCGGTCGGAATGTTGTAGGCCGAGCCGGTGGGCTCCAGTTGCCAGAGAAACCACTGGCGTTGCTGGGCATAGGACAGCACAGGGCGTTCGACATCGTGCCTGGCCACCGGGATGGGCAGTTGCGCGAGCGTGACGCCCTTGGACGCCAGTTTTTCGAGAAACAGCTTCTGCTGCGCCAGGGGCAGACGGATAAAGCGATAAACCAGGTCTGCGTTTCTGTTGTCCGTGTGCATCTCAAACCGCCTCGAGCTCTGCCATGAAGTCCTGGAGCTCATCCAGGTCTCCGTCGTTTCGGGTACCGAGACTGCCGACCTCTTGTGCAAAGGCCTGCAGGTTCTCTGTCTGGAACAACAACGCGAGTGGCAGGTTCGTACCCAGTTCGATCTGCAGTCGTGCTACCGCCTGGGTTGCCAGCAAGGAGTGGCCCCCCAGCTCGAAGAAGTTGTCGGTAAGAGATACGTTTTCCAGGCCAAGAACTTCAGCCCATACCGCTGCGATCCGCCGCTCAAGCTCCGTTTCCGGCGCCACATGGGCCGCCCGGCGCAGGTTGCCGTCAGGCTGTGGCAGGGCCTTGCGGTCCAGTTTGCCGTTCGGTGTCAGTGGCAGGCGTTCCAACAGCAACAGGTGCGCGGGCACCATGTAGTCCGGCAGGCTGGCCTTCAGCCTGGCGCGCAGGGTGTCAAGCAGCGCCGCCCGGGCTTCCTCGCTGGCAACCGACGCTGCATCGGCTGGCACCACGTAGCCCAGCAGTTGCTTGCCGCCCGGCGCATCCAGCGCCAGTACCACGGCTTCGCGGACTGCGTCCTGTTGTTGCAGGCGCGCCTCGATCTCGCCGAGTTCGATACGGAAGCCGCGAATCTTCACCTGATGGTCGATACGCCCGACATATTCGATGACCCCGTCGGCGTCATAGCGCGCCAGGTCGCCGGTGCGATACAGGCGGCCACCCTGCCCACCGAACGGGTCGGGGATGAAGCGTTCGGCGGTAAGCCCAGGGCGCGCCAGGTAACCACGCGCCAGGCCCGCACCCGCCATGTACAGCTCCCCCACCACCCCTACCGGCAGCGGCGTTCCGGCCTCGCTCAACAGGTACACGGCACTGTTGGAAAGCGGCCGGCCGATATTGGCCTGGCCACCTTGGGTGCGCAGGGTGAAGGTCGAGTAGGTGGTGTCCTCCGAAGGCCCGTACAGGTCGTATACCTTGAGCACATGGCCAGTGCCGTACAGCGCGTCGACCAGCCCCTGCTTGAGGGCCTCCCCCGCCAGGTTGATGATGCGTACACCGGACGGCAGCTGGCCGGTTTCATGCAGCACCTTGATGGCCGATGGCACAGTGTTGACCAGGCGTACCTGGTCTTTGGCCGGCAGGTGCGGCAGCTCCAGGGCATTGGCCGCCAGTACCGCATAACCACCCGAGCCCAGGGTCACGAACAGCTCCCAGACCGACAGGTCGAAACAGATCGATGTGGACGCCAACACGCCACACAGGTCCTGCTGGCTGTACACCGACTGCGCCCAGCCGATCATTGCCACGGCATTGCGATGCTCGATCTGGACGCCCTTGGGTTTGCCGGTGGAGCCTGAGGTGTAGATGCAGTACGCCAGGTTGTCCGGCGTGCTCACGCACACCGGGTCGGCCGCTTCGTAGCCGTCGAGCAGCAATTGGTCCACCAGCAGCGTGCGCGCCTGGAAGCTGGCCGGCACACGCTCCAGCAGGTGCGACTGCGACAGCAGCAGGATCGACTGGCTGTCTTCGAGCATGTACACCAGGCGGTCCTGCGGGTAGCCAGGGTCGAGCGGCACGTAGGCGCCGCCCGCCTTGAGAATGGCCATCAGCGCGACCACCATGTCCAGGCCACGCTCCATGGCGACACCTACCAGCACCTCCGGGCCCACGCCAGCCTCGCGCAGTTTGTGGGCCAGCTGGTTGGCCCGCACATTGAGCGCGGCATACGTGAGCGTCTGCTCGCCGTGGATAAGTGCCACTGCACCTGGCGCAGCAACCACCTGCGCCTCGAACAGCTGATGGATACAGCGGTCGGCCGGGTAACTGGCCGCCGTGCGGTTCCAGTCCTGCACGATACGCTGATGCTGTGCGGCATCGAGCAGCGGCAGGTCGCCGAGTGCAGCACACGGGTCACTCACCAGCGCGTCAAGCAGCGTACCGAAGTGATGGGCCAGTTGCTCGATCGCCTCGCTGCTCCAGTGCGCACGGTCATGCCGGTACTGGATAGCCAGGCTGTCGCCAAGGCTCACCAGCACGGTCAGCGGATAGTTGGTCTGCTCGCGCACCTGCACTGGGCCAAACTGCAAGCCACTCGGTGCACCCTGCCGAAGGGCCTCGGACACCGGGTAACTTTCGAACACCACCAGGCTGTCGAACAGGGCTTCACCGCCAAGCCCGGCCCAGCGCTGCACATCGTACAGCGGCGTATGTTCGTACTCACGCATGGCCAGGTTGCTGGCCTGCACCTGCCCGATCCATTGCGCGACGCTTTGCTCGCCTTGCGGTGTTCCAACCACCGGCAGGGTGTTGATGAACAAGCCGATCTGCGCCTCCACGCCCGCCAGCTCCGCTGGCCGGCCGGCGACCGTGGCCCCGAAGCAGACCGACGACTGCCCGGTATAGCGCTGCAACAGCAACAGCCAGGTAGCCTGTACCAAGGTGTTGACGGTGACACGCTGGGCACGGGCAAAGGCTTCAACCCGCTCGGTACGCCCTGCATCGAATGCCTGGTGATGAACGTGATGGCCCTGGCCATCAGACACACCTTTGCGCACGGCCTGGGCCAGGCGCGTCGGCTCGTTGAAGCTGGCCATCTGGCCCTGCCAGAACCGCTCTGCCGCCGCCCCATCCTGGCGCTGCAACCAGGCGATGTAGTCACGGTAGCTGCCCGCCGCTGCCACCACAGGTTTACCGGCATGACGCTGCAACACCTCACCCAGCAACTGCGAGGTGCTCCAGCCATCCATCAGGATGTGATGGCAGGTGAAGATCAGGTGGTGACGTGCCTGCGCCGTACGCACCAGCACCAGGCGCAACAAGGGTGCCTCGACCAGGTCGAAGCCACGCTGCCGGTCGGCATCCGCCAGGCTGTCCAGCGCCCGCGCCAGCTCATCCTCGGCACGCCAGTCATATTCGCTGAACGGCAGTGTCACCTGCTTGTGCACGACCTGCACCGCCTGGCCCAGGTCCCCCTGCCAGATGAAGCTGCTGCGCAGGATTTCGTGGGCCTGCAAGGCAGCACCCCAGGCCTGCCGGAAGGCTTGTACATCCAGGCCATCCACATCCACGCGCATCTGGTTGATGTAGTTGCCGCTGCCTTGCTCGTAGATGCTGTGGAACAGCATGCCCTGCTGCATCGGCGACAGCGGGTAGACGTCGGCGATCTGCGACACGGCAACCGGCAGCTGGTCGAGCTGCGCCTGGGTCAGGTCGGCCAACGGGAAGTCGGACGGGGTCAGGCCACAATGTCCACCCTCACAGCAATGCTCGATGATTTCAGCCAAGGCCTGCTGGTAAGCCTGGGCCAACTGCTCGATGGTTTCGCGGCGATGAATGTCCTGGCTGAAGGTCCACTCCAGGCGTAGCTCGCCGCCATATACCTGACCGTTGACGGTCAACAGGCTGGCCAACGGTGCTTCGGCATCCTGCCTGGCGCCATCGTTCTCCTTGGCGGGGGTGAACAGACCTGCTTCGCCATCGAAGCTGCCGTCGAACTGCCCGAGGTAGTTGAAGACGATCTGCCCTTCAGGCAATGCTGCAAGGGCCTCGCGGCTCGCGGCATCACCGAGGTAGCGCAGCACGCCATAGCCCAGGCCTTTGTCAGGCACGGCGCGCAGCTGTTCCTTGATGGTCTTGATCGAACTTGCCAGGTCTGCCTGCGGGCTCAACTTTACCGGGTACAGGCTGGTGAACCAGCCCACCGTACGCGTCAGGTCGATACCCGCGAACAGGTCTTCACGGCCATGCCCTTCCAGGCGCACCAGCACTTCGGGCTGGTCGCTCCAGCGGCCAACTGCTTGCGCCAGGGCCGTCAGCAGCAGGTCGTTGATCTGCGTGCGATAAGCCACCGAGCAATCCTGCAACAGCCGTCGGGTGCTTGCCACGTCGAGGCGCGTGCTGACCGAAGCCGCATGCTTCAGTTGCCGGCTGCCTTGCGGGTTGTCGCAGGGCAGCATTTCGCTGGCCCCTTGCAACTGCGCCTGCCAGTAGCCCAGTTGCTGTTGCAATGCGGGCGCGGCGGCATAGGTTTGCAAACGCTCGGCCCAGGCTTTGTACGAAGTGGTCTTGGCCGGAAGCTGCAGTGGCTGCCCGGCAGCCAGGGTCTGGTAGGCCTGCTGCAGGTCTTCCAGCAGCACACGCCACGACACACCGTCTACCGCCAGGTGATGGATGACCAAAAGCAGTCGCTGGCTACCGTCAGGCAGCGCAGCGAGCATGGCACGCATCAACGGCCCATGCTCGAGGTCAAGGCTGCGCTGGGCTTCACTGGCGGCTTGCTGCAACTGCTCGACGCTGGCGAAATCGCGATGCCACAGCAACTGGGAGTAGCCTGCATCGGCAAATTCAGCCTGCCAGCCCACCCCATGGCCGAACACGCGCAAACGCAGGGCATCGTGATGTTCGAGCAATGCCTGCAATGCCGCATCGAGCGTCGCCGGGTCTAGCGCTTCACCGGGCGTGAGCAGCACCGACTGGTTCCAGTGATGGCGCACGACAATGGGCTGCTCGAAGAACCAGTGCTGGATCGGCGTGAGCGGCGTCACGCCCGTTACCGCACCCTGATCGATCGATACACTGTCGCCGCGGTTGGCGAGCCGGGCCAGTGCCTGCACCGTCTGGGCCTCGAACAGGTCCTTGGGCGTGAACTGGATATCCACCTGGCGCGCACGGCTGACCACCTGCAACGAGATGATCGAATCGCCGCCCAGTTCGAAGAAGTTGTCGGTCAGGCCGACCTTCTCCAGCTTCAGCACATCCGCCCAGATCGCCGCGATCCGCTGTTCCAGGTCGCTCCGCGGCGCAACGTACTCGCCCTGCAACTGGCTGGCATCCGGCTGCGGCAGGGCCTTGCGGTCCAGCTTGCCGTTCGGCGTCACCGGCAGCTTGCCGAGCAGCAGCAGGTGCGCCGGCACCATGTAGTCCGGCAAGCCGGCCTTCAGCGCCTCGCGCAGGCTGTCGCGCAATCCGCCTTCGTCTTGCGTGCTGTCGGCAGGCACCACATAGCCCACCAGCTGCTTGCCGCTTGGCCCGTCCTGGGCCAGCACCACGGCTTCCTGCACACTCGGCAGCTCCAGCAGGCGCGCCTCGATCTCGCCCAGTTCGATGCGCAGACCACGGATCTTCACCTGGTGGTCTATGCGCCCGGCATAGTCGATCACACCATCGGCGCGGTAGCGCGCCAGGTCGCCGGTGCGGTACAGGCGCCCACCGTTTTCGCTGAACGGGTCCGGCACGAAGCGTTCGGCGGTCAGCGCCGGGCGCTGGTGGTAACCACGGGCCAGGCCGACACCACCGAGGTACAGCTCGCCAGCACTGCCGCGCACCGCCGGTTGCAGGCTGCCTTCGAGGATGTGGGTCTTGAGGTTGTCGATCGGCTGGCCGATCGGCACGCTGATGCTTTCGTCCGGCTGGCAGGTCCAATGGGTCACGTCGATCGCCGCTTCGGTCGGGCCGTACAGGTTGTACAGGCCCGCCGCTGGCAGGCGTTGCAGGGTCTGGCGGGCCAGCTCGGCCGGCAACGCTTCACCGCTGCACACCACGCGCTTGAGGCTGACGCAGCTCTCGACCGCTTCGTGGGTCATGAACGCCTGCAGCATCGACGGCACGAAGTGCAGCGTACTGATGCCGTAATGGTTGATGGTTTCGACCAGCAACTGCGGGTCGCGGTGCGCGCCGGGCTGGGCCACGACCAGGCGCGCGCCGGTCATCAGCGGCCAGAAGAATTCCCACACCGACACGTCGAAGCTGAACGGGGTTTTCTGCAACACGCTGTCGCTGGCGTCCAGGCCGTAGGCCTTCTGCATCCAGCACAGGCGGTTGACCAGCGCCTGATGGCTGTTGCCAGCACCTTTCGGGCGACCGGTGGAGCCGGAGGTGTAGATCACGTAGGCGAGGTTCAGCGGGGCCACGTCGACATTCGGGTTGGCATCGCTGTAGCCGTCGAAGTTCTCGGTATCCAGGTCCAGGCTGCGCAGGCCGGCCGGGATCGGCAGGGTCTCGCGCAAGTGCGACTGGGTCAGCAGGAAGGCGATGCCGCTGTCCTCGAACATGTAGCTCAGGCGGTCCTGGGGATATTCCGGGTCCAGCGGCACATAGGCGCCGCCGGCCTTCACGATACCCAGCAAGCCGATGACCATCTCCAGGCTGCGCTCCATGGCGATGCCCACCAGCATGTCCGGGCCCACGCCCTGCTCGCGCAGCTTGTGCGCCAGCTGGTTGCTACGGCGGTTGAGCTCGGCATAGCTCAGGGTCTGCTCGCCAAAGGCCAGCGCCGGGGCATCCGGGGTGGCGAACACCTGTGCCTCGATCAGCTGGTGAATGCTGCGCTCGTCCGGGTACGTCGCCTGGGTTTCGTTCCAGCCTTCGACCATCTGTTGCTGTTCTGGCAAGCCCAGCATTGGCAGCTCGCCAATCACCGCGTCAGCATTCTCCACCAGCGCCTGCAGCAGGTTGGCAAAGTAGCCAGCCAGGCGGCCAATGGTCTCGTCGCTCCACAGCGCACGGTCATGGCTGTACTGCATCGACAGCGTGGTGCCCAGTTCCACCACCAGGGTCAGCGGGTAGTTGGTCTGCTCCTGCACGGCCACATCGCCGAAGCGCAGGCCACCGGGCGCGCCCTGTTGCAGCGCCTCGGCCACCGGGTAGTTCTCGAACACCAGGATGCTGTCGAACAAGGCGTCACCGCCCTGCCCCGCCCAGCGCTGCACATCGTACAGCGGGGTGTGCTCGAACTCGCGCACGGCCAGGTTGCCGGCCTGCACGTGGCCGACCCACTCGGCCACGGTCTGCTCGGCACGCGGGGCGCCGATCACCGGCAAGGTGTTGATGAACAGGCCGATCTGTTCCTCTACCCCCGGCAGGTCCGCCGGGCGGCCGGCGACCGTGGCGCCGAAGCACACGTTGGCCTGGCCGGTGCAGCGCTGCAACAGCAGCAGCCAGGCCGATTGCACCAGGGTGTTGACCGTGACCCGGTTGGCCCGGGCGAAGGCTTCGATGCGCGCAGTCTGCTCAGGGTCGAAGGCCAGGCGGTGGTCGCCATGACCGCTACCGCTTGCGCCTGCACTGCCGGCGATGGCCTGGGCCAGGCGGGTCGGCTCGTCCAGGGCCGCAAGCTGGGCTTTCCAGAAGGCTTCGGCAACGGCCGCGTCCTGGCCCTGCAGCCAGGCGATGTAGTCGCGGTAGTGCGTGGCCGGTGCCTGCGGCGCCAGGCCGGCATAGCGCTGCAGCACTTCGCCCAACAGGCGCGAGGTGCTCCAGCCGTCCATCAGAATGTGGTGGTTGGTGTAGATCAGGTGGTGGCGGGTATCGCCCGTGCGTACCAGTACCAGGCGCAGCAGCGGCGCGGCAGCAAGGTCGAAGCCGCGCTGGCGCTCACCCTCGGCCAGGGCCTGCAATGCCTGCTCCAGCGCCGGCTGGCCACGCCAGTCATGCTCGCTGCACGGCAATTCGACGGCCTTGCGTACCAACTGTGCGGCCTGCTCCAGTTCGCCCTGCAGGATGAAACCGCTGCGCAGGATGTCGTGGGCATCGAGCGTGGCCTGCCACGCCTGGCGGAACCGCTGCACATCCAGCCCCTCCACATCCACGCGCAGCTGGTTGATGTAGTTGCCGGCCTGCTGGTCGTAGAGGGTGTGGAACAACATGCCCTGCTGCATGGGTGACAGCGGGTACACATCGGCGATCTGCCCGGCCTCCAGCGGCAGGCTGTCCAGTTGTGCCTGGGTCAGCGCGGCCAGCGGGAAGTCCGACGGCGTCACGCCCTGGTGCCGCGCATCGCAGCAGTGCTCGACCAGCTCTGCCAAGGCCTGCCCGTAGGCCTGGGCCAGCTTCTCGATGGTGGCCGGGTGATGAACGTCGGCGCTGTAGGTCCACTCCAGGAACAGCTCGCCGCCGTACACCTGGCCGGTGATGCTCAGCCAGTTGCCCAGTTGTGCGCCGGCACATTGGGTACGGCCTGCGCTTTCCCCGCTTGGGGTGAACAGGGCGCCGGCCTCGGCATCGAAGCTGGCATCGAACTGGCCCAGGTAGTTGAAGGTGACACGGGCCTGGGCGGCACGCTCGAGCCGGTCACGCACTTCAGCATCGCCGAAGTAACGCAGCAAGCCGTAGCCGAGACCTTTGTCCGGCACGCCGCGCAGTTGCTCCTTGATCGCCTTGATCGACTGGCCAAGGTCCTGGCCGGGTGTGAGGCGCACCGGGAACAGGCTGGTGAACCAGCCCACGGTGCGGCTGAGGTCGAGGTCGTCGAACAGGTCTTCGCGGCCATGGCCCTCCAGCAGTACCTGCACGTTGTCCTGTGCGCTCCACTGGCATAGGGTGCGCGCCAGCGCGGTCAGCAGCAGGTCGTTGATCTGCGTGCGGTAGGCCGCCGGGGCCTGTTTCAGCAGCTTGGCGGTGCGCTCGGCATCCAGCCGTGTGGCGGCGGTACGGGCATGGGTGTTGGCCAGGCTGCCCTGCGGGTTGTCACGCGGCAGTTCGGCGTGGTCGCCGCCCTGCGCCTGCAACCAGTAGTCGTGCTGTGCTTGCAATGTGGGGCTGCCGGCATGGCTGGCCAGGCGCTCGGCCCAGGTCTTCACCGAGGTGGTCTTGGCGGGCAGGCTCACGGCCTGACCGTTCAGCAATTGCCGGTAGGCCGCTTGCAGGTCTTCCAGCAACACCCGCCACGACACACCGTCGACCACCAGGTGATGGACCACCAGCAGCAGGCGCTGCTGGCCATCGGCGAAATCGAACAGTTCGGCACGCAGCAGCGGCCCGTGCTCCAGGTTCAGGCTGGCCTGCACCTGGTTGCCGGCGGCGTCCAGCTCACTCAGTGCGGCCAGGTTGCGCTGGTGCAGCAGTGGTGCATTGTCCAGCGGCTGGAAGCCCGCCTGCCACTGGCTTTCGCCACGGCTGAAGCGCAGGCGCAGGGCATCGTGCTGCTCGACCACGGCGCGCAGGGCTGCCTCCAGGTGTTGCACCTGCACCGGGCCGGCCGGCTTGAGCAGTACCGATTGGTTCCAATGCGCCGGCTGGGCGATCTCCATCTCGAAGAAACGCGCCTGGGCCGGCAGCAATGCCAACTCGCCGCTGGTGGCGGTGTCCACGGCTGCGGCCGCAACCGCTTGCTTGGCCTCGATGCGCTTGGCTACCTGGGCCAACTGGGCGATGGTCTGTTGTTCGAACAACTGCTTGGGGGTGATCCTGATGCCCTGGCGTTTGGCCCGGGCGATGATCTGCAGGCTGAGGATCGAGTCGCCGCCCAGTTCGAAGAAATTGTCGGTGCTGCCGACCTGCTCCAGCTTGAGCACATCGGCCCACACTGCGGCCAGCTTTTCCTCGATATCGCCTTGCGGCGCCACATAGCCACGGCTGACCGCACCTGGTGCCGGCAAGGCACGCTTGTCGAGCTTGCCATTGGCTGTCAGTGGCAGGCGCTCCAACAGCAGTATCTGCGCCGGCACCATGTAGTCCGGCAGGCGTGCCTGCAATTGCGCCTGCAGTTGCTGCACGGTCACGCCTGCGTCTGCCACACCGTAGGCCACCAGTTGCAAGCGCTCGGCATCGCCCTCCAGTGGCAAGGCCAGTACCACGGCCTCGCTGACACCGGGCAGGCCGGCCAGCACCCGGCCGACTTCACCTGGCTCCACGCGATAGCCACGGATCTTCACCTGGTCGTCGGCACGGCCGATGAACTCGACCAGGCCATCGGCAGTCAGCCGCGCGCGGTCGCCGGTGCGGTACAGGCGGGCACCACCCTCGGTCGGCACGAAGCGTTCGGCGGTCAACGCTGGCTGGCCCAGGTAGCCCTGGGCGACGCCTTGCCCGCCCAGGTAAAGCTCACCGGGCACCTGCGCCGCCAACGGGTTGAGGTAGCCATCCAGCACCTGGGCGCAGGCGTTGCCCAGCGGGCGCCCGACCGGCACCGTGCGGCAACCTGGCAGCGGCTGCCCCGGCTCGAAGGTGAGCACGCCGACAGTGGTTTCGGTCGGGCCGTAGTGGTTGATGACCCGGCAGGCCGGGCGCAGTTCGCGGATTTTTTCCAACAGGCCCCAGCTGCATGCCTCACCACCCAGGATCAACGCCTCGGTGGGCAGCACATCGGCGGCGCGGGCCGCTTGCAGCAAGCCTTGCAGGTGGCTCGGCACCAGCTTGAGCACGCCGACCTGGTGCTGCGCCATGTAGCTGGCGAAGCCATCCGGGTCGAACGCAAGTTCATGTGGCAACAGGTGCAGCAGGCGGCCCGAGGCCAGGGCACCGAACAGCACGGTGTGGCCCAGGTCGGCCGCGGTGGTGGACACCATCGCCATGCTTGCCGCGGCCGGCAGTTGCAGGCGCTCCAGCACCGCCTGGGTGTAACTGGCCAGCGCCCCGTGGCTGACCACCACGCCTTTCGGCTGGCCGGTCGAGCCCGAGGTGTAGATCAGATAGGCCGGTTGTTCGGCGGCGATGGCCACCTCGACCGGGCTGTCGCTACAGGTTGCCCAGGCGGTGTGATCGCAGGCAATCAGCTGCACGCCGTCCAGGCCGGCGAAGCGCCGGTCGCCCGGCTCAAGCAGCAGTACGGCGGCGCCACTGTCGGCAATCAGTTGTTGCAGGCGCTCCTGCGGCTGCTGGGTGTCCAGCGGCAGGTAGGCGGCGCCGGTCTTGAGCACTGCGAGCAAGGCGCCGACCCACTCGATGGAGCGCGGCAGGCACAGGGCAACGATGCTGCCGGCACCGACGCCGTGCTGGCGCAGGTAGTCGGCCAGGCGGTTGGACGCTGCCTCCAGCCCGGCCTGGGTCATGAACCGGTCACCGGCACGCACACCGCCGTGGGCCTGGCCTTGCGCCATTGCCTGGCGCCACAAAGCGAGGAAGTTGCCGTGCGGGTAGGCCTGCGTGGCCGCCGGCAGCAGCGTCGCCACTTGCGGGCTGTCGACGATCGCCTGCTGCGGGTCACGGATCAGCGCATCCAGCACCTGGCGCAGCGAAGCGGCCATGCGTTCGATGGTGGCCTGCTCGAACAGGTCGGTGGCGTAGGTGAAGTAGCCTTCGATGCCGTCGGCCTTGTCGGAGAAGTCGAACGCCAGGTCGAAGCGGGCATCGCCGCCGTCACGGGCAAAGCCTTCCACCTCCAGCGCGCCCAGGCGCTTGCGCCCTGCATCGCTGGCGGCCACGTGCTGGTTGATCTTGAACTGGAACAGCGGGTTGTGGGCCAGGTTGCGCTCCGGCAGCAAGGCATCGACCAAGTGCTCGAACGGCAGTTCCTGGTGCGACTGGGCGCCGCCGATCACGTCTTTTACCTGCTCCAGCAGCGCGGCGAAGGTGGCGCGCTCGTCCACCTGCACGCGCAGCACCTGGGTGTTGATGAAGAAGCCGATCAGGCCTTCCAGCTCCTTGCGGTTGCGCCCGGCGTTCGGGGCGCCGATGCGGATGTCGGCCTGGCCGCTGTAGCGCGACAGCACCACCGCCATGGCCGCCAGTACCAGCACGAACAACGTGTGGCCACCCTTGCGCGCCTGGCTGCGCAAGGCCTCGGCCTGTTCGGCGCCAATGTCCACGCGCACCACCGCGCCACGCTGGCTGGGCGTGGCCGGGCGCTCGAAGTCCAGCGGCAGGCTCAGCACCGGCTGCTCGTCGCCCAACTGGGCCTGCCAGTAGGCCAGCTGGCGCTGCGCTTCACCGGCCTCGAGCCAGGCGCGCTGCCAGATGGCGTAGTCGGCGTACTGGATCGGCAAGGCCGGCAACTCGGCCTGCCGGCCTTCGGCCAGGGCGCTGTACAGCTGGATGAATTCCTGCACCAGCACATCGCTGGACCAGCCGTCGGAGATGATGTGGTGCATGCTCAGCGCCAGCACGTGGTGATCGGCGGCCACGCGCAGCAGGGTCACCCGCAGCAGCGGGCCGGCCAGCAGGTCGAAGGGCTGCTTGAGGGCGGCGTCCACGGCCACGCTCAGCGCTGCCTCGTCGGCGGCACCGTCGAACATCACCCGTTCCAGCGCCAGCGGGCAGTGCTCGAGGATTTCCTGGTAGAACTCGCCCTCCTCCGAGGCGAAGCGCGTGCGCAGCGACTCGTGGCGTTGCACCAGCGCATCCAGCGCCTGCTGCAGCACCGCCTGGTCCAGCGCGCCCTTCAGGCGTACCGCCATCGGCACGTTGTAGGCCGGGCTGTCGGGCTCCAACTGCCAGAGAAACAACAGGCGTTGCTGGGCGTACGACAGCGGAATGCGCGCCAGGCCCTGGCGCGCGGGCACGATGGGCAGCAGGCGGAAGCTCTGCCCGGTGGCCTGCATCTTTGCCAGGATCTGCTGGCGTTGCTCCACGGGGAGGCCAACGAAACGTTGGGCGATGCGTTGTGCGGCAGTGAGTTCCATGTCAGGCCTCTGTGAATGCATTCATCATTTGTTCGATATCGCTCAGGCCATCGTCGGAGAGCGACAGGCCCTGCTCGTCCAGTGCCTGGGCGAACGCGCGTAGTTCGGGGTGGCTGAAGATCAGCCGAAGGGGTATGTCCAGCCCCAGCTCGACGTTGATCCGCGACACTGCCTGGGCCGCCAGCAAGGAGTGGCCGCCCAGCTCGAAGAAGTTGTCGTTCAGGCCGACCCGGGCAACGTTCAGCAACTGCGCCCAGATGTTCGCCAGCTGCTGCTGCCGCTCGCTCTGCGGCGCCTGGTAGTCATGCTGCGGCTGGTTCGGGTCGGGCAGTGGCAGGGCCTTGCGGTCGAGTTTGCCGCTGGGGGTCAGCGGCATGCTCGGCAGTGTCACCAGGTAAGCCGGGATCATGTAGTCCGGCAGGCTGGCCTTGAGGTACTGCTTCAGGGCCTGGCGCAGATCGCCGCGGTAGCCTTCGGCCGGAACCGCATAGGCGCACAGCTGCTTGCCACCGGGCAGGTCGATGGCCACTACGGTGGCTTCGCGAACGTCCGGGTGCGCCCGCAGGTACTGCTCGATCTCGCCCAGCTCGATACGGAAGCCGCGCACCTTCACCTGGTGGTCGACCCGGCCGCGATAGGCCAGCTGGCCGTTTTCGTCGTAGCAGCCGAGGTCGCCGGTGCGGTACAGGCGGCCACCGCCAACCGGGTCGAACGGGTCGGGGATGAAACGCTCGGCGGTGAGTGACGGCCGCTGGTGATAACCGCGTGCCAGGCACCCTGCCCCGCCGATGAACAGCTCGCCGGGCACGCCCACCGGTGTCGGCGCCAGGCCATCGTCCAAGGCATGCAGGGTACGCCCCGGCAAGGCACGCCCGATCGGCACGCCGCCCTGGCTGATCTGCTCCACGGTCATCTGCGAGCAGTCGTAGGTGGTGGCGACCACGGTGGCTTCGGTCGGGCCGTAGGTGTTCAGCAGGCGCACCGCTGGCGGGCCGTCGGCCAGCCAGGCGCGCAGGGCATCTTCCGGCACCGCCTCTCCCCCCACGTGAATCTGCTTCAGCCGGCCATAGGCCTCGGGGGCGCGGCGCTCCAGCGCCAGCAGGCGCCAGTAGGCCGCCGGCAGGTCGGCCACAGTCACGCCGTGGCGGTTGATCTCGTCCAGCAGGGTGGCGGTGTCCCACAGCCGCAGGTCGCGCAGCACCACACAGGCGCCCTGGGCCAGCGGCGGGAAGAACTGCTCGATGAAGCCATCGAAGCTGATGGTGGCGAACTGCAGCACGCGATCGCCTGGGCTGAGGTGCGAATAGTCGCCGGCCACCTGGCAGAACAGCGACAGGGCCTGGTGGTCGATGGCCACGCCCTTGGGCATGCCGGTGGAGCCGGAGGTGTAGATGACGTAGGCGAGGTTGTGCGGTGCCGCCAGGTTGGCCAGCGGTTCGGCGGGCCAGGCTTGCAGCCACTCGGTGCCCGGCTCCAGTACCACGCAGGGCAGTTGCTTGCCCAGTTGCAGGCGCTCACGCGAGGGCGCGTCGGCCAGCAGCAGGCCGATATTGCTGTCCTCGACCATGTAGGCCAGGCGTTCTTGCGGGTAGTCCGGGTCCAGCGGCACATAGGCGCCACCCGCCTTGTGAATGGCGATCAGCGCCAGGGCCATGCCCAGACCGCGCTCGACAGCCACGCCAACCAGGCAGTCCGGCCCCACGCCCAGCGCCCGCAGGCGGTGGGCCAGCTGGTTGCTGCTGCGGTCCAGTTCGGCGTAGGTCATCTGCTGGTCGTCGAAGATCAGCGCCAGTGCATCCGGCCGCTCGTGGGCCTGGAGTGACAGCAGTTGGTGCGCGCACAAGCCGCTGCCAGCCTGGGGCGCCGGGTTCCAGCCGTGGGACAGCTGCTGGCGTTCGGCACTGCCAAGGAAGTCCAGCTCGGCAATGCAGCGCTGTGGCTCGGCGCAAATGGCTTCCAGCAGTGCTTGCCAATGCCCGGCCATGCGCTCGATACGTGCGGCATCGAACAGGTCGGTGGAATAGTTGAACGAGGCAGTCACGCCGTCGGAGCGCTCCAGGGTATTGAGCGAAATGTCGTACTGCGCGCCCGGCTCCAGCAGGTCCACTTCCTTGACCTGCAGGCCGTGCAGGGCATCGCTGGACACCTGCTCGCCAAGGTCGCGCAGGTGGTTGTACAGCACCTGGAAGAACGGGTTCACACCTTGGCCACGGTCGGGGTACAGCGCCTCGGCTACCTCGAGGAACGGCACGTCCTTGTTGGCCTGGGCCTGCAAGGTGGTTTCCTTGATTGCCGCCAGCAACTGCGCGAAAGGCTGGCTGCCATCGACACTGATACGGGCCACCACCACGTTGATGAAGAAGCCGATCAGCCCTTCAAGCTCCAGGCGGTTGCGGTTGGTGACCGGCACACCGATGTTGAGCGTGCCCTTGCGGCTGTAGCGCGAAAGCACGATGGCATAGGCCGCCAGGAACACATGGAACAACGTGGCGTTGGATGCCACCGCCAGTGCCCGCAGGCGCTCGGTGAGGGCCTGTGGCAGGCGCACGTCGAAGCGGCTGCCCTGGTAGCTTTTGACCTGCGGGCGAATGCGGTCGGCAGGCAGTTCCAGCACTTCGAAGTCGTCTTCCAGGCGGGCCTTCCAGTAGTCGATCTGCGCCTGCATCTGCCCCTCGGCCAGCCACTTGCGCTGCCAGGCGGCGAAGTCGGCGTACTGCACCGGCAGTGGCTCGATGGTTTGCGCCTGGCCCGTGGCGGCGGCGTTGTAGGCGGCGGCGAACTCGCGCACCAGCAGGCTCATCGACCAGCCATCGGAGACGATATGGTGCAAGGTCAGCGACAGCAGGTGCTCCTGCGCATGCACCTTGAACAGCCGTGCGCGCAGCAGCGGGCCGTGCTCCAGGTCGAACGGGACGAAGGCTTCGGCTTCCAGCTTGCGCATCTGCGCGGCGTGGTCCTGGCCGCTGAGGTCTTCGAAACCGATCGGTACCGTGGCGGCCGGCAGGATGCGCTGCCAGGGCAGGCCGTCGGCCTCGACGAACACCGTGCGCAACGATTCGTGGCGGGTTACCAAGGCATCCAGCGCAGCCTGCACGGCGCAGTGGTCGAGGTGGCCCTGCATGCGCACGGCCATCGGCGTGTTGTAGGCCAGGCTTTCGGGGTTGAGCTTCCAGAACAGCCACTGGCGGTTTTGCGAGCGGGACACCGGCAGCGGTTGCTGGCGGTCGAGGATCTCGATGTCCAGGCCTGCGCCCTGCTCGCCTTCGGCCACTGCCTGGGCAAAGGCCTGCAGGTCGACGGTGTCGAACAGGCTGCGCAGCGGGATATCCACGCCCAGCTGCTTGCGTATCCGCGATACCGCCTGGGTGGCCAGCAGCGAATGGCCGCCAAGGGCAAAAAAGTTGTCACCCAGGCCTACCTGCGGTACTTGCAGGACTTGCGCCCAGATCTGCGCCAATTGCGTTTGCAGCGGGGTCTGCGGCGCTTGATAGGCCACCTGGGTGGCGACGGGTTCCGGCAGCGCCTTGACGTCGACCTTGCCGTTGACCGTGACTGGCAGGTGCTCCAGCACTATCAGGTGGGTCGGCACCATGTGCTCGGGCAGCAGGCTCTTGAGGCTGGCGCGGACCGACTCCTGCCAGGCCAGGCTGTCGGCCGGCATCTGGCTGGGCACCAGCCAGGCAGCCAGTTGCAGTTGCGGCGCCTGGCCATGCACGCGAACCAGGGCATTGGCGACACCGCCCAAGGCACGCAGCTGGTTTTCGATTTCGGCCAGTTCCACGCGATAGCCACGGACCTTCACCTGGCCATCCATGCGCCCGGCGAACTGCAGGTCGCTACCTTGGCGAACCCAGTCACCGCTGCGGTACAGGCGCTGGCCGTGGCTGCCGTTCGGGTCGGGGACGAAGCGCTCGGCGGTGAGTGCCGGGCGGTTCAGGTAGCCGCGGGCCAGGCCGGCGCCACCGATGTACAGCTCGCCCTTGGCTTTGGCCGGCAGGGGTTGCAGGCAGCGATCGAGCACCGCGACGTGGGTGTTGGCCAGGGGCTGGCCGAGGCTGGCCTGCCCGTTCAGTTCGGCGACCAGCACACCGACGGTGGTTTCGGTCGGGCCGTAGTGGTTGAACACCTTGAGCGCAGGGGCCAGGTTGCGGACCTTGTCCAACAGGCTCGGGCTGATGGCCTCGCCGCCGAGCACCAGGCACTGTGCCGGCAGCGCCGAGCGGCCGGCCACCAACATGGCTTCCAGGTGCGACGGTACGATCTTCAGCGCGTCTACCTGATGCTCGGCCAGGTAGGCGGCGAAGCCTTCGGCATCCAGCACCTGCTCGCGTAGCAGCAAATGCAGGGTATGGCCGCCGCACAAGGCACCGAACAGCATGGTGTGGCCGAGGTCGGCAGCCGGGGTCGAGACCTGGGCCATGCTGCGGATACGCTCGACCGGCAGGCGCGCGGCGATGCCTTCGACGTAGTTGGCCAGGGCGCCGTGGCTGACCGCCACACCCTTGGGCTGGCCGGTGGTGCCGGAGGTGTAGATCACGTAGGCCAGGTTGGCCGGCGCCGGTTCGATACGGGCGGCGCTGCCGTTGCCAGTTTGCGCCCAGTCCAGGCGCTGCACGCCTTCGGGCAGTTCGGCTTGCCAGTTGCCGGGCGCCAGTACCAGGCGCGTGCCGCTGTCGGCAAGCATGTAGGCCAAGCGCTCGGCCGGCTGCTCGGGCTCCAGTGGCAGGTAGGCGCCACCGGCCTTGAGCACGCCGAGGATACCGGCAAGCATGCCAACACTGCGGTCGGCCAGCACGCCGACCAGTGTGTCCGGCCCTGCTCCGGCTTCCACCAGCCGGCCTGCAATGGCCTCGGCGCGGGCATCGAGTTCGGCGAAGCTGGCCTGCTCGCCCGCAGCCATCACCGCCGTGCGTTCAGGGTGGCGGCTGGCGGCGGCGGCAAAGCGCTGGTGGACCAGCAGCGTTGCGTCAGCCTTCGCAGGCGCGCCAATGGCAGGGGCCAAGCCTGGCAATGGCAGCTCGCCGACTGCGCCACCCGCTTCGTCGGCCAATGCCTGCACCAGGGCCAGCCACTGCTCGCCAAGGGCTTCGACGGTGGCCGTATCGAACACGTCGGTCGCATAGGTGAACGCTGCGTGCAGCTGCCCCGCTCGCTCATGGGTGTCCAGCGCGAGGTCGAAGCGGGCGCTGTGCTTTGCCAGCACGACAGGCGCCAGGCTCAGGCCGGAGCGGGTCTCGATGGCCTGCACATCCGCCACCTGTGCCTGGTGGTTGAACAGCACGCGGAACAGCGGGCTCTCGCTGCTGCGCGGCAGGTCCAGGGCTTCGACCAGTTGCTCGAACGGCAGGTCCTGGTGGCTTTGCGCGCCTACGGCGGTTTCGCGCACGCGCTGGAGCAGGCCGGTGATGTCCAGCAGCGGGTCGATTTCGGTGTGCAGTACCTGGGTATTGATGAAGCAGCCGATCAGCCCTTGGCTTTCGGAGCGGTTGCGGTTGGCGATGGGCACGCCGACACGGATCGCCGACTGGCCGCTGTAGCGCTGCAGCAGCAGCTTGAAGGCGGCCAGCAGGACCATGAACAGGGTGACGTTATGCTTGCGTGCCAGGCCGCGCAGCCGTTCGGCGACATCTGCAGCGATGGGGAACTCGTGACGCGCGCCGCGATAGCTGGGGCGGCCCTGGCGGCTGCGGTCCAGTGGCAGCTCCAGCGGCGAATGGTCGTCGCCCAGGCGCGCCTGCCAGTAGGCCAGCTGGCGCTCCTGCTCACCGGCCTGGAGCCAGCTGCGCTGCCACAGGGCGTAGTCGCGGTACTGGATCGGCAGCGGTTCCAGGCGGGCTTCGTTGCCGGCCACGGCGGCATCGTACAGGTGCAGGAATTCGTCGATCAGCACGTTCATCGACCAGCCGTCGGCGACGATGTGGTGCAGGGTGAGCAGCAGGATGTGCTCCTGTGCCGCCAGTTGCAGCAGGCGCACCCGCAACAGCGGGCCGCTGGCCAGGTCGAAGGGGGCCAGGGCTTCGGCTTCGGCGATGGTTTCGATGGCGGCCTGACGGGCGCCCTCCTCCAGGCCGGCCAGGGCATCCTGGTGCAGCTGCAACGGGGCAGCGCTGGCATCGACCTGCTGGCGCACGTCATCGCCGTCGGCGATGAAGCGGGTGCGCAGGGTTTCGTGGCGGGCCACCAGAGCATCGAAGGCGTGCTGCAGGGCTGCCAGATCCAGCGGGCCAGTCAGGCGCACGGCCATGGGCAGGTTGTACGCCGCACCTTGCGGGTCGAGCTGCCAGAGGAACCACATGCGCCGCTGGGCGTACGACAGCTGGTCACGCTCGGCCACATCCACCCCGGGCGCAATCGGCAGCACGGAAAAATCCATGCCCTCGCCCTGCAGCGCCTTGAGGAACAGGCGGCGCTTGTCGGGGCTGAGTTCGATGAAGCGGCGGGCGAGCTTGAGCGTTTGGTCGGCATTCATGTCGAGCGGTGTCCTGGCAGTCGAGCGGTAACTGTCAGACGAAGGTGTGGGGGGTTGATTTAGTGGCGCCAACCTTAGGCCCAACACCATCCCTGTGGGAGCGGGCGTGCCCGCGAATCAGGCGACGCGGTGGCTGGCACCGGCTGCGCCGGTGTTCGCGGGCACGCCCGCTCCCACAGGAGTTGTGCACAGCCTGAGGCATTCTGCATAACCTGAGGCATGCACAATCCCTGTAGGATCAGCCGCGAAAGGGCCAGCCCAGCCAATACAAGGATCAGCGCAGAAAACCCAACTCGGCATCATCCAGCAGCGCCTTGGCCATGGCTGCGAAGTAATGCGAAGCCCAGAGCATCTGCTGATCGCCATCCATCAAGCCGGTCAGTGACAAGTCGCGTGCATAGCCCATCAGCTCCGAGGCTTGCTCCCGGGCGCTGCGGCAGGGGATGCCCTCAGCGTCTCCTGGGAATGGGCGGTGGTTCCAGCGGGCCATGCAGCACCTTGAGGAACAGGCGGCGCTTGTCGGGGCTGAGTTCGATGAAACGGCGGGCGATGTCCTGGCCGCGCTCCTACAAAAACAGCGCAGCTTTCGAGGGCTTGGCCACGCCCTGTCAGCGCAACAACTCGGAATGCCCCTGCGCCATCGCCACCACCACCTTGCGCTTGCCGGTAAACGGCGACCGCGCATGTGCCGCAAGCATGTTGTCCAACATCAACACATCGCTCTCCAGCCACGGAAAGCTGATGGTGCATTCGTCCAGCACCCCGCGCACTTCATCGAGCAGCGAATCTTCGATGGTCGTACCGTCGCCGTAGTACACGTTACGCGGCAAGTCCTCTTCCTCGACGATGTCCATCAACGACTCGCGCACTTCTGGCTGCAGGTTCGACACATGGAACAGGTGCGCCTGGTTGAACCACACATCCTCCCCGGTCACCGGGTGGCGCGCCACCACCTGGCAGCGCTGGCGGGTGCGCAATTCGCCGTCATCCTTCCAGATGCACTCGATGGCATGCGCCCGGCAATAGGCCTCGACCTGGCGCGGGTCTTCAGTGTTGAACACCTGCGACCATTCCACATCAAGGCCGTTGCCGTAGTTGCGCACGTACATCAGCCCCTTCTCCACCAGCCGCTCACGAATGCGCGCCGGCATGCGCCGGTACACCTCGCGGCTGTCGGCAATCGGCGTCTCGCCACCGGTCTCGGCGGGGATCACGCTGTAGAACCAGATCTTCATCGGCCATTCCAGGGTGTAGGCCTGCTCGTTGTGCAGGGGGATGCTCTGGTGCGCCGGGTACTCGGTGGAGGTGTACACGCCCTTGGTCACGTTGCTGCGCGGGGTGGAGCCAAACTCGTAGTTGAGCAGCGGGTGACCGAAGGAAGCGGCGAACTGGCGGAACGCTTCGGCACCACCCACCTCGAAGCCGCGAAACAGGATGCCGCCAGCCTGCAGCAAGTGCCGGTCCACCAGCGGCTGCAACTCGGCAAAGGCTTCCAGCAGGTCGATACCCGGCTCCGGCGCGCGCACCAGCAGTGGCAGGTTGCCGCGTGCGGCGTCCAGGGGTTCGATCGCAAAGCTCAGCAGTTCACTCATGTCCGGTCACCTCAGGCCAGGGCCGCATAGGCGGCGAAATCGGGATGTGCGCCATGTCGGCGCCTGACTGAATGAACGAGCGGGCGATGGGGAAATTCACCTGGGCCGCACACACAGGTAAAGCCGGCGCGCGCCGGTTCGTCTGAACGATGTGCACCCTTCTATCGCCCAGGAACCGTACATGACTCGCCAGCTTCTGCTCCTCGCCCTGCTCGCCGTGGCCCCTGCCGCGTGGTCGGCAGAGCCATGCGCCGTGGAAATCCATGGCACCGACCAGATGACCTTCGACAAGGCCACCATCACCGTGCCCAAGGCCTGCGCCGTGTTCACCGTCACGCTCACCCACCCTGGCGACATGCCGAAGAACGTGATGGGCCACAACTGGGTGCTGAGTACCCAGGCAGACATGCAAGGCGTGCTCGACGACGGCCAGAAAGCCGGCGAGGCACTGGACTACGTGAAGCCCGGCGACACCCGGGTGATCGCCCACACCCGCCTGATCGGCGGCGGTGAAACAGACAGCATCAGCCTCGACGTCCGGTCGCTGAAGGCAGGTACCGCGTACAGCTTCTACTGCTCGTTCCCGTTCCACGGCACCTTGATGAAAGGCTCCCTGACCCTCGGCAGCTGACCCCGCCCCCACCTCTCCAGCGAGATCACGCTTCATGAAAACCTCTTCCCCCGGGGCCATCCGCGAATTGCTGGGCCTGCTGAAACCCTACCGCCCGGCGGTAATCGTCTCGGTGCTGCTGGGCATGCTCGGCGGCCTGGCCGTGACCGCCCTGCTGGCCACCGTCAACCAGGGCCTGCATGCCGCTGACGGCATGAGCCAGGGCGTGATCCTGGCCTTCGCCGGCCTGTGCGTGCTGGCCCTGGTCAGCAGCGTGGCGGCCGACAGCGGCACCAACTACGTTGGACAGAAAGTCATCGCCAGGCTGCGCAAGGACCTCGGCGCCAAGGTGCTGTCGGCGCCGATCGAGCAGATCGAGCGCTACCGCACCCACCGCCTGATCCCGGTGCTGACGCGCGACGTCGACACCATCAGCGACTTTGCCTTCGCCTTCGCCCCGCTGGCCATCTCGCTCACCACCGTGACAGGCTGCATGGCCTACCTGGCCTGGCTGTCGTGGCCGATCTTCCTCATCACCCTGGCAGCCATCGGCATTGGCAGTGGCATTCAATACGTGGCCAGGCAGAAAGGCGTGGCCGGCTTCAACGCCGCCCGCGATGCCGAAGACAACCTGCAGAAGCACTACTCGGCCATCGCCGAGGGCGCCAAGGAACTGCGCATCGACCGCCGCCGCCGCCATGCCATGCTGACCCGCAACATCCAGGGCACCGCCGACTTCATCGCCAACACCCATATCCGCGCCATCAACATCTTCGTCGCGGCCAAGAGCCTGGGGTCGATGCTGTTCTTCGTGGTCATCGGCCTGACCCTGGCCCTGCAATCGCTATGGCCGAGCAACGACCCGGCGGTGATGAGCGGCTTCGTGCTGGTGCTGCTGTACATGAAAGGCCCGCTGGAAACCTTGATCGGCAACCTGCCGATCCTCGGCCGCGCCCAGGTGGCGTTCCGCCGCATTGCCGACCTGTCCGAGCGCTTCTCCTCGCCCGAGCCGCACCTGCTGCTGGAGCCGCCGGTCAAGCGCACCGCCCCGGCCAGCGCGCATCTGGAACTGCACAACGTCGAGTACGCCTACCCGCCGGTGGACGACAACGAGCCGTTCCGCGTGGGGCCGGTGAACCTGAGCATCGAACCGGGCGAGATCCTGTTCATCGTCGGCGAGAACGGCTGCGGCAAGACTTCGCTGATCAAGCTGCTGCTGGGCCTGTACACCCCGCAACGCGGCGAAGTGCGCCTGAACGGCAAGGCCGTCGGCCCGGAGGGGCTGGATGACTATCGCCAGCTGTTCACCACGGTGTTCGCCGACTACTACCTGTTCGACGACCTGCCCGAGCATGAACACAGCTTGCCCAGCGATGCCACGCGCTACCTGGAGCGGCTGGAGATCGCCCACAAGGTGAGCGTGCGCGATGGTGCCTTTACCACCACCGACCTGTCGACCGGCCAGCGCAAGCGCCTGGCACTGGTCAATGCCTGGCTGGACGGGCGGCCAGTGCTGGTGTTCGACGAGTGGGCAGCGGACCAGGACCCGACCTTCCGCCGGGTGTTCTACACCGAGCTGCTGCCGGACCTGAAGCGTTTGGGCAAGACCATCATCGTGATTTCGCATGATGACCGGTACTTCGATACGGCGGACAAGGTGGTGCACCTTAGTCGGGGGAAAGTGGTGGAGGCGTTGGAGCCGGCTTGAGGCAGCAAAGGGGGCTGCGCGCCCCTCATCAACCACAATCTATAATCGCTCTATAGTCTGTCTATAATTCCCTATAAACACCGAACCAGAGTGGTTTCCTGAGAGGACGCCGGGGGGCGCTTTGCGCCCCTATCGCGACACAAGGCCGCTCCCACAGGTTCTGCGCAATTCCAGGGAGTGGCGCGGTAGCTGTAGGAGCGGCCTTGTGTCGCGATGGGCTGCAAGGCAGCCCCAACAGGCAGAAATCAGAACAACCAGTGATACAACAGGTACACCACCACCGCCGCCAGCACCGGCCGCAGCACGCGGTAGGCCTTGGGGTTGGCGCGCTTGAACTGCTTGACCTGGCTACTGATCCGGTTGCTGAAGCGCTTGCTCCAGGCGTAGGCCTGGTTGATCCCGCCCACACGCTCGTCGTCGGTGTTCTGCGGCGCGGTGGCACGGCCGAGGAAGGCGCTGACCTGGCGGTTGATGCGGGTCATCAGTGGGCTGCTCAGCGGGCGTTCGATGTCGCAGAACAGGATCACCCGGGTAACGTCGGTCTCGTTCTTGACCCAGTGCACGTAGGTTTCATCGAACATCACGTCCTCGCCGTCACGCCAGGCATATTCCTCGCCATCGACGTAGATGCGGCAAGCATCGGAGTTGGGGGTGGACAGGCCCAGGTGGTAGCGCAGGGAACCGGCGAACGGGTCGCGGTGCGGGTTCAGGTGGCTGCCGCCGGGCAGCAGGGCGAACATCGCGCCCTTGACGTTGGGGATGCTGCTGACCAGCTCGACGGTACGCGGGCACAGGGTTTCGGCAGAAGGCAACGGTTTGTCGTACCACTTCAGGTAAAAGCGCTTCCAGCCTTTCTTGAAGAACGAACCGAAGCCTGCGTCGTTATCCTTCTCGGCGGCGCGGATGTAGCCCTCGTCGAACAGGCGCATGGCCTCTTCGCGGATTTCCTGCCAGTTGTCCTTCAGAACGTCCAGCTCGGGGAAGCGCTGGCGGTCCAGGTAGGGCTTGGACGGTACGCCGGAGAACAGGTACATCAGGCTGTTATAAGGGGCGAACAGCGCCGAATGGTTGACGAACTGGCGCAACACCGGCAAGCGAGCCTTGCCGCGCAGGTGCACGAACAGCACGCTGCCAAAAAACACCAGCAAGACACCCGCCTTGGCTGCAAAGGAAAAGGTCATGCTTTCACTCCTTGAGGAAGAAACAGGGCTGCGCGCCCTGCACTCCGATAAATCATCCTGCCATCATAAACTGATGCCGCCAGGGTAAAAACAGCCCGGGCAGCAACTCAATCATGAAGATTTTGCAATAAACCAAGCCGCCGAACGTTGCGCGGGATCAGCGGCAAGGCCATTACTGCTGGTTTTCCTGCTCGCTGAACATGTCGCTGAACAGCATGCTCGACAGGTAGCGCTCGCCGGAGTCCGGCAGAATCACGACGATGGTCTTACCCTGCATTTCCGGCTTTTCGGCCAGGCGCACGGCCGCTGCCATCGCCGCACCACAGGAAATGCCACAGAGGATGCCCTCTTCCTGCATCAGGCGGATGGCCATGGCCTTGGACTCTTCGTCGGTCACCGTTTCCACCTGGTCGACGATCGACAGGTCGAGGTTTTTCGGCACGAAGCCGGCGCCGATGCCCTGGATCTTGTGCGGGCTGGGCTTGAGCTCTTCGCCGGCCAGGGTCTGGCTGATCAGCGGCGATGCCACTGGTTCCACCGCCACCGACAGGATCGCCTTGCCCTGCGTATGCTTGATGTAGCGCGAAACACCGGTGATGGTGCCGCCGGTGCCGACGCCCGCCACCAGCACGTCGACCGCGCCGTCGGTGTCGTTCCAGATTTCCGGGCCGGTGGTTTTTTCGTGGATCGCCGGGTTGGCCGGGTTTTCGAACTGGCCCGGCAGGAAGTACTGGGCCGGGTCGGAGGCGACGATTTCGTTGGCCTTCTCGATGGCGCCCTTCATGCCCTTGGCCGGGTCGGTCAGCACCAGCTCGGCACCCAGCGCCTTCAACACCTTGCGGCGCTCCAGGCTCATGGAGGCGGGCATGGTCAGCATCAGCTTGTAGCCACGAGCGGCGGCGACGAAGGCCAGGCCGATGCCGGTGTTGCCCGAGGTCGGTTCGACGATGGTCATGCCCGGCTTGAGCTTGCCGCTGCTTTCGGCGTCCCAGACCATGTTCGCGCCGATGCGGCATTTGACCGAATAGCCCGGGTTACGCCCTTCGATCTTGGCCAGGATGGTCACGCCGCGCGGGGCAATGCGGTTGATCTGCACCAGCGGCGTGTTACCGATGGAGTGGGCGTTGTCTGCAAAGATACGGCTCATGGCAGGGGTCCTTGGCATGAAAAAAAGCAGGGAAAGACCTCAAGGGTAAGCCCGGGCCGGAGGCCCGTAAAGCCTGTTCGAACTCCGTGGCAAAGCCTGCGGTCAACCAAACAAGCGTCTTTATGAGCCCACCTTGGAGAGCCTGCGATGAAAGGTCACTACCGCTGGCCGCTGGTCGCCCTGGCCAGCCTGGTCGTGTTGCTGGTGGCCCTGCACCTGGCCCTGCCCTACCTGGTGCGCGACTACCTGAACGACAAACTTGCCGACATGGGCGACTACCGCGGCCAGGTGGCCGACGTGGACCTGGCCTGGTGGCGCGGCGCGTACCAGATCAATGGGCTGAAGATCGTCAAGACCACCGGCAAGGTGCCGGTGCCGTTTCTCGACGCGCCGCTGATCGACCTGTCGGTGAGCTGGCACGCCCTGTGGTACGACCGCGCAGTGGTTGCCGAAGTGGTGTTCGACCGGCCGGAGCTCAACTTCGTCGATGGCGGCAACAAACAGAACTCGCAGACCGGTCAGGGCACCGACTGGCGCCAGCAACTGGAAAAACTGCTGCCGATCACCCTTAACGAGGTTCGCATCGACAAAGGCGTGCTGACTTTCCGCAACTTCAACTCCAAGCCACCCGTCAACCTGAAGGCCACTCAGCTCGATGCCAGTATTCGCAACCTCACCAACATCCGTGACGAAAAGGGCCGACGTGATGCCAGCTTTGATGGCACGGCGCTGATCGTAGGCGATGCCAAGGTGGAAAGTCGCGCCACCTTCGACCCGTTCAGCGATTTCGACGACTTCGAGTTCCGCCTGCGCGCCACGGGTATCGAGTTGCGCAAGCTCAACGACTTCGCCAGCGCATACGGCAAGTTCGACTTCAATGCCGGGCACGGCGATGTGGTGATAGAGGCCGAGGCGACCAACGGCCGCTTGAATGGGTACATCAAGCCACTGTTGCGGGATGTGGATGTGTTCGACTGGCAGCAGGATGTGCAGGAAAAGGACAAAGGCTTCTTCCGCTCAGTCTGGGAAGCGCTGGTGGGCGCGACCGAGACGGTATTGAAGAACCAGCCGAAGAACCAGTTCGCGACCCGGGTAGAGCTCAGCGGTAGCGTGCACAAGCAGGATATCAGCGCCTTCGAGGCGTTTCTGCAGATCCTGCGCAACGGGTTCATTCAGGCGTTCAATGCGCGATATGAGCGTGACGCGCCGGATTCCGACTAGGATCGAGTGACGGGGCATTCAGGGACTGAATACCTGGTCTGCGTTTCCAGTCGGCGAACCCCGCGTTATAGTCGGTGACAAATCGAAAATATGTACTGCCTGTTCCGGCCCTATCGCCGGCAAGCCAGCTCCCACAGGATCCCCACAGTTCTCAAGACCTGTGCTGTACCTGTGGGAGCCGGCTTGCCGGCGATAGGGCCAGTACAGACTACCCTCAGAGGACAGACCCATGAAGTTCGAAGGCACCCGCGACTACGTCGCCACAGACGACCTGAAACTGGCGGTAAACGCGGCCATCACCCTCGAACGCCCCTTGCTGGTCAAGGGCGAACCCGGCACCGGCAAGACCATGCTCGCCGAGCAGCTGGCAGCCTCGTTCGGTGCGCGCCTGATCACCTGGCACATCAAGTCCACCACCAAGGCCCACCAGGGCCTCTACGAGTACGACGCGGTCAGCCGCCTGCGTGACTCGCAGCTGGGCGTGGACAAGGTCCACGATGTGCGCAACTACCTGAAGAAGGGCAAGCTGTGGGAGGCCTTCGAGGCCGAGGAACGGGTCATCCTGCTGATCGACGAAATCGACAAGGCCGACATCGAGTTCCCCAACGACCTGCTGCAAGAACTCGACAAGATGGAGTTCTACGTCTACGAAATCGACGAGACCATCAAGGCCAGACAGCGCCCGATCATCATCATCACCTCCAACAACGAAAAGGAGCTGCCGGACGCCTTCCTGCGCCGCTGCTTCTTCCACTACATCGCCTTCCCCGACCGCACTACCCTGCAGCAGATCGTCGACGTGCACTACCCGAACATCAGCCAGTCGCTGGTCAGCGAGGCGCTGGACGTGTTCTTCGACGTGCGCAAGGTACCAGGCCTGAAGAAAAAGCCGTCCACCTCCGAACTGGTCGATTGGCTCAAGCTGCTGATGGCCGACAACATCGGTGAAGCGGTGCTGCGCGAACGCGACCCGACCAAGGCCATTCCACCGCTGGCCGGGGCGCTGGTGAAGAACGAGCAGGACGTACAACTACTCGAGCGCCTGGCCTTCATGAGCCGGCGCGGCAACCGCTGACAGGAGCCGGGCCATGCTGCTCAACCTGTTCAATGAAATGCGCGCGGCCAAGGTGCCGGTGTCGGTACGCGAACTGCTCGACCTGCACCAGGCCCTGCAAAAGCGCGTGGTGTTCGCCGACATGGACGAGTTCTACTACCTCGCCCGCGCCATCCTGGTGAAGGACGAGCGCCACTTCGACAAGTTCGACCGCGCCTTCGCTGCCTACTTCAAGGGCCTGGAGAACCTCGACCGGCACATCGAGGCGTTGATCCCCGAAGACTGGCTGCGCAAGGAATTCGAGCGTTCGCTGACCGATGAGGAGCGCGCGCAGATCCAGTCGCTGGGTGGCCTGGACAAGCTGATCGAAGAGTTCAAGAAGCGCCTCGAAGAGCAGAAGGAACGTCACGCCGGCGGCAACAAGTGGATCGGCACCGGCGGCACCAGCCCGTTCGGCTCGGGCGGCTTCAACCCCGAGGGCATCCGCGTGGGCGAGGCCGGCAAGCGCCAGGGCAAGGCGGTGAAGGTGTGGGACCAGCGCGAATACAAGAACCTGGACGACCAGGTGGAGCTGGGCACGCGCAACATCAAGCTGGCCTTGCGCCGGCTGCGCAAGTTCGCCCGTGAAGGCGCCGCCGAAGAGCTGGACATCGACGGCACCATCGACCACACCGCGCGGGATGCCGGGCTGCTGAACATCCAGATGCGCCCCGAGCGGCGCAACACGGTGAAGCTGCTGTTGCTGTTCGACATCGGTGGCTCGATGGACGCCCACGTCAAGGTCTGCGAAGAACTGTTCTCGGCGTGCAAGACCGAGTTCAAGCACCTGGAGTACTACTACTTCCACAACTTCGTGTACGAGTCGGTGTGGAAGAACAACCTGCGCCGCACCTCGGAGCGCTATTCCACCTTCGACCTGCTGCACAAGTACGGCGATGACTACAAGGTTGTGTTCGTTGGCGATGCGGCCATGGCGCCCTACGAGATTACCCAGCCGGGTGGCAGCGTGGAGCACTGGAACGAAGAAGCCGGGTATGTGTGGATGCAGCGTTTCATGGAGAAATTCAGGAAGATCATCTGGATCAACCCGTACCCGAAGCAGGCCTGGGACTACACCGCATCGACCCACCTGGTGCGGGACTTGATCGAGGACAAGATGTACCCGCTGACCTTGCAGGGGTTGGAGGAAGGGATGCGTTACCTGTCCAAGTGATGTTGCCAGTGCCGGCCTCTTCGCGGGCTCGCCCGCTCCCACAGGTCCCCCACAGGCCTCAAGGCTTGCGCGATACCTGTGGGAGCGGGCGAGCCCGCGAAAGGGCCAGCGACCTTACAACCAACGGTCCAGGTAAGCCTGCTGCTCCCGCCACGCCTCATCCTGCACCACCGCCCGGAACCGCACTACCGCCCCCGGCATGCACTGCGCCAGTTGCGCCAGCGCCAACGGCGTCAATGCCCCCAGCCGCGGATAGCCGCCAATGGTCTGCCGGTCATTGAGCAACACGATCGGCTGCCCATCCGGCGGCACCTGCACCGCCCCCAGCGGAATCCCCTCGGAAATCATCGGCGCGCCCTGGTAGACCAGCTGCGGCCCCAGCAGGCGGATGCCCATGCGGTCGGCGCGGCTGTCCAGCGTCCACTCGCGGTTGAACGCCTCGAACAGGCTGGTACCGCTGAAGTCACCGATCTGTGCGCCGATCACCAGGTCAAGCACAGGCTTTTGTGCGTACTGTGGCCGCAGCGCTGCCGGTACCTCACGCAAGGTCGCTGAAGCGCTGGAAAATGCCAGCAGCTGGCCTTTGCCGAGCGCAGAGCCCTGGCCATCGATACCGCCCAGTTCTTCCCGCACGACCGTGGCACGGCTGCCCAGCACATCCTCGCCCAGGAAGCCGCCAGGTGCTGCCAGGTACGCCCGCGCGCCCTGCTTCGGCTGTTTCAGGGTCAACCGCTGCCCCTTGGCCAATGCAAAGCTGCGCCAGGGCGCCAGCGGCTGATCATCGACCCGCGCATCCAGGTCGGCACCGGCCAGGGCCAGCACACAATCCTGCTCTGCGACCACACAGAAACCACCTAGCGCCACCTCGACCACCGGCGCCGCCAACGGGTTGCCCAGCAGCCAGTTGGCCCAGTGCATCGCCACCCAGTCCAGCGCCCCGCCCTGGGTCACGCCCAGGTGGCGTACGCCAAAGCGCCCGGCATCCTGCAACTGGCACAGCGGCGTACTGGCCTCGATCTTCAACTGCCTCATGCTTGTGCCTCCACATCACCGCCCAACGCCACGAACTCGCTGCGCGAAACCGGCACGAAGCGCACCCGGTCACCGGGTTGCAACAGGCTGTAGCCCTCGCGTTCACGGTCGAACAGGCGCACCGGAGTACGCCCGATCAGGTTCCAGCCCCCCGGCGATACCGCCGGATAGGCCGCCGTCTGGCGCTCGGCAATGCCGACGCTGCCGGCCGCCACGCGCTTGCGCGGGGTGCTAAGGCGCGGGCTGGCCAGGCGTTCGTCCACCAGGCCCATGAAGCCGAAACCGGGGGCGAAACCCAGGGCGAACACCGGGTACTCGCGCTCGCTGTGCAAACGGATCACCTCTGCTTCACTCAAGCCACTGCGGGCCGCCAACACCGGCAGCTCCGGGCCGACGCTGGCGTCGTACCACACCGGGATCTCATGGCGGCGGCCACCGCTGCCCGTGTCTGGCTGCAAGCCCTCCAGTGCACGGATGATCAGCGCCCTCGCCTCACTCGGTGGCAGGTCGAACTGCACCATCAGCGTGGTGTAGGACGGCACCAGGTCCAGCAAGTGCTCGCCGAACGCCGCGTGCAAGCGCTGGCTGGCGGCAAGCATCCACGGCATGTTGCCCTCGTCGATGGAATCGAACAGGCGCACCATCAGGCTGTCGATGGCCACAACTTCAATACGCGGCTTCATCGCGACTCCAGGGCATCGAGGGCCTGGCGAATCTGCCGCACCGCCGCCACCGAACTGTCGTTGTCGCCGTGCACGCACAGGGTGCTCGCTGCAAGCGTCAATGCACTGCCATCGTCCGCCACCAGCGTGTCGCCACGGGCCAGGCGCACGGCCTGCTCCACCACCAGCGCCGGGTCGTGGTGCACCGCACCGGGCAGGCGCCGCGACACCAGGCGCCCGCTGGCGGTGTAGGCGCGGTCGGCGAATGCTTCGAACCACAGCGGCACGCCAATTTCATCGCCCAGGGCCTGGGCGGCGCGGTTGTCGGCGGTAGCCATCAGCATCAGCGGCAGGCCGCCGCCATAGGCCGCCACAGCCTCCAGTACGGTACGCAGCTTGAGCGGGTCGGCCATCATGTCGTTGTACAGCGCACCATGGGGTTTCACGTACGCCACGCGGCCGCCCAACACTTTGCAGATGCCGTCCAGCGCACCGATCTGGTAATGCAGCAGGTCGCGGATTTCCTCCGGGCTGCAGGCCATGGAACGGCGGCCGAAGCCGACCAGGTCCGGGTAGGCCGGGTGTGCGCCGATAGTCACGCCGTGCTCCAGCGCCAGGGCCACGGTGCGGCGCATGATGCTGGGGTCGCCGGCGTGGTAGCCGCAGGCGATGTTGGCGCAATCGATGTACGGCATGACTTCGGCATCCAGGCCCATGCGCCAGCTGCCGAAACTCTCGCCCATGTCGCAATTGAGTAGCAGGCGTTCCACCGCACGGCCTCCGTTGTCGTTGTTCATATGCCTACCTTAACGCGCCTGCAGCTGTTTGCCGCGGGTTTCCGGCAGGCTCAGCGCCGCCACGATCACCACCCCGTAGGACACGGCGGAGAACACGCCGATACCCAGGCCCAGCGGTACCTTCTGGCCGAGCACGCCGATCAGCAGCGGGAACAGTGCCGCGATGACCTTGCCGATGTTGTAGCAGAAGCCCTGCCCCGAACCGCGGATACGCGTGGGGAACAGTTCGGTGAGGAACGCGCCCATGCCGCTGAAGATGCCCGAGGCGAAGAAGCCCAGCGGGAAGCCCAGCCACAGCATCACGCCGTCGCTGACCTGCATTTGCGTGTACAGCAGCACGATGACGAACGAGCCCACGGCAAACAGGATGAAGTTCTTCTTGCGCCCCAGCAGGTCGGACAGGTACGCACTGACCACATAGCCGACGTAGGAGCCGACGATCACCATGGCCAGGTAGCCACCGGTGCCCAGCACGCTCAGGCCGCGCTCGTTCTTGAGGAAAGTCGGCAGCCACGAGGTAATGGCGTAGTAGCCGCCCAGCGCGCCGGTGGTCAGCAGGGATGCACGCACGGTGGTCCAGAGCATGCCCGGGGCGAAGATTTCGTAGAACTGCGCAGGTGCCTCGGCGTTTTCCACCGCCTTGGCCTCGCGGTATACCTCGGGGTCCTTGACCAGGCGGCGGACGAAGATCACGAAGATCGCCGGTACCAGGCCCAGCAGGAACAGCGCGCGCCAGGCCTGCTCTGCCGGCAGCCAGGAGAACAGCAGCGCGTACAGGATGGCGGTGAGGCCCCAGCCAAGCGCCCAGCCGGACTGCACCATGCCCACCGCCTTGCCACGGTCCTGGGCGCGGATCACCTCGCCGATCAGCACCGCGCCGGCGGTCCACTCACCGCCAAAGCCGAAGCCCATCAGGGTACGGGCGATCAGCAGCTGTTCGTAGTTCTGGGCGAAGCCGCAGAGGAAGGTGAAGAAGGCAAACCACACCACCGTCAGTTGCAGGGTGCGCACGCGGCCAATGCGGTCGGAGAGAATGCCGGCCACCCAGCCACCCACGGCCGAGGCGATCAAGGTGCTGGTGTGGATCAACCCGGCTTCGGTGGTGGTGATGCCCCACAGCATGATCAGCGTCGGGATGACGAAGCTGAGCATCTGTGTGTCCATGCCATCCAGGCCGTAGCCGATCTTGCAGCTCCAGAACGTCCGGCGCTGCTGTGAGTCGATGTCGCGATACCAGGCGAAAGGCCCGGACGAAGATGGGGAACTGACCTGCTGCTGCACGCCGGTGGGGTTCATGCTTGCCTCGGCTTGTTGGTATTGTTTTATGGGCGACAATGAGTCGCGGCCTGGCTGCCATTGTTCAGACGCCGCGCCATTTGCGTCCAACGAGAAAAACCGCCGGTCTGGAACAAGAAAAACTGATCATGAACCTTCGCTTCCTCGAAACCTTCGTCTGGGTCGCCCGGCTCAAGAGCTTCCGCCTGACCGCGGAAAAGCTGTTCACTACCCAGGCCTCGGTTTCCAGCCGCATCGCCGCGCTGGAGGCCGACCTGGGCGTCAAGCTGCTGTTGCGCGACTCACGTGGCGTCAGCCTGACCCCGGAAGGCGGCAAGGTGCTGGAATATGCCGAGCGCATGCTGGAAACCGCCAAGGCCATGAAGCAGTCGCTGGACAGCGACCGGGCCAAGGTCGGGCGCATCCGTATCGGGGTGATGGACACGGTGATCCACACCTGGATGAGCGCGCTGGTGGCGGAGCTGACCGAGCGTTACCCGCAGGTGGAAATCGAACTGGTGGCCGACACTGCGCTGAACCTTCGCGAGCAATTGCAGAAGGGCTTTCTCGACGTGATCCTGCAGACCGACCTGCTGCGCGAGCAGTCGATCCGCAGCCTGGACCTGGCGCGCTACCCGATGGGTTGGGTGGTGGCCGCCGGCTCGCACCAGCACCGCGACTACGCCTCACTGGCCGAGCTTGGGCGTGAGCGGATCATCACCTTCTCGAAGAACTCGCGGCCGCACCAGGAAGTGCTGAGCCTGCTGCTGAGTGCCGGGGCCGAAACGCCGCGGCTTAACTGCGTGAACTCGGTGGCGGCGATTACCCGGCTGTTGCGCGACGGGTTTGGCATTGGTGCGTTGCCGCCGGCGCTGGTGGATGCCGAGTTGAGCCGCGGTGAGCTGGTATTGCTGCAGGGCCTGCAACCGCCGCCGAGCCTGGAGCTGGTGGTGGCCTGGCAGACCGGGGTGGCGTTGGTGGATGAAGTGGTCGGGGTTTGCCGGCAGGTGCTGGAGCGGTATGCGCGGGATGTGGGTGGGCAGCGTATAGTGTTGGTCTGACTGATTGGCTTTGTCTGTGCGGGCCTCTTCGCGGGCTTGCCCGCTCCCACAGGTACTGCACGGCTCTCAAGGCCCGTGATGATCCTGTGGGAGCGGGCAAGCCCGCGAAAGGGCCGGCACAGGCACAGCAAAAATCAGCGCCAGCTCTCTTTCACCGCCCCACGCCGCCCGCCCAGGATCACCCAGCCAATCGCCAGCAACAGGCTCTCGACCACGAAGGCCAGCACAAACCCTGCACCAAGCCCCCAGCCAACCGCCTCGGGCACCAGCAGGATCTGGTAGCTGTAACCATTGAGGGTTTCCTCGCGCAACTGCGGGTCGGCCTGTACCAGCACGTGCCAGGTACGCTGCGCCCATGGCGCTTGCAGCGCCTGCCATTCGTTTTCCAGCAGTTCGTTGCGGATCATCAGGCTTTCGATGCTGTTGGCATCACTGTTGAACACCGGGTCGTCGCTGCTGCGGTAATGCCGCAGCAGCGCCTGCAGGTCACCACTGAAGAAACGTTCGGCGGTCTGCCGGAAGCCGTCGAGCGCCTCGCGTGATTCGAACAGGTGCGCCTCGACCCGCTGGCTGTAGTCCTTCACCAGCCCCGGGACCTGGATACCGGCCAGCAGGCCGAAGGTAAACAGCAGCAACCGCAGGTAACTTCTGAACATGCCGCGTCCTTAGCTCTGGCCGTGCGCCACGCACTCGCCGTGCCGCCACAGGGCCCACTGACCCGGCTCGTAGCGCTGCCAGGTCTCGTTCTCGGTCAAGGCCTCGGTGGCGATCACCGTGACCACGTCATTAGGGGTCGTTTCGGTGTGAAAATCGACGATCAGGTCGACATCCTTCAACCGCGCCGCACCAAAAGGTGCCCGGCGGGTAATGTGCACCAGCTTGGTCGAACAGAAGCAGAACAGCCAGTCGCCGTCGCTGAGCATGCAATTGAACACGCCCTGGCCGCGGTAGCCAGCACAGGCTTCGACCAGCACCGGCAGCAGCTGTTCCACCGGCACGGGTTCGGGGAAGGCGCTGCGGATGCGGTTGAGCAGGTCGCAGAAGGCCGCCTCGCTGTCGGTGTCGCCCACCGGCCGGTAGAAACTGGCCTGGCCCTTGAAGTCGCCCAGCTGGCCATTGTGCGCGAAGCACCAGTTGCGGCCCCACATCTCTCGCACGAACGGGTGAGTGTTGGAAAGGCACACCTTGCCCACGTTGGCCTGGCGGATATGACCGATGACCACTTCGCTCTTGATCGGGTAACGCTGCACCAGGTTGGCCACTTCCGACTCGCTGCTCGCGGCCGGGTCCTGGAACAGGCGCAGGCCACGGCCTTCGTAGAAGCCGATGCCCCAGCCGTCACGGTGCGGGCCGGTACGGCCGCCGCGCTGCATCAGGCCGGTGAAGCTGAAGACGATGTCGGTGGGGACGTTGGCACTCATGCCCAGCAGTTCGCACATAGGCGTGTCTCCGCTTACAGACGGGGCTCGACCCGGCCGCCGCCTCGGGAGACGGCTGGGGCGGCAGGGGGTGGCGCATCACGGTAACGGTCGCGGCGCTCCGCGGCCAGCGGGCCCTGGGCGCCAAGCTGGTCATCTTCGGCAGCCTGGCGCTGGGCAGCGGCCTCGGCCTGCGCGCGGCGCTCGCGGGCGCGCTTTTCCAGCGGCAAGCGCAGCAGTACGAAAAGGAAATACAGGGAAAACGCGCCCATGCCGTACATGGCGAAGTCGGACACCGCGCGCCAGGCGTTGTTGCCGACCTTGAAGGCGACATCCAGGGCGGTGATGGCAATGGCCGGGGCGAAACTGTCCTTGACCGGGTCGACGATGGTCGGGGTCAGCAGCAGCACCGCCAGCACCACCCGCAGCGGTTCGCGCAGCCAGCGCCACATCCAGCCGGTGAGCTTGAAGCCCACCATCAGGCAGCCCAGGGCGGCAACAGCGTAAAGGCCCCAGGCGAGGGTGTAGTCGTTCTCGGTCATGGTGTTCGTGCAAGCCAGGCAAAGAGATGCCTATGATAAACACTTTTCCGGGC